>JAMPAT010000001.1:252902-341676 GCA_023667095.1 Bacteroidales bacterium
CGCAGTACTCCACTATCTCATCTATGGTCACCTCCTCTGGCAGGAGGTGGTTCAGAAGTTCCTTGAGAAGATCCCTGTTTGAATGACAGGCGAAGACCGCCTTGAATCCGGCGTCCGAGATCAGAGGCACATACTTTTTACTGTAGATTTCCATTGCATTTGTGCTTTAGTCGTTATTATTATATGAATATGATATCAACGGGGAGTCCGGAGGGACAAGATACGGAGGCCATTACGTCCCGTCGCCATCTTCTGTCCACTGCCAAAAGTAGCAATTACTTCAACGCCGGTACCACACCTAAAGGCCTCCAGATGCAGATTTTTCTTTTTCTTATAATAATTTTTTCTCTTTTTAATGCTTTTTCTTTTTTTGTGTCTCTTTTCTTTATGTGTAAAATTTGTGGTTTCTCTTTTTTTGTATGTCAAATGCTGCCGGTTCCATTGTAGATGACTGTGGGAGGTCAGTCTCTCCATTGGTTTCAGCTACACCAGGAGCCATTATGAGAGCAGGCTTGTAAATAAGTCATTGTCCCATGGACAGGACAGCAAACTGACAGTACAGAAACAAGTCTGACCTTGAAGTCAATATGACTTTGAGGTCAGACTTGTCGTTGTCAGCACATGGAACTGGGAGCTATTCTGCAAGCTTGTCCAGGACAAGTTCCACTAGCTTGCGGACCTGAGGTTTATAGTCAGGATTGCTGCTCTTGAGATGCCTGTTGGCTATAATGCAGCATACCGTGCCTGCGTTGTGTCCGAGATGTGCTGCGATGCCTGCAATTGCGGAGCCCTCCATCTCGAAGTTTGTCACACGCCATTCACCATAGCGGAATGATTCGAATGTATCAAGCATGTCAGGCATTGCAAGAGGCAGACGGAGCACACGTCCCTGCGGGCCATAGAAGCCGGAGGCAGCTATTGTCATGCCTTTGATTGTGCAGTCATTGAACTTGTCTATCATCTTCTGCCCTGCCTTTACAAAATAAGGGTCTGTCAGATGACGGTTCCATCCTGTATGCTTCTTGAAAGCGTCCTCTATGCCAGGCATCACTATGCTGTCCCTGTCTGCATACCAGTTAAGAAGTCCGTCGCATCCGACTGACACATGCGAGAAGACAAATGAGCCAAGAGGTATGTCAGGCTGGATTGCGCCAGATGTCCCGATCCTGATTATATTGAGCGAGCGTTTCTCTGCCTTGATTTCACGTGTTGAAAAATCGATGTTTGCAAGGGCGTCAAGCTCGTTCATCACGATATCGATATTGTCAGTACCGATACCTGTAGAAATGGCTGTCATCCTTACTCCTTTGTATTTACCTGTTACGGAGACGAATTCACGTGACTGATGACGGAACTCCTTTTCATCGAAATATTCCGCTATCATGTCTACCCTTCCAGGGTCTCCGACAAGGATCACGTTGTCTGCAAGTTCTTCCGGCCTCAGGTGCAGATGGAATACCGACCCGTCGGAATTGATTATAAGCTCTGATTCTGCTATTTTCATAATTCTGCGTTTTTATATTAATAATGTCACTGGCCATTGGAGGCCATATCTTTTATCAACGTTTTTCAAAGCCTGACGGCTTTGCCTTATATCATATACATTACCCCTCCCTAAATCCCTCCCTTGGGGAGGGACTCCGTTTCTGAAGAAACGGGTCGGCGGATGCCGACTTGACAATTCTGCGTTTTTTATATTAATAATGTCACTGGCCATTGGAGGCCATATCTTTTATCAACGTTTTTCAAAGCCTGACGGCTTTGCCTTATATCATATACATTACCCCTCCCTAAATCCCTCCCTTGGGGAGGGACTCCGTTTCTGAAGAAACGGGTCGGCGGATGCCGACTTGACAATTCTGCGTTTTTATATCAATAATGTCACAGGCCATCCAGGGCTAGTCTTTCTGTATCTGTTTTATAAAGCCTCAGGCTTTGAGTATATGCTGAAAAAACAAACAACAGACGTCAAATATAGTTTTATTTCATGAAAATTCCTATTTTTGCCCGCTGAAAGCCTTTGGGAGTCCATGGACAAAAACAGCACCACAGGCCTCATAAGACAGGATATTTACAATAAGACTTATACAAAATTCAACAGGATCATGTGGCAAAGGATACAGACTTTATACCTTGCAGTTGCAAGCATTCTCGTAGGTTCATTGTTTTTCTGCACAATGGCAACAGCCCTCGGGCCGAATGGGGAAAGCGTTGATATTCACTATTATGAAAAGACAGCGTTCCTTATCTTCCTCATATCATTGTTTTCGGCAAATGTCATTGCACTGCTCACTTTCAAGGCAAGGATGCTCCAGATGAGGGTCTGCGTACTGGCAGCCCTGCTCCTTATAGGATTCCAGATCTGGATTGGAGTAGACTTCTATCACGGGCAGATAACAGGTATTGAAATCAACGGGATTGAAGGGAAAATGACTTTTTCAATTACAGCGGTCTTCCCTATAGTTGCAGCCATACTTGATGTCCTCGCAGCACGGGCTATTGCACTTGATGAGGCAATGGTACAGTCCGCATCAAGGCTCCGCAGCGGCAGAAGGAGAAAATAGCCCTGACAGTCGTCCACAGGAAGCAGGAATTCCAGAAATGAAAGCAAAAAAAAAGGAAGCTACATGGCTTCCCCACATGCATTACGGGCGACATCCCCATTGAGAAAGCGGTTCAGGACATTGTCAAGATATGTCTTTGTGACAGCTATAGGAGCGATCTGCTCATTGTCTATATCAAGATAATATGCATCCTGCTCCTTGCGGAGGACCTTTACCTTGTCTGCATTTACAATATATTTACGGTGCACCCTCATCAGGGAACTGTCCCTGAAATTCTCCTCTACAGATTTCAGGCGGCATCTAAGGATATAGCTTTTCAGCTCACCGGCATTGTCGGCATACCACACCTTTATATAATTGTCATCTGACTCTATATAATAAAGGCTGGATGACTTGAGCGAAAGCCTGAGTGCACCCTTGTTGTCAAAGAGGGTTATCCTGCTCTCCCCTTTTCCGGATACATCGTCGTCAGTCACCACCCCCATTGAGTTCATAAGACGGATAGTCTTGTTCTTGTCGACAAGGGCGAGATACATTCCGGAAATAACCTCCGGAATTATCAGTGCAATCGTACCGTAGAGCATTGCCTTCGAGAATATCATCGATGTAGACAGCGATGGAGGATTCTGGATATCAAGTGTGACAAATGTGTAGAATGAACATATCATCACGACCTCTGCAATGCTCCATAGGACATATATGAGATATGTCATCCGGAACCATTTTCTTGCATGGTACATGAGCACCCTGCTTAGAATGAGGATAAGTATGGAAAGCGCGATAAAGCCTGCTGTAAAGAGAAAGAACACCGAATCCCCGAGCCTGAACCAGGCAGTATCGGAAAAAGGTATATATATATTAAGGAATATTATAGCGAACAGCACCGAAAATGTCACTGTGCCGACCATCTGAAGCTTTCCGAGGAAATAATCCGGTAATTTCTTGTTCATATCCCTGTCTTTATGGGGCACAAAGGTAAAAAATTCGCCACATATTTCAAAAATTTGCCACAATTTGACATTGTTTTGCCATGAACCAGCCACTATATCCGGGTTATTGCCACTTATTGGGCAAAATATTTTTCTGTATAAAAAAGCATACGTATTTTTGTCCGGTTTTTTGCGTCCATGGAGAACCTGGACACAGCAGGAATTATAGAAACTAACAGATATAGGAAATGAAGATAATAGGAACGGGAAGCGTCCTTCCGAAGAAGGTAGTGACGAACGACATGCTCTCAGAATTTCTGGACACCAGCGATGCATGGATCTATCCGAGGACAGGAATAAGGAGCAGGCATGTAATCTCTGACGAGAAGCTGGAAGACCTGGCAATAGAGGCAGCAAAGAAAGCATTGGAGGATTCAGGGCTGAAGGCAAGCGAGCTTGACTTCATAATATGTTCAAATGTAGTAAACGAATATATCACTCCATCCCTGAGCTGTATCATACAGGGAGGAATCGGGGCAAGCTGTCCTTGTCTTGACATAAACTGCGCGTGCGCAGGTTTCCTTTACGCACTTGATGTTGCCGAGACGCATTTCCTTGCAGGCAAGGTAAAGAATGTCCTGATTGTCTGTGCAGAGGAGCCGTCAAGGATGACAAGCTGGAAAGACAGGAACGTCTGTGTGCTGTTCGGTGACGGTGCTGGTGCCGCTGTCCTCACAGAGGGAGACAATATCAAGGGAATAAAGCTGTCAGCAGCAAGCGCGACCGACAAGCTCTACCAGATACGCACACTTGAACCTACACCTTATATTACCAAGGAGGAGCACTCAGAGAGTCTCCAGATGAAAGGCCAGGACGTGTTCAAGTTTGCTGTGAAGGCTTCAAGCGGAGACATCAAATACCTTCTTGACGAGCTTGGCATGCAGGCTGACGAGATAGACCACTATCTCCTTCATCAGGCAAACATGAGAATCATCAATTCCATACGCGATTTCCTCGGACAGCCGGCTGAAAAATTCCCTACAAACATCGAGGACCATGGAAACTCATCATCGGCATGCTGCCCTATCCTTCTGGACGAGTGCAACCGCAAAGGCCTGCTGAAAAAGGGTGACAAGGTTGTCCTCAGTGCATTCGGTGCTGGATTCATTTCCGGTGCTGCAATCCTTGAATGGTAAAATTTGATTACATTTGCATCCGGATTAATATAGAACACATAATTTCAGAAATATGATCAAAAGCAGAATTTGCGAAATACTCGGTATCAAATACCCTGTATTCCAGGGCGGAATGGCATGGATTGCCGATGCATCACTTGCTGCCGCCGTATCAAACGCAGGCGGCCTTGGCCTGATATCCTCAATCAATGCAGGCACAGAGGCAGTCAGGAACGAGATTCGAAAATGCAAAGAGCTTACTGACAACCCATTCGGCGTAAACATCATGCTCCAGGCACCTAATGCAGGGGAGATTGCGCAGATGGTAATTGACGAAGGTGTCAAGATACTTACTACAGGTGCAGGCTCACCTGCCCAGTATATGGAGGCATGGCAGGCTGCAGGAATCAAGGTCATCCCGGTTGTGGCCTCAGTCGCACTTGCACTCAAGATGCAGTCAATCGGTGCGACAGCTGTAATCGCAGAAGGCGCTGAATCCGGCGGACATGTAGGTGAGATACATACAATGGCACTCCTCCCGCAGGTTGTAGATGCAGTGGAAATCCCGGTAATAGGAGCGGGCGGCATATGCGACGGACGTGGAGCTGCTGCGGCATTCATCCTTGGAGCGGATGCGATACAGGTAGGTACACGTTTCCTTGCTGCTGAGGAATGTACAGCACACCAGAACTACAAGGACAAGATCCTCAAGGCATCTGATGTGTCAACTATAGTCACAGGAAAGACACTCGGACATCCTGTCCGTTCACTCAAGACACCTTTCTCCAAGAACTTCGCAAAGATGGAGGCAGACCCTGCAGTAACCCCAGAGGAGATACTTGCATTCGGTACAGGAGCACTCCGCAAGGCAGTGAAAGAGGGAGATACAAACGGAAGCTACATGGCAGGAGAGGTAGCTGGAATGGTCAAGAAGATAGAGCCGGCAAAGGCTATTGTTGAAGACCTCATTCTCGGTGCAGAGAAGATTCTCGGAAACCCAGGCAATATTTTGGCTTAATAATTAAAGAAAAACAATATGAGCAATAGACGAGTTGTAGTTACGGGAACAGGTGTGATATCACCTGTCGGAAACAATGTCGAGACATTCTGGAAGAACCTCCTTGACGGAGTTTGCGGCATAGACTTCATCACTGAATTCCCTACTGACGACCTGCCTGTAAAGATTGCAGGTGAAGTCAAGGATTTTAATCCTGCCGAGTACGGGATTGAGCCTGCATTCGCAAGAAAACAGGATAAATTTACAGTCTTCGCTGTAGCAGCAGCATACCAGGCTATGCAGCAGGCCGGACTGAGTTCCGCAGAGGGGGGCAACATCGATCCTTTCAGGCTTGGTGTATATGTAGGCTCCGGAATCGGAGGATTCTCTGTACAGTACAGGGAGACTGAAAAGATGATAAAGGACGGTGCGAAATGGATTTCACCGCTCTTCATCCCGACAATGATTTCAAACATCGCTGCAGGAAACATCGCAATCCGCAACAATGCATGCGGTCCATGCGTTCCAATCGTAACAGCATGCGCGACATCCACACACACAATCGGTGAAGCCTACAGGGCTATCCTCCACGGCTATGCAGATGCAGTAATCGCCGGAGGAGCAGAGGCTGCCACCATTCCACTTGGAATTGCAGGCTTCGCAAACGCCAAGGCCCTTTCAAGGGCAGAGGACCCTAAATACGCTTCGCTTCCATTCAACGCCAACAGGGGTGGATTCGTAATGGCAGAGGGCGCAGGAATGCTTGTACTTGAAGAGTATGAGCATGCGAAGGCACGTGGAGCCGAAATCCTCGCTGAGGTTGTAGGATATGGCAACACATGCGACGCACACCACGTGACTGCACCAAGACCGGACGGCGTGACACAGTCTGCGGCAATCAAGATGGCCCTCGACCAGGCAGGTTTCGATGCAGATAAGGATGTCCTCTACATCAATGCACACGGGACAGGAACATCACTAAATGACTCATCAGAGACAAAGGCATACAAGCTTGCCCTCGGTGAGAATGCATACAAGGCACATATCAGTTCTACAAAGTCAATGACCGGACACATGCTCGGCGCAGCAGGAGCAGTAGAGGCAATCGCTTCAGTGCTTGCATTGAAGAACGGTGTTGTCCCTCCTACAATAAACCTGGACGCTGCTGACCCTGAGTGTGACCTTGACTACACTCCAAACAAGCCGGTAGAGGCAGAACTCACAGTGGCAATCTCTGATTCACTTGGATTCGGTGGACACAACGGCTGTGTAGCATTCAGAAAATTTTAAGAAATTAAAGTACTAAAACCTATTCCTTTAATAAAATGAACAAAGAAGAACTTAAAGAATATCTCCCGCATCGCGAGCCTATGCTGCTCGTCGATGAGATTGATATTGACGAGAACGGTGTTGCACACGCAAAATACACGATAAAGGAAGATGAATTCTTCTGCCGTGGACACTTCCCTGGCAATCCTATCGTCCCTGGAGTAATCCAGTGCGAGATTATGGCCCAGAGCTGTGCTCTTCTTGTCAAGGACCTTATCAAAGGCCACACTACGCTGTACAGTGGAATCAACAATGTAAAGTTCAAGAACATTGTACGCCCAGGTGATACCTGCGAAATCACTGCAAAGCTGGTTTCAAGCAGAGGAATGCTTTTCTTCTGTGAGGCAAAGCTTGAAGTAAACGGAAAGCTCTGCTGCAAGGGTGACCTTTCATTTGCCCTTGTATAGGGTGACAGATGTACATATATGGAGAACGGGCCGGCGGATGCCGGCCCGTTCTCCATATTGGCTACCACGTCATTCATCTTCCGTGTGGCAACCCTTGAAATAATAGTCTGTTGCAGCTTTCTCCTTAGGGAAACAGAAATATGTTATCTCTGCTGTTGAACAGACCTTACCGTCGTGTACGATATTGGCTTCAAGTATCACGAAATTACGCTTCTGTTCCTTGATATGCGAACGGATTTCAATTGTCTGTCCCTCCCCTGTCGGTATCGGATTGCGGTACCTTATATTAAGGTTCGTAGTCATTCCGGAGGTCTGCAGCTTGCGGGCAATCACCCACATGGCAATCTCGTCCATCAGCGCTGCCTGGATTCCTCCATGCAATGTATTGAGCCACCCCTGGTAGTTGTTGCCAGGATTCCAGAAAGAGACAATCTCATCACCGTCCTCATAGAATTCCATCTTCAGTCCATACGGGTTGGATGGTGAACATCCGAAGCAGTTGTACCCTTCGCTCTCCAGTCCAAGCCATGGATTTATTATCTTTTTCATATTCATCATGTATTATTATGGGCTGCAAAGATAATGATTTCCGGCTTAAGAAAGGCTACTCGTGTTCGGCCATCCGCTTTTCAGCCAATGCTTCATATTTTGTTCCAGGACGCCCATAGTTGGCATAAGGATAGATTGATATTCCTCCCCTCGGGGTAAACAGGCCGGTCACCTCTATATATTTAGGATCCATAAGACTTATGAGGTCCTTCATTATCTTGTTGACACAGTCCTCGTGGAAATCTCCATGGTTGCGGAAACTGAAAAGATAGAGCTTCAGGCTCTTGCTCTCGACCATTTTCACATCAGGGATATAGCTGATGCGTATCTCTGCGAAGTCAGGCTGCCCTGTAATCGGGCACAGGCTTGTAAATTCAGGGCAGTTGAAACGTACCCAATAGTCATTTTCCTGGTGCCTGTTCACAAATGTCTCCAGGACTTCCGGAGCATAGTCGCTCCTGTATTCTGTCTTTCTTCCAAGGGATTTCAGTCCCTCATTTTCCCTGTTTTCCATATTTTCAATGCAAAATGTAATATAATAACACTCAATCATTTATCGCTGCGCGGGTACTCCAAGGTCCGCACCCGCAGTCAAGCAAGCATTTGTTTTACAGCGATTTGCGTTTTGCAATATACTTCTGCAGGCCTTCATTACGCAGCTTGCAGGAAGGACAATGTCCGCATCCGTCTCCAGGCACTCCATTGTAGCATGTAAGTGTCTCATTGCGCACAAGGTCGAGCACACCGAGACGGTCCGCAAGTTCCCAAGTCTGCTCCTTGTCAATCCACATCAGCGGAGTATGTATTATAAATTGCTCATCCATGGCAAGGTTCAGGGTGACATTCAGGGATTTGACAAAGGCATCCCTGCAGTCAGGATAACCGCTGAAATCAGTCTGGGAGACTCCGGTCACGATATGGTTTATCCCCTTCTCCCTTGCATATACGGAAGCTATGCTCAGGAAAAAGAGGTTGCGCCCCGGGACGAATGTATTCGGGAAACTGTCAGCAGGCTTGACCTGGTCCATTTCAATGGCAGTGTCTGTCAGTGAATTCGAGCCGAGGTGTCCTATGAATGACACATCCATAAGGCAGAATTCAACATCAGCCTTCTCCGCAATCTTGCGGGCAAGTTCAATCTCCAGGCTATGCTTCTGTCCATAGAAAAATGTCAGTGCATATACTTTCTTGAAGTGTTCCTTAGCCCAGTAGAGACAGGTTGTAGAGTCCTGTCCACCGCTAAAGACCACCAGTGCTGCGTCTTTATTTATCATAATATATCTGTATTTAGGATTTCAAGGCATAGCATAAAGCCGGTTCCATTGAAAAATTGGCCATTACGGGTCCAAACGTCCAGTAGATTATATATCTGTAATCCTGAAAGGGTTATAGGATATATTCTCATCAAATGTATCCACTCCCTCATACTTCTTGACAGTCTTTACCACGGCATTAGTGACAGGGAGAATAATAACTTCGTAGAATGTCTTGAGGACAATCTGGGTAAGCATAAGAGTAAGCATCTCGTGGAGGCCTATCCCCCAGAATGCAATAGGGAAAAATATAAGCGAATCTATGGACTCACCTGCTATTGATGAAACTATGGCCCTGAGAGAGAACCACTTTCCTCCGGAGGCAAGCTTCATCCTGCTCATTACATAGGCATTCATGGTCGAACCTGAAATAAATGCCAGCAGGGATGCAAGCGTTACCCTCGGTGCCATTGCAAACACATAGTCGAAATGCGGCCCGCCGTCCCAGAACGGTGCCGCAGGAAGCAGACGGACAATCTGCGCCATAAGCACGACAAAGAAATTCATGGCAAACCCGGTCCAGATTACAAGGCGTGCCTTGCGGTAGCCCCACACTTCCACTATACAGTCGTTGAGGATGTAGGAAACCGGAAAGATTATGACTCCTCCGGTCAAGGCTATCGGCCCGGCCATAAAAAGCTTTGTCTCAAAAAGATTGGAGGCAATCAGGCATACATTGAAAAGTATTGCCATCAGTACAAACGGGAGGGACAGGAGGTTTCTTTGGCTCCGGCCCTGTGGCTGGACATGCTGTCCGCCGGAAGGGTTTTGCTGCATTTTTCTTGTTTTTTAAGTGGTTACAAGCACACTGAAGACTTCTTGAAGTCTTCAGTGTGCTTGGAGAGCACCTTTCTCAACCCCCTTGCGTCCCCCTT
Source organism: Bacteroidales bacterium (assembly GCA_023667095.1). GTDB lineage: Bacteria > Bacteroidota > Bacteroidia > Bacteroidales > UBA932 > Cryptobacteroides. The sequence continues at coordinate 263,041 of JAMPAT010000001.1, forward strand.
TCAGGGGGAATGGCCGGGTCACGGAAGGACCCGGGTCCCTTGAAGGGACTTTCCAATACAAAGGAGTCTTCAGTGTGCTTGGAGAGCACCCTCACCAACCCCCTTGCGTCCCCCTTTCAGGGGGAATGGCCGGGTCACGGAAGGACCCGGGGTCCCTTGAAGGGACTTTCCAATACAAAGGAGTCTTCAGTGTGCTTGATAGCACCTATAATACAAGACTTCCGGTCTTCAACAATATTTCAAAAGGGCGGCAAAGATAATAAAAAACCTCCAGATATTTTCTCCTGTCACGATTTATTTCCTTGAAGCCTGCATAAGGAGGGCAATATATATCACTCAAGGAGTGAACAGCAAATCCCTTTATACAGGACAAGCGTGTCAGGACAGACATCAGAAGATTCTGCCCCAATGCCTTACTGCTCCACTATGGATAAAATTGCCCCGTACCGGCATGCCTTGACACATTTTCTGCATCCGATGCAGCTCTCCGCATCTACAATACGCGCATGCCTGTGGCTGAACACTTTGACTTTTCCGATTACCTTTTGGGGACAAGCATCCACACACTCCCAGCAAGCCTTGCAATTGCGGGAATCCAGGGCGATGTACCCTGTACTGGCCCGTCTTCTCAATTTGTTGATTATCATCATCCTTATTTTAAATTTTGTTTACAGTCACTTTCCGCCTTGGCATAGTCAGACAAAGCTTTGCATTTGCTCCTGGCCAATACAGCTATGCAAAAATATCATCAAGATATCAGATTATCCTCCTTAATATTTGCAAAAACATTGCATATATTTGCATCAGATATAAGACGCAGCATGAAAGACGGGATATTGACACTGGATACGGTCGAGCTGAGCGGCAGATCCGTATTTGCAAAAGAGAATATCTATGGCTCTGTCGGGAGCATGATTCCCCCGACTTTTTTCATGCACCCACACAGCCACCCGTTCCACCAGATAAGCTATACACTGCATAACGGATATTTCATCACCATAGACAACATGACCATAAGATGCCATGAAGATGACATTATCATGATAGGGGCAGGGACAGCACATCTTCCGCACACAGGCAGCGGGCAGGATTTCCAGAGTGAAAAGCATATAATACAGTTTACAGAGGGCATATTCCCGGTGACAATGGATTCTGTCCCGGAAATGTCAAATATCTCCAGGCTGCTGGAAACCGGCAGGAAAGGATGCATTTTCAGAAAAGGTATCACTGGAGGACTTTTCGAAATGTTCCGTGAAACGGAAAAGGCAGAGGGAATAGAACGCATTATCAGCCTGCTGAGGCTTCTGGACAGGCTCGGGGGAATTTCAGGCCAAGCGACAAGAATCCCGGAGATGACAGAGGAACAGTCTGATGTTGAAATAAGGAATGCCCCGGCGGTAGAACGGTGCTATTTCTATATCAGGAGACATTTCCAGGAAAGGATAACCCTCAAAGACATTGCCGGCTATGCCGGACAAAACCCGAGCGCACTATGCAGGAGCTTCAAGATGCAGAAAGGCATATCCATATTCAATTATATACAATACCTTAGGATTGAAAAAGCCTGCAGACTGCTCCAGGATGCCAGTGGCATGTCCATTGAAGAAATAATATACGAATGCGGGTTCGACAGCCCGTCAAATTTCAGCAGGCAGTTCCGCAGGCTGTGCGGAAAATCGGCCTCTGAATACAGGAAGAGCTTCCATTCCAGATGACCTTGTTGTCTCCTTGTATACCGGCAGACAAGTTTTCAGATACAATTATCTACGTTGAGAAAGGCCTGACATTGCACAAAAGACATAAAAAAGACATTTTTTTAACAATTTGCAATGTAAACACAGCCTTTTTATGCGTTTATATAGAAATTGTCATATTATTATCTTGACATTACAACAATTGAACAGCTTTATATTATAACAGGTATACATGGACAGAATAGACAACGAAATCATCTATAGGCATCTCAGAGGGGAAACTTCACAGGATGAAGAACTGCTCATCGAAGAGCTATACAGGAAATATCCCGAAGAATGCAAGGATGCGTTCAACGGAATGCACCTTATCAATGACCTGTCAGAGCTCGACTCAATCAGGGCAAAAATGGAACGCAGCAGGAAAAGGCAGATATGGAAACGCATCGCAGGAATCTCTGCAAAGGTGGCAGCGGCTGCCGTTGTGGCTGTCATATCAGGATACATTGTCCAGGAGGTGACAATAGATTCTTTCTCCAGGCAGCTGACATGCATCGAGGCTCCGCGCGGGGAAATCATAAAGGTAATGCTTCCTGACAGCACATCAGTCTATCTCAATTCCGGTGCAAGGCTCCAGTACCCTGCAATTTTCCGGAAAGGCAGGCGTGATGTGACCTTGACAGGAGGTGAAGCCATGTTTGAGGTTAAGCATGACAGCAGACGTCCTTTCATTGTCAATACATTTGCTTCTGAAATAGAAGTGCTCGGCACTACTTTCAATGTGCTGGTTTCAGAGGAGGAGAATCTGTTCACCACGACACTCCTTGAAGGCAAGATCGCACTTACAGCAAACATAAACGGCAACAGGAGCAGGATTACTATGCAGCCGAATGACATAATAAAGATCATGGACGGCAGGCTTGAAGTGACACATGATGAGAATCCGGACATCTGCTGGACAAAGGGCATAGTAAAGATAGATGGAAAGACATTCACGGAACTCATGAAGGATTTTGAAAGGGTCTTCAACATAAGCATAGTCATAGATTCCGGATCCGCACCCGACATAGACGGTGCGAGGGGAAAGGTAAGGATCAGCGACGGAATAGACAACGCCCTGAAGATTCTGCAGCACACGACAGGTTTTGAATTCACAAGGGATGAAGAAACCAACACTGTAACCATATATTGAGAATCTGCATAAATTCCAAAATATACAGAGAATAACCAATTTATTAAAATCATTAAACAACTATGCTTAAAACATTACTCAAGCTACGAAGATTATCCGTAATCATCGGCTTTGTATTTCTGGGGGCAGGAATCCTGTCTGCCCAGAATCAGGACAAGGGCTTGACTCTGAAAATGGAGAATGTTTCCATTGAGCAAGTCACGAAAGCGATTGAGCAGCAGTCGCGTTACCTGTTTGTCTACAAGGGGGGGGGTAAATACCGGCATCAAGGTTTCCGTTGATGTCGCACAGGCCTCCATCAATGATGTAATGCAGACTATCCTGAAAGGTACTGACATTGCATACAATGTAGACGGCACATACGTCATTCTTTCAAAAAAGGCTGAACAGCAGCAGAACGCAAGGCGCGTAATCACCGGTACTGTCAAGGACGACAGCGGTGAGCCGGTACCTGGTGCAGCAGTCATGATTGTCGGCACAAGCAGAGGTGTCACTACTGACCTGGATGGAGTATTCTCCATTGAAATTGAACCGGCTGACAGGCAGATTGAAATATCCGTTCTCGGATACGAAAGCCTTGTAGCAGGAATCGGTGCATCAGACAGGATGGAGCTGACTGTGCATGAAGAAAGCACAATCCTGGATGACGTTGTGGTCACAGCACTCGGCATCAAGCGTGAGGAGAAGGCATTGAGCTACAATGTGCAGAAGGTAAACAGCGATGTAATCAATGCTGTCAAGGATGCAAACTTCGTGAACTCGCTTTCAGGAAAGATTGCAGGTCTCCAGATCAACCAGAGTGCATCAGGAGCCGGTGGTTCTACACGTGTAATCATGCGCGGTGTCAAATCAATCAGCGGCAACAACAATGCCCTCTATGTAATCGACGGTATTCCTATGCCGGACCTGCGTTCCTCACAGGCAGAAGGATATTTCGAGACTCCGGACGGAGGTGACTTCGAGGGTATAGCCAACCTGAACCCTGAGGATTTCGAGTCAATGTCAATCCTAACAGGTGCGACAGCAGCTGCACTTTACGGTTCACAGGGAGCAAACGGTGTAATCCTTATCACCACAAAGAAAGGACAGGCAGGAAAGCTGAAAGTGGAATTTTCCAACAATACCACTTTCTCCGACCCGTTTGTCACCCCAAGATTCCAGAACACATACGGCACAGACGCCACTTCACCGTCAATGAGCTGGGGAAGCAAGCTTGAGACACCGTCCTCCTACAATCCTCTTGATTTCTTCCAGACAGGATACAACGTGTCCAACTCAATTTCTGTCACAGCAGGAACAGAGAGGAGCCAGACATACGCTTCTGCTTCTGCCCTCAATTCAAGGGGTATCATCGGCAACAACAACTACAACAGGTATAACTTCAGCCTCCGCAACACTACACAGCTGATCAAGGACAAGCTGACCCTGGATGTAAGCGCAAGCTACATGAAGCAGTACAAGAGCAATCCTACAGTACAGGGACTTTATCACAACCCGCTGATTGCCACATACCTGTTCCCCCGCGGAGACGATATCACCAAATACCAGATCTATGAGCGTTATGATGCCAATGCAGGCTACATGAAGCAGTTCTGGTCTCTTGAGTTCATCAACGGAGTTGAGAACCCTTACTGGGAAATCAACAGGGAGATGTTCGAGAACACCGCACACAGGTACACTATCAGCGGTACATTGAAATGGGACATAACCCAATGGATGTATGTCACAGGACGTGCACGTCTTGACAACATGTCAATGAACTATACACGCAAGATCTACGCATCTTCCAACACACTTTTCGCATCAGAGTTCGGTAACTACCAGGACAACAAGATCAACCATAACAATTTCTATGGTGATGTCCTTCTTACTATCGACAAGAAATTCTTCAACAATGACTTCTCGCTCCTGTTCAACCTTGGAGCCAGCATCATGGACGATGTCAACAATGCTTCAGGATTTGAAGGACATCTTGCCACGACCCCGAACAAATTCTCTGTCTACAATATCAGCATGACGCATTCCCAGACAAGCCCTATGGCAGACAGGTGGCATGAGCAGACACAGGCACTCTATGCAACACTCCAGCTCGGCTACAAGGGGATGCTCTACCTTGATGTGACAGCAAGGAACGAATGGCCTTCTATGCTGGCATTCACCGAGACACCGAACATGTTCTACCCTTCAGTCGGTCTCTCTGGAGTAATATCTTCGATGACTGACCTCAGCAAGGCAGGAATATCATTCATGAAGGTACGTGCATCATACGCAGAGGTAGGTAATGCACCTCAGCGTTTCATCACTGGAGTAAACACACCTCTCACAACAGGCGGTATAATCTCCTCAGACACTTATGCTCCTGCGTACAACCTGACACCGGAGCGCACAAAATCTGTCGAGGTCGGCCTGAACATGAAGTTCCTCAACAATATGGTATGGCTGGACTATACATATTACAATACAAACACCTACAACCAGCTTTTCAAATATGACGCTGCTCCAAGTACAGGATACAAGCAGGCATATATAAACGCCGGAAAGGTAAATAACTGGGGTATGGAAGCATCACTCGGATTCCAGAATACATGGGGTGATTTCTACTGGTCTACAGGATTCACATTCTCAATGAACCGCAACAAGATCAAGGAACTTGTACCGGAAGGTGCACGTGACGTGTCCGGAAACCTGGTCACTGTTGACGAAGTGAACATGGACTACGGTGGATACAGGATGAAGATTGCCCAGGGAGGTTCTATCGGGGACTTCTACGTAACCGGCCTCAAGACCGATGACCATGGCCAGATCTACGTTGACCCTAACTCAAACACTGTCACCCTTGACCCTAACACATGGATCTATGCCGGAAACACTGAGGCAAGGGCAAGACTTGGATGGAACAATACATTCTCATTCAAGGGAGTGTCACTCAGCTTCCTTATCGATGCACGTATCGGAGGACACGGAGTATCAGCCACACAGGCCCTGATGGACCGTTTCGGTGCCTCACAGGCTTCTGCTGACGCAAGGGACAACGGAGGAGTATGGATTTCAGCAGACCAGTTCCTTCCTGATGCAAAGACATTCTATGCAAACAACGGCAACGGTACATCAATGCTCTCACACTATGTGTACAGCATGACAAACGTCCGCCTGAGGGAAGTTACCATCGGATATGACCTTCCGCGCAAATGGTTCAAGGACAAGCTCGGGATGACCGTTTCACTCGTTGGAAGGAACCTCTGGATGATTTACAACAAGGCTCCGTTTGACCCTGAACTTACTGCATCAACAGGAACCTACTACCAGGGACTTGACTATTTCATGCAGCCGAGCACAAGGAATATCGGTTTCAGTGTAAGACTTCAATTCTAAAAACGCATATAGATGAAAACCAAAGATATAATACGGTTCAGTTCTGTCATTGCAGCTTCAGCATTGGCCATAGTTGCGTGCACAAAGTCATTCGAGAAATTCAACACGAATCCGGATGCAGTGCAGGAGATTGACAGCAAATCATATATAACAACCATGATAATGGATGCCGTAATCCCTTGCAGCGATGTCGGGGCAAACGAATTCCAGAGGGCATGCAACCTGATGGGTGATTCATTTGCAGGCTACCTCGCACCAACGCAGGCATTCAACGGAGGCTCGTACACATGTACATACGACCTTGACGGCACCGAGTACAACAACGTACCTTTCTCAGTCACATTCACCAATGTAATGCCTGCCTGGCTGAACCTCAAGTACGCTCACCAGAACGGTCTGATCGGTGACGAGATATTTGCCGTGGCTGAAGTAATCAAGGTTATGTCACTCCAGCGCACTTCTGACATCTATGGACCGCTTCCGGTATCAGGATTCGGAGAGGACGAAAATCCTTACGAGAGCCAGGAGACAGTCTACAAGAATCTGTTTACAGACCTTGACAGTGCGATTGAGGTCCTGAAGAAATACGCAGCGTCAAGCAACGGAAGCACAACAATGCTGACTGCCGTTGACCCTGTCTTCAACGGAGACTACTCGAAATGGCTCAAGCTTGCCAACTCGGAGAAGCTCCGTATGGCAATGAGAATCCGTTTCGTTGAGCCTGACCTTGCAAAGCAGTATGCAGAGGAGGCTGTACTTGATGGCGTCATGACAACAGCGGCTGACTGCGCATACCTCAAGAGCAACAGCACAATCCAGGTCTTCAACCCTCTCGAGGAAGTATGGAACGCATACAAGGACACACGCATGGGTGCCACAATGGACTGCTATCTCAACGGATACAATGACCCAAGGCTTCCTAAATATTTCTCTGAAAGCACTGTTGACGGAGGTGGATACCATGGCGTACGTTCAGGTATCAGGCAGATGATACAGGACAATTACCTTTCACTTTCTGTCCCTAACGTATCAAAGAGCACTCCTGTTGTATGGATGCTTGCGTCAGAAAGCGCATTCCTCCGTGCTGAAGGTGCACTCATTGGCTGGGACATGGGAGGTGATGCAGCAGGCTTCTATAAAGAAGGTGTTGTACTTTCATTTATTGAGAACGGCCTTACAGAGGCTGCTGCCATATCATATCTTGCAAGCAACAATGCTCCGATTGCATTCGAGGACAAGAACAAAGGCACAACAAAAGATTCGTACTCCGCCCCTTCAGACATCACACCGAAATGGAATGACGGAGACTCTGCTGAAAGGAAGCTGGAGCGCATCATAACCCAGAAATGGATTGCAATGTACCCTAACGGACAGGAGGCTTGGTCTGAATTCCGCCGCACAGGCTATCCTAAGGTAATCCCTGTAAAGGACAACCTCAGCTCCGGCAAGATCAACACACAGGTCCAGGTACGCCGCATGACATTCCCGCGTTCGGAATACTCAAACAACTATGAAAATCTCCAGAAGGCAATCAGCCTTATAGGAGGTTCAGACAACGGAGGAGTAAAGCTCTGGTGGGACAAGAAATAAATATAAAAATCAACAGCAATGAAAAAATCTATAATATATTCCATAGCGGGCCTTATATTAGGAAGCTTTTTCGTGGCCGGCTGCTCTGACTGGATCAATCCGGAAAGGGTAATGGTACAGCATCCGGACGAGCAGTCCCCGATATTGAGGGACAACGCCTACTACGAGGCACTCCGTGAATACAAGAAGACAAAGCACAAGATTGCATTCGGATGGTATGGCTCATGGACAGCAGTAGGAGCCTCATACCAGACAAAGCTTGTCAGCGCACCGGACTCAATGGACATCATCTCAATATGGAGCCAGTGGCATTCACTGACAAAGGAGCAGATTGCCGACAAGGAATTTGTACAGAAGGTCAAGGGAACCAAGGTTACATATACAATATTCCTTGATGACCTGCCGGAGCAGTTCCAGTGCGAGGGATGGCCTAACGTATCCGAGGAGGAGCAGGACAAATGTATAGAAGCTTTCGCCAAGGCATATTGCTGCGACTCAATCGCGAAATATGACTATGACGGGCTTGACATTGACTACGAGCCTGGATATGGCGCAAGCGGTCCGCTCGTCGGGCACAACAACGAACTGTTCAGGAGAACCATCATTGCAATCGGAAAATACCTCGGTCCAAAATCAGGTACAGGCAAGCTCCTCATGATTGACGGCGTGCCATACGCTGTGCATACTGAAATAGCAGAATATTTTGACTATGGTATCGTACAAGCATATGCATCATCTGGATATACAGACCTGCAGAACCGTTTCAACAGTGCATACAACAAAGGGTGGAAACCGGAGCAGTACATCTTTGCCGAGAATTTCGAGTCATACTGGAAAAACGGCGGCGTTACGCACCTGTGTACAGACGGGCAGAGGGTAAACTCCCTGCTTGGAATGGCAAGGTTCAACCCTACACAGGGATTTGGAGGCGGATTCGGTGCATACCACATGGAGTACGAATACGGACATGCCGACATGCCTTACAAATATATGCGCAAGGCAATCCAGGATGCCAACCCTGCCGGAGGCGCAATCAACATTTCACTGAAAAGCGGCAAGGTGTCATCATATTCCGTAAAGCTCAATGAGGCAGACACCCCTGAGAGCATAACAGATGTAATGACCGCAAGCATATCACGTCCGGCACCGGTGGACTGCACCTTCCCGGTAGTGTACACCCCTTCACTTATTGAGAAATACAATGTTGAGAACGGAACTGAATACAAGGAAGTGGACGCATCAAGGATATCCACAGGCAACCTCACAATCAAGGCCGACAGCTTCACAAGCGAAGACCTCGAGATAAAAATTGACGTAAGGGATATGGCAGAAGGTTCATATCTTGTCCCTGTCACGGTACAGCTTCCTGAAGACGGATTCACTACAGAAGATGAACTTGTACACTACATTGTCCTCAATCTCGCAGAACTTAACATCGACTTCTCTGCTACAGAAATGAAGGGAATCAGGATTGAGCCTGCTGATTCATGGAGGCTGAAATGCTACAACGGACTCAATACCAGCGGATGGACAGGCGTATGGAACAATGACAGTGATGCACAGCAGGCTGCCATGTTCGACGGCAAGACATACGACAGGACAGAATCTCCATATTATTGGTATTCCATGTCCAGCTATTTCAATCCAGGCAACTTCATCGCAGAGCTGGACAAAGCTTATCCAATCATAGGATTCCGCTGGCATCTTTACTATGGAGGAACCACAGACTCATTCGACATCAGTGACATCCAGATAAGCAATGACAGGGAAAAATGGGAATCCATTTCACTTGGTGTAAGCTTCACTCCTGAAGCCAATTCTGACAAATGGATTGAAGTAAATCTGAAGAAAGCTGTTACGGCAAAATATTTCAGGGTAGTCTGTGCAACCAAGAACCGTATCTCAATGGATGAGTTCGAGCTATGGACTCCTGCCGAATAAACTGGTTCATTAATATGAAATTCAATATGAAATCATTTGTAAACATAGGATGCAGGCACCTTGCAGGTGCACTTGCACTCGGGGCCATCCTCACAGGATGCACCAATGTCGCAGAACCATATGAGGCCATCTATATGACCGATGCTCAGAGCGACACTTACAAGACAATCACCATTGACACCCCTCCTGAGGGGATTGCCTTCACAGTATCGTCATCAGTAAAGGCACCGCAGGACATCACAATAGAGCTTGAAGTCCGCGCAGACCTGCTTGAGGCATACAACAGGCAGTATGGAAAGAATTATGTCATGGCACCGGAAGGCTGCTTCGAACTGAGCAGCAACACTACGTCTATCAGCAAAGGCTTCAACCTTTCTGACCCTGTTGAAATGACAGTAACCTCTATCGATGAATTTGCAGAAGGTTCCACATACTGTGTTCCGGTAAGCATAAAGTCAACTTCAGCAATGCAGGTTCTGGAGCCTTCAAGGACACTTTTCATCGTCATCAAGAGCCCTGTCATCAGCAAGGCCATGTATCTTGGCTCAAGCAACAAATACAAGGTTCCAGGATTCCAGGAGGATCCTAACCTTGCAGCACTCAGCCAGATGACCCTTGAGACAAGGGTATTTGTCAACTCTTTCCAGACAAGGGACCCATACATCAGCTCCATCATGGGAATCGAGGGAATCTGCGGAGTACGTTTCGGAGACGTAAAGATTGCCAATAACGTAATGCAGATATGCCATGATTCATATCAGCCTGCAGCAACAGACAAGCCATTTGATACCGGCAAATGGTACCACGTGGCTGCTGTCTGGACAGGTGCGACATGGGATATCTACATTGACGGACAGTATGCAACCGGAACTCCTACAGGAGGTGAGACAATTGACCTCACAAGCAACAATTCAGGAGGATTCCAGATCGGTGCATCATACGGCGGCGGACGTACCCTTGACGGATATGTAGCGGAGACAAGGGTATGGACAAGGGCACTCAGCCAGTCTGAGATTGCCAACAACATGAACTACGTTGACCCTGAATCTGACGGCCTGCTCGCCTACTGGAGGATGAACGCATGGGAAGCTAACCCTGCAGGCAGCGGCAACATCGTGAAGGACCTTACAGGCCATGGATATGATGCTGTCGGAGGTTCGTCCAACCCTACAATGATAGACACAAAGTGGCTGTAGCCACAGTTTATTGAACACATATCACCGTGGCATCCGGACATGCCGGATGCCACTTTTAAAGAAAAAGGACCACTGCACTATAATAAGCTTATGACCGAACAAGAGTTCAGTACACTTTATAATCTGTCACGGAAAAGCTTTGAGAAGATAGCATTTTCATATACATACGACAGGGAGGCCGCCAGGGACATTGTCTCTGACTGCTTCATCTATCTATGGGAGCACCGTAGCGGACTGACTCAGGAAAACATCAAAGGCTATATTTATCTTGCATTGCGCAGCAGATGCATTTCCTGGCTAAGGAAAAAGTCAAATGCCGTCAACAAAGAGACAGACGACAGCGTAGGGTACAGGATTGAGACATCACTTGCGAGCCTGGCCGAAAACACTCCGGCCGAGCATGATATATTCTCATCTGAACTTATGGAACTGTTCCGCAAATCATTGTCAAGGATGCCGGAACTCACAAGGGACATCTTCACGGCAAGCCGCCATGAAGAACTTACATATCAGGAAATTGCATCCAGATACAATATAACAGTAAGGAAAGTGACTTCCGAAATCCAGCTTGCGTTGAAACTGCTGAGAAAGGCACTCAAGGACTATTGCCAATAGCGACGTCTCTGCCGGAGCCAGGAAGCCATCGGACTCCTAAAGGAACAACAGGAATCCAAGCGGAACCAGCAGCCCTATGATGAATTCAATGCCACCTCTGCCAAGGAGTCCCTTTGGCCCCTTCAGCATAAACAGCCCTGTAATGGTGATGAGCAACAGGCAGGCCGCAAAAATATCAGAAAACCATGTCCAGTTGCGGGAAGGATTGTAATGCAGACGGTTAAGTGAAGCTAAAACCGGGCGCTTGCGTACCTTTTCATAAAGTGCACTGCCGTCATCAAGGCTGACTTCCAGCGAAGACCCGCCCTTGAAAAATATCTTTACCGCAAAGCTGTCAACAGCAGCATGCCTCGTATATTGCTCATGGTCAGGAAGCTGCCTGACAAAAGCCTGGACTGCATCATTGCCAAGGCCAGGACCTGGCATAGGAAAATCACCCTCTAAAGCCACCTCAACCCTCTGTATGCTTATATTGGAATTGAAGTCTCTCTTATGGTTAAGGCATATTCCGGAAACTGCATACAGGCATACGGCACCTGCAAAGAAAAATGACAGTTCCCTATGTACTCCCCTGCACAGACGACGGAAATTCATGTTATCTGTCAGCTTCGTATGAGAAAACCTCTATGGTATAGCTGCTCCAGTATTTCTTGCCGGTCCTGGCAAAGCGGGCAGCTATAGAGTCCCTCAGTTCCACAATCTGCCCTTTCAGCATAGCCACAGCCTCAGGATTTCCGTTCGGTCCTTTCAGGCTTTCATCCAGACGGTACTCCCAGTTGTCAAGGAAAGCCTCATCGACTTTCTGCTCCCTGAGAACACCATTGACTGTGACATACTGGTATTTCAGGTCATCGTTGAAAGATGCAAGCTGAGGCTCCGCTACTGCAGAGACCGCATGCGTACTGTCCTCACCCACCAGAGTAATGTGCTCACCTCCATGGCCGCATACATCAACGCAGAATCCGCGTACAGAAAGGGTATCACCGTCCTGCATGTCTTCAACTACAGATGCAAGTTCGTCAACACCTATCACTTTTCGTCCATTGTCACTGTTGCCTGCACATGATGCAAGGACTGTCAAAAACAATACGGCCATTGCCGTTCCATAAATATATCTTTTCATGCTGTTCATTTTAACTCTCACTTCTCCTTATGGAAGCCGGAAGCTATTCCCCGGCCTCTTTCAGACGCTCTGCATTTTCCGCAACCTGCAGCTGGTCAAGCACCTCCTGGATATCTCCATCCATGAAGACCGGAAGATTGTACATTGTGTAGTTGATACGGTGGTCAGTCACACGTGACTGCGGATAGTTGTAGGTACGGATCTTAGCAGAACGGTCACCTGTGGAGACCATGGTCTTGCGCTTTGCGGAAATCTCGTTCAGGTATTTCTCGTACTCCATGTTGTAGAGCCTTGTACGGAGTTCGGAGAGTGCCTTGTCAAAGTTTTTCAGCTGAGACTTCTCATCCTGGCACTGCACCACGATTCCGGATGGGATATGGGTAAGCCTGATTGCTGAATATGTCGTGTTGACAGACTGTCCTCCGGGTCCCGATGAACAGAATGTATCTTTACGGATATCGTTCATGTTCAGCTCAATGTCAAACTCGTCTGCCTCAGGGAGCACTGCAACTGAAGCAGCAGAGGTGTGGACACGTCCCTGGGTCTCGGTCTGCGGCACGCGCTGCACACGGTGCACTCCTGACTCATATTTCAGGACACCGTAGACACCATCGCCTGAGACCTTGCAGACAATCTCCTTGAATCCTCCGGCCGTTCCCTCCGACTGGTTCGTGACCTCGAGTTTCCATCCGCGGCGTTCGAAATATTTGGTGTACATCCTGAAAAGGTCTCCTGCAAATATGGCTGCCTCGTCCCCCCCTGTACCTCCACGGATTTCAAGTATTGCATTCTTGCTGTCCTGGGGGTCGGCAGGAATAAGCAGAAGCTTGATATTCTGCTCCATTTCCGGAAGCCTCGGCTCTATCTCCGCTATTTCCTCCTTTGCCATTTCACGGAGTTCCTCGTCCTTCTCGTTTGCTATGATATCCTTTGCAGACTCATAGTCCTCAACAAGTTTCTTGTACTCGTTGCCAGCCTTGATGATAGGAGACAGTTCCTTGTACTCCTTGTTGAGCTGCACATATTTCTTCATATCAGACATTACCTCAGGGTCTGAAAGCTGCTGCTGAAGTGCCTCATATTTTTCCTGAAGGCCAAGTACCTTCTCCAAAAGTGAATTTTCTGCCATATATTTACTGTTTTATTTTCTTCTGATGTTTCCTTTCCTGCAATCTCCCGTCCATCGCCTTGACGCCCATCCTATTCCCTGCCTGGACACACACGGCTTGGCTCACCTCCGTCCAGTGCCTTGACATAGCAACGTCTGCGCATATAAAGTTCATTCTCGTAACGGTCCCATACATTGACGGCAGTGTTTGTCTCAATCTGTGGATTTGCGATAGCCCATTTAGCACCACATTCCTTATATTTATCTGCCATAATACAATGATAGACAGATGAAACGCCAGTATTCTGCCATTTCGGTGCTGCACCGTTGAGCATAAGGTCAACAGTGTCGAATTTCTTCAATGCCTTGAGGAAATGTATCCATCCAAACGGGAACATTGATCCTCTGGCCTTCTGCAGTGCACCTGATATGGTCGGGAAAGATATCCCGAATGCCGCCACCTCGTTGTCCGCATCAAGCAGGAAACAGCACAGCCTCTTGTCGAGCAGGCCTATCGTCTGGGTTGCCTCCTCCTCTATCTCCTCATCAGTGAAAGGCACAAAATTGTAGACACTTCCGGCAAAGCTCTCATTGTACATCCTGAAGAATTTCCTGACAAGCTCCCTGTCCTTCTTAAGGCTGTCAATGTCACCGACAGTAAGGCTATACCTCTCCATAAGCCTTTTTGCTATATTCTTCATCTTGTCAGGGACTTCCTGGTCAGCGGCCATCTTGTACTGCAGCCAGTCGCATTCCTTGACATAGCCAAGGGCAGTCACAAGGTCATTGTAGTAAGGGAAATTGTAATAGCAGTTGAAAGGAGGTACATTTTCATATCCCTCAACCAGCATTCCCTGCTTGCCCAAAGTGTTGTAGTAAAGAGGGCCATGGACTTCATCCATTCCATTCTCCCGTGCCCATGACTCAGCCTGCCCGAGAAGCATCCCTGCAACCTCAATGTCGTTGATTGTGTCAAACCAGCCGAAGCGCACCCTCTTTGTGCCGTACCGCTCATTGTATCTCGGATTTATCATGGCACAGATACGCCCGGCAACCTTCTTGCCGTCCATGACCATCCACATCCTGTGAGGGCAATATTTGGCAGTAGATACTGTGGTAAGTGACTTTATCTGGTCCGAATGGAGTGCCGGCACATACTGCGGACAATCCCGGTAAAGTTCGTCCGGGAATTTCACGAATTTTTTAAGGTCACCCTTGGATGTTACTTCAACTATTTTATAATCAGGCATATTGCAAGCTATTTATATTATTTGTCCATGCTTCCGGAATGTACCGTACACAAAAACGTGCAAATTTAATAAGAATATGTCTATTTTTAAATTATATATTTCCGTTTTAGGCGTTTCTGGGAGGAATAAGGCTCAAGACGGACTCCAATCATTCAATTACCGGTGCCGTCAGCCTCTGTATATGATGCCATGAGATGCTGCACTGCGACCTGCGCACATGCACATCCGAACACAGCAGGAAGATATGAAATTGTCCCGACCTGTGACTTCTTGTTCCTTTCCTCAGCAGGCACAATTGCATTGTCATCAGGGAGCTCCTCCGAGAACACGACCTTGAACCCTTTTGATATTCCCATGTGCCTCAACCTCTTGCGCACTATATAGGCCAAAGGGCAGTTGAACGATTTCGAGATGTCGGCAACGCGGATCTTTGTCACATCGAACTTGGCCCCCGCCCCCATTGAGGATACATGCGGAATCCTGCTGTCCACGCAATATTTTATAAGCGCAAGCTTCGGTGCAAGCGTATCAATTGCATCCACTAAAAAATCAATCCTGTAGCGTCCGAGAAGGCCTGAGGGGGTATTGTCTTCCACGGCAACATATCCCTGCCCCGGCAAGTCACCTGCCTGCACCTCCTCTGTCCCGGCATCCTTTCCTGATGAGACATCTGCCGGTAGTCCTTCTGTCTTTCCCGGTGAAGCAGGGACAGAACCTGCCTGAATCTGATTTGACGATGGAGCCTCTAAGTATTTGTCAATAATCACAAGGTCCAGCTGAGGGTTTATATCCTTTAGCCTCTCAGCCAGCACCTCACATTTAGGCTTCCCCGCAGTGGAGTCCAGCGCAAGAAGCTGCCTGTTCTTGTTTGTCACCGAGACTGTATCGCTGTCAAGTATTATCAGATGTCCGATGCCGGCACGCACAAGCATCTCTGCCGCATATCCACCGACTCCGCCGACACCTATCACAGCCACGGTCGAATCCTCAAAATGCCTGAGCATCTGCTCTCCGACCAGCATCCTGGTCCTTTCTTTCCATTCTTGCATATATCAATTCATTAAAACGTCATTCCTGTCCTAATAATTTTCCAATGTCCTCCGAAATCCGCGCCTATGCGTCTGATAACACCTTTCTGCTGTAGCTTCCGCAAATGATACTTAACTCCGTTCTCTGTCATATCCACATTTGCAGTCCTCATATTACTCCTCCTTTCCATGTTGTTCCAAGAAGAAACGTTTTTGCTGTTCAATCACTCGACTTAGCTCTTCTTCCGTCGGCATATATGCCATATATTGGGTTGCAAAAAGCTGCTCACTATTATGCAACACAGAGTATTTGGCTATGGTCGTATCGGTCTCCGTGCACAGAAGCACACCTATAGTGGGATTATCCGACGGCTCTTTCATAAGGTCATCGAACATGCGCACATACATATCCAATTGTCCCACATCGGCATGTGTTACCTTATGGGTCTTCAGTTCAAACAGAACAAACCTTTTCATTTTGAAGTTGTAAAAAACCAAGTCAATGAAGAAATCATCAGTTTCCGTCACGATGTGTTTTTGTCTTTCTACAAAGGCGAACCCACGTCCTAACTCCATAATGAATTTCTTCAGATTGTCAATCAATGCCTGTTCCAAGTCACTCTCCGAGTACTTAGTGTCACGCTTGAAATTGAGGAACTCCGCCACCACCGGACTTTTTATGTACTCCTTCGGGTCATTCCCATTGAGGTTTTCAATCACAGGCAATGCCTCGCCATCTCTTTTCGCTGCACATAGTCTGCCATAATATTGAGTGGAGATGTTCCGGTCAAGCGTGCGGATACTCCACATTTCGCGGGAGGCCTCTTCTGCATACCACCGTCTGGCATCCGGATGCGGCACAGCCATGATGCGCCGGAAATGCGTCCATGTGAGATTTGGCACTCGCGAGTGCCAAATCGGTAAATCATTAAAATTCAAGTAGAACTGACGATAGTCCCGCAATCGCCGATCGGAGTAGTTTGTGCCAAATTCGATTGACAACCGATCCGCAATTAACTTAATCAAGCGGGTACCATACTGCGCACGGGCTTCTCCATGCTGTTCTTCCTCTACAATACGTCGCCCTATATGCCAATAGGTAAGTACCGCAATTTTATTGACAGTCGAGTATGCTTGTTTCCGACCTTGTTCTATGATGTTTCGAATGTCATCAATGAGCTTATCGGTTGTTATATCATGATGTTGCAGCTTATTCTTTTCCATATCCCGATTCCTTAAAACGTCATTCCTGTCCTGTTATTTCCAAATGTCCAGTCGTCCGGATTTGCAAAATTACACAAATAATCATTATTTTTGGCGGCGCATACGGCCCATCGTGCCAGGGCATAGGGATGAATAATGTAAAACACTATTATAAATGACAATGAAAAGCAGAATCTTAATTACGGCATTGGCAGCCATGGCTGTATTCACAGGCTGCAGCACCGGCCAGACATCAGGCAATCCTGTCTTTGAAGGCAAGTATGCAGATCCGGAATGCGTCATCTGGGACGGGAAATACTGGATATTCCCTACCGCATCACTGCCATACGAGCAGCAGACCTACCTCGATGCATTCTCCTCAGAAGACCTCGTCAACTGGACAAAGCACGAAAGGATTATCGACAACAACGAAGTCAAGTGGGCATGGAGGGCAATGTGGGCACCAGCCATAATCAGGAAAGACGGTTCATACTACCTTTTCTTCGGGGCAAACGACATGCACGAGAAAGGTGAAGGAGGAATCGGAGTTGCCGTATCTGACAAGCCGGAAGGTCCATACAGGGACATGCTCGGCAAGCCGCTCATCGATGAAGTAATCAACGGGGCGCAGCCAATCGACCAGTTCGTATTCGAGGACAACGGCACATACTACATGTTCTATGGAGGATGGAGACATTGCAACGTAGGTATCCTCAACAATGACTTCACCGGATTTATACCATTCGGGGACGGGGAGACATTCAAGGAAGTGACACCTGAAAACTATGTCGAGGGACCGTTCATGTTCAAGAAAGACGGGAAATACTATTTCATGTGGTCGGAAGGTGGCTGGACAGGTCCGGACTACTGCGTGGCATACGCCATAGCGGACAGCCCTATGGGACCTTTCAACAGGATAGGAAAGATTCTCCAGCAGGACCCGGAGATAGGCACAGGAGCAGGACACCATTCTGTAATGCACGAGCCTAAGTCAGACAAATGGTACATCGTCTACCACCGTCATCCTCTCGGAAGCACAGACGGCAACGACCGCGAAGTCTGCATCGACGAGATGCATTTCGATGAAAACGGATACATCAAGCCTGTTGTCATGACATTCGAAGGTGTCAAGGCCAACAAGATCAGATAACCAAGAGGGTGACTAAAAAGTCCGAATAACTCTCTGAGGATTGAAAATTTAGCGACAAGGGTGAGGTTGGTCGCACCGAAAAAATGAGAAGAAGGGGTCTGACTAATACTTTTTAGCCGGCCCTTTCTGTTTCTATTCTATAACATTCGGAAAGCATCACCGCCGGGCACCTGCCAGAATGTCCTTCTTATAAGGTTATGGACATTGCATGAAGCGGCAAGCATTGCAGAATCCCCAGTTCGATTACCCTTTGGTCACCGGCATTTTCCGCTAAAGTCCCTTGGCCTTGGCCTCATCCCAGATTTCATCCATCTCGGCAAGCGTCATGTCCTTCAGGTTGCGCCCTACACGGATCGTGTGCTCCTCAAGATATGTGAAACGGCGTCTGAACTTCTCACAGGTACGCTCAAGGGCAGTGTCTGGATTGAGCCCATAGAGACGGGCTGCATTCACTACAGAGAAAATATAGTCCCCGAGTTCCTGCTCAGCACGGTCGTATGCAGCCCTCCGTTCCTCTTCAGAGGCCGCGGCATCAATTGCATCAAGCTCAGCCTGGTATTCTCCCATCTCCTCCTTGACCTTGTCCCAGACCTGCGACTTGTTCTCCCAGTCGAATCCGACTCCACGGGCCTTGTCCTGCATCCTGTATGCCTTCAAGAGCGGCGGCAGCGCATCAGGGACACCGGAAAGGATACGTTTGTTGCCGTCCTTCTCCTTGGTCTTCAGCATCTCCCACTGCTTCACAACATCTTCCACACTGCTCACCTCTGATGTCGAGAAGACATGAGGATGACGATATATAAGTTTGTCACACAGGAAATTGATGACATCCACGATATCGTATTCCCCTTTTTCCTCGCCTATCTTTGCATAGAACAGGACATGCAGAAGCACGTCCCCTAACTCCTTGGAAACATTCTTCCCGTCCTCTTTCAAGATAGCATCGCTCAGCTCATATACTTCCTCTATCGTCTGCGGACGCAATGATTCAGTAGTCTGTTTCCTGTCCCACGGACATTTTTCGCGCAGTTCGTCAAGGATGTCAAGAATCCTTCCGAACGCCTCCATCTTTTCCTGTCTTGTCTTCATATATAGATATTCTTTGAATTTTCCATAATCCCCGGCCTTATGCCTTCCCCAAAAATCTTATGCCGGCTGCACGTCCAAAGACAAATACCATGTTTTTATCCGCCCTGAACGATACGAGGGGCAAATTTAGCAAAAAAGCATTATCTTTGGCGCGCCATTGATAATTATGACATTTATGAGACACGATATCCATTTTGTTTCAGCCGATGAGGCTGTCAAGGTTGTAAAATCAGGAGACCATGTACATCTGAGCAGCGTTGCAAGTGCCCCAAAGATATTGATCGACGCACTCTGCCGAAGAGGGGAGAACGGTGAATTGAGGGATGTCCGCATCCATCATCTCCACACGGAAGGCCCTGCGCCATATTCTGACCCAAAATTCGACGGGATATTCTTTCACCAGGGATTTTTCATAGGGGCGAATGTGCGCAAAAGCGTACAGGCAGGATATTCAGACTATATCCCGGTATTCCTCAGCGAAACACAGAAGCTATACCGTTGCGGTGCCCTCCGCTGCGATGTGGCGATGATACAGGTATGCCCTCCAGACAAGCATGGCTTCGTCTCTCTCGGCACCTCCGTAGACGCGACCCTCGCAGCAATCGAATGTGCAAAGACTGTAATCGCTGTGGTGAACAAGAATGTACCACGCGCCTGGGGACAGGCCATGATACCGATGTCCATGATAGACATTTTCGTGGAAGGTGACACACCGCTTGAGCCTGCACATTTCAGCCAGCCGAATGACGTCGAGACCGCCATCGGAAAGCATTGTGCGGAACTGATTGAGGACGGTGCATGCCTCCAGATGGGTATCGGTGCAATCCCGAACGCTGTCCTTGCACAGCTCGGCAGCCACAAGAACCTCGGAATACACACTGAGATGTTTGCGGACGGTGTGCTCGGACTTGTTGAAAAGGGAGTCATAAACGGTTCGAATAAAGTGACTGACAAGGGGAAGCTCGTGTCAACCTTCCTTATGGGCTCTCAAGAGTGCTATGACTTCATCGATGACAACCCTATGGTCTCCATGATGGACGTGGGCTACACCAACGACCCTTATATAATATCACAGAACCCTAAGATGACAGCAATCAACTCTGCCGTACAGGTTGACCTTACAGGCCAGGTATGCGCAGATTCAATCGGTACGAAATTCTATTCCGGAGTCGGCGGACAGATTGACTTCGTCTACGGTGCATCCCTGTCAAAGGGAGGAAAGGCAATAATCGCAATGCCGTCATGCACCAGCAAGGGCGGAAGCAAGATTGCCCCTGTAGTGCTTGAAGGGGCAGGAATCGTGACCACCAGGGCGCATGCCCACTGGATTGTCACAGAATACGGTGCAGTCGACCTCTATGGACGTTCGATGCAGGAAAGGGCAAAGCTTCTCATCAGCATCGCCCACCCGGACCATCGCGAAGAACTCGACCGTGCAGCATTTGAACGCTTCGGTCCGCACTACCATAATTTCGGTGTCTGACAATATACAGGAGTTCAAGCCCCTGGAATGCTGTTGCAGAAGTATTTTCCCAGTTGACTTCTCCGGACATAAAAAGAAGTCCTGCCTGTACAGAAGCTCCAATGCAGCAGTATTCGACATGATGCAGCCAAGCTCAACAGCAAGCCTTCATGTTTATTGTGAGAATAGAGGAAAGTGGCTACTTTGGCTCATAGTCAAACCAGCAGAATTCCCCATAGCCATTTGATGAATCTGAAGCATTTACTGTATACAGGCCGATAACTGTCCCGGTAAACCCTCCGGAAGTCTCTGTACTGAGATAGCGGGTGTCCATCATTCCCATGCTGTGGAAATCTTTCCCATTTTCCGAATACTCAAAACTGTAGAAATCAGGAGTTCCAGTTATACGCAGCTGAACCTTCGGCTGCCTGACGGGAATTTCTTTTTCCGTATGCAGCATAGAGCCAAGCCTATATTGTAGTACAATTGCATATCCGGACCTTTCTTTACGCAGAAACATGTCATAGTGTGCATGGGTTTCGCGGTAAAGGCTCATTCCAGCCCTGTCACCGGCTTCTGCATCTTTAAGTGAAAGCGATACTGTAGCAGTAAAGCAGATATGCTCCTGACGCCGTGCAATAAAGGATGGACTTGCACCGGACTGATCAAGTCCTGCCGCTATGCCTTTCATCTGTAATGCCTTGCCAGTGAATGTATAATTCCGGACTCGCGGATTCTGCAGATACATCCATTCATATGGCAGTTGCGTGCCGGTGAAATATGTACGTACAGGCTTGACTATGGGATTACTCTGTGGCAACGTAGGCACATCCATCTGAAGTGACAACGTACCGTTCCCGTTGACTACCGGCCATGCATCTTTGTCCCAGCGCAGGGGAGCAAGGAAAGTCTCCCTTCCAAGCAGATGATGGTTGCCAGACTGAGGCCTGAATGCAAGACATACCATCCACCATGACCCGTCTTCTGCTTCGACGATATCAGCATGGCCAGTACCTTGTATCGGGCTGCCCTGGGCGTTATGGTTCATGTGAGTAAGTATCGGGTTGGCAGGATTACCCTGATACGGGCCATATATATTGCGGCTGCGGGCTATTGTCACTTTGTGCCCATATTCGGTACCTCCTTCAGATATCAGAAGATAATACCATCCGTCTTTCCTGTATATGTGCGGTCCCTCAGGATACCGCCCTCCTGTCCCGTTCCAGATGCACACCGACGGTGTCAGCTGCTCCCCTGTCCGAGGATTTATTTCACACAGATGTATTCCTGAATCAGGGTTGCTCACCATATAGCATCTGCCGTCTTCAAAATACAGGGACGGATCAATTCCTTCCTGTTTCAGCCACACTGGTTCTGACCAGCCTCTGGACGGTTCTGTGGTATACACTAAAAAATTGCCCCTGTCTGAAACGTTTGTTGTAATCATATAGAATGTTCCGTTGTCGTAACGGATTGTCGGGGCATAGATTCCGCTCCACGACCGGGCGTTGTCCAGCCTGACTTGTGATGGACGGTCAAGGCAGTTGCCAATCTGTGTCCAATGGATCAGGTCCCTGCTATGGAAGAGCGGTACTCCAGGAAAAAACTGGAAGCTGCTGTTGACAAGATAATATCCGTCATCAGCCCTGCAGATACTCGGATCCGGATAGCATCCGGATATGACAGGATTTCTGTAGCCATGCTCCGTCTGAGCATGAAGTGAAATGGACATGAAAATAAGCCCAATGCACAGAGCGGCGGCCAATTTCAACAATGTGTAGTTTTTCATAATTGCTGTCTTGTATGTGCTCTCTTGTATTTGCACTTTGCATAGATAGCTCTATTTTTTGAAATTAGCAAAAGAGTTTCATTATCACCTGCAATCCTGTTTCCCCAGGTCAGCAGCCGAACGGCTGCGGCTGACAATCACGACTCCCGTGAAAACCATTATTGCCGAAATGATTTTCTGCCACGAAAGCACATCCATCCCAATGCAGATGCTTATGGATGTAGCTATTATAGGCTGTGCATAGCTATACATGCTGACCAGGGTAGGACGGAGCCTCTTCTGCCCGAAAGGTATAAGGAAATAGCTGACAAACGTTGCAAATATTATCAGGAACGAAAGTTCCCACAGCTGTCCTGAAGGAATCATTCTCCACTGGATTCCAACAACTTCCTTTCCTGCCATAGGCAATGAGACGAGAGTTGAGAAAAGGAATATCCATTTCATGAAAGTAACGACAGAATATTTCTGTATCAGCGGCTTGAATATGCCAAGGTACAACGAGAAGCTCAATCCGTTCAGAAACATCAGGAATATACCGGAAAGGCTGCTTTCCGCAGCACCTCCTTTCGAGCTGACACTATTGACTATCAACAGTATGGTCCCAAACAGGCTCAATGCCACTCCTCCAGCCTTCCTGAATGTCACCGGCTCCTTGATTGCCACAGCTGCGATAAACATGGTATACACCGGAGACAGAGCACTCAGGATGGCACTGTTCATGGGTGTAACATCCGGTATGGCGACAAGGAATGTAAGCTGAGTCACGAAGAAACCGAGCAGGGATGCAGCCAGAATCTTTGGATAGTCCCTGTTCTCAACCTTCTCCCGCGGCCGGAACAGCGATATTATCCAGAAAAGTGAACCGGCACCGATTGACCTCAGCAGGAATATCGCTATCGGCGATATAAGATGGCTGCCAGTCAGGTCCTTGCATACTATTATATTTACTCCGAAAATAGCGTATGCGACAAAGCACGCCAGATGTCCGGATATTGCATCTCCCCTATTCATCATTTATATAGATTACGGTTTACAAGAAGTCCATTCGCACGGAAGTTCCAACACAGGAAAGCCAGCAATGCCATGGTTCCTGCCAGCCTCATGAAAGGCTCGACATAGCTATATCCTATGTAGCAGTCGGTTATCAAAGCAAGTGACAGCCAGTTCCTTACAGTCATTCTCATACCAATGTCCAGTTTCATGCATCCATTCCAAAAAAGCGCGCGAAGATAATAAAAATTATTCTACACATGCAACGGATTTAACTTTCAATGACATTGCAGATGACATTAGGCTTGTGAGGATTGAACTTTTTATGTATATTTGGGCTTCTTTGGCAAAACACAAAAAATAATACACATGGACAACTACAACACTTACGAAAGAGGGCAGGCACTGGACTTGCCACAGGCATTTTCCGTGCTGATGCGCAACGTCTATTCATGGATGACCGGAGGACTTCTGGTCACTGCATTCGTTGCATTGCTTGCGGCCAACAGCTATGAACTGATGTACGCCATAGCGTCCACACCTGCACTGATGTGGGGACTGTTCATTGCAGAGCTTGCAGTGGTTCTGATCTTCACATCAAGAATCATGAAAATGTCGTTTGCCACGGCTGCAATACTGTTTGTCGCCTATGCAGTCCTGAACGGCCTGACACTGTCATTCATATTCATGGTCTACACTGCAGAAAGCATTGCACAGACATTCTTCATTACGGCAGGGACATTCGCCGGAATGTCATTGATAGGATATATGACCAA
Organism: Bacteroidales bacterium; assembly: GCA_023667095.1. Taxonomy (GTDB): domain Bacteria; phylum Bacteroidota; class Bacteroidia; order Bacteroidales; family UBA932; genus Cryptobacteroides. Next base: position 287,606 of record JAMPAT010000001.1, read on the forward strand.
GAAGGACCTGTCCGCCATAGGACGGGCCTTGTATATGCTGCTCATAGGGCTGATTATCGCCACTGTTGTCAACATATTCATGAAAAACTCAGGCCTTGCAATGATTCTGAACTATGCAGGAGTCATCATATTTACAGGACTGACAGCATACGACACGCAGAAGATAAAGAATATGCTCCTTGAATCCAGCGCAGAAGGTGTAAATGAGCAGACCAACAAGCTTGCACTGCTCGGCAGCCTTAACCTCTACCTTGACTTCATCAACCTGTTCCTGTATCTGCTCAGGCTCTTCGGAAACAGGAAATAGCCAATTACGACTTGATATACAGATATGAAAAAGAATATCATCAAATATGCTGCTGTCATCGTCATGGCTGCTGCAATAATGGGATGCGAAAGGATTGATGCAGGATGCGAAGGCATAAGGGTCAATCTCTATGGCAACAACAAGGGCGTGGACCAGGTAAACCTCGTCACGGGAATGGTATGGTACAATCCACTGACCACTGCAGTCTACGAATACCCGATGTATGTACAGACTGTTGACTATCCACCGTTTGCAATCAATGCTAAAGACGGATCGAAATTTGTCGTGGACCCGACAATCAACATCAACCCTGTGGCCGGAAAGTCACCGGAGATTTTCAAGAAATACAGGAAGCCGCTGGAGGATGTGATGCAAGATGTCCTGTACACGCATATAAAGAATGCATACCGGATCAAATTGAACAACTACACCACGGATGAACTTGTCAGCAAGAGGGAGGAATTTGAGAAGACCACAGAGGAATATCTGAGGGAAGTGCTTCTCAAGGAGAATTTCGAACTTGGAGAAATGACCTCCGGCCTCAAATACCCCGAGACACTTGAAGCAACGATAACCCAAAAGAACGAGGCTGTCCAGAAAGCACAGAAGGCAGCCAATGAACTGGAGATTGTGAAGGCTGAGGCAGAGAAGAAAATTGTTGCCGCCAGAGCAGAATATGAGGCTAACCTGCTCAAGACAAAGGCCTTGACACCACAGATTCTGGAACAGATGTGGATTGACAAGTGGAATGGTGAAGTCCCGACAGTAATCACAGGCTCCAACACTTCTACATTCCTTGACCTCGGCCAGCTAAGGAAAGCCAAGAATTGACAGATACTTTAGATTGATGCCGCTGCCGGTTTGGCGTTGAGCCATTTGTTGCCCCAAATGTCTACCGGACTGAAATCCCAATGCACAATCAAGACTGATATTATGATTGAGCTATTGGAAGAGGTTAAAGAAGTGGCAATTGAGTGAGCACACCCCAAACACATAAACATCTAACGGACAATTATTTCCATTTTTAAAGTGTGCCAAAGCGGCCCAATTTCAGTACCATCTGGCACACAAAATACCATTCTACGCTCTCCAAGGCACATTCGCGTGCTCACTCATTGGCAAACCACCATCCTGTCCAGACTTTGCAATATCTTGTCTTCCTGTATTTTTTAGGGGGGGAGGTAACACAGGGGAATCCCGGCGATCCACATTACCCAGATGCATGGACATCCCCGTCATACCCAAAAAAGAGGACACTCTTTCGAATGTCCTCTTAGTGCGGATGGCGAGACTCGAACTCGCACAGGATAACTCCCACTACCCCCTCAAAGTAGCGCGTCTACCATTTCGCCACATCCGCTTTGATTTGGGATTGCAAAGATAGACATGATTTTTTAAACCGCAAAATTATTTTAGATTTTTTTGCAAAATTATTTGATTTTTGTCCATGAGACCGTTTCCGATATGCCGAGAAGCGAACCTCTAAGCTTCAATTTTCCGTCATCACCGAAAGAACATTTTACATTTGCCTTTATTCCACGTATGGGGTCATAGACTTTTCCTCCATCCCAGCACTTCTTCCCGCTGTTATATCCAAGGTTCCACACTAGGAGAATCTTGTCACATGGTGTATTCCTCAGGCTTTTGTCCGGATTCTTTTCATCAAGACGCTTCTTGCCATTCTTGTCCTTGTCATTTTTCACCCAGAACACCTGCGCCTTGTAGGTCCCGTCGGATTCCTTTGTAAAACGCACCTTGCTCTGCTCTCCGTCGCGTTCGACATAATAGTCACCCAATATACTGTCTGCAACAGAATTCAGGTCCTGGGCTGTCAGTGCAAGCACAGGCACCATTGCGCATAGAATTGAAATAAATATCTTTTTCATAATACACTGTTTTTTTAATGTCGTGGGCCATATACCATAATCTTGCCAAACAGTACGCATGCGGCAAACATGGCTTTCCGTACAATGCAGCCGGTCATTAGGCTGCCTGCCATGGCTCCCAGGCGCACATTCTGCCATAGTCTACGGAAAGGGTTGCAAATTTAGATAAGATTCCGTAAATTTGCACGTTTTTCCTCGGGAAGGAAAACACAGGTTATTTTATAAATTCATTAAAACAGATTACAATGGCTGTTAAAATTCGTCTTCAGCGCCACGGAAAAAAGAATTTCGCATTCTACCACATTGTCGTGGCTGACTCACGCGCACCTCGCGATGGTCGTTTCATTGAGCAGATTGGCTCCTACAACCCTAACACAAACCCTGCAACTATCGTCCTCAACTCAGACAGGGCACTTGCATGGCTTAACGTAGGTGCGCAGCCAACCCTCGTCACACGCCGTATCCTCTCCTATGAGGGAGTTCTCCTGCGCAAACACCTCCAGGGCGGAGTTGCAAAGGGAGCATTCACACAGGAAGAGGCTGACAAGAAATTCGAGGCTTGGAAAGCTCAGAAAGACGCAAAGGTCAATGCCAAGAAAGAAGGTCTCGTAAAGGAGGCAGACGCCAAGGCCAAGGCTGCAATAGAGGCTGAGGCAAAGGTTAACCAGGAAAGGGCTGAAGCTCTTGCAAAGAAGAAAGCAGAGGCTGAGGAAGCTGCAAAGGCTGCTGCCGAGGCTGCCGCTGCTGAGAAGGCTGCAAAAGAGGCAGAAGCATCTGCTGAGAACACCGAGGCGTAATGTCCCAGGAGGAGAATCACAAGCTGCTTAAGGTTGCACAGGTACTGAAATCCAACGGTACCGACGGTGAAATTGTAATAGGCACACGTGAAATATCCCCCGATGACATCAACCTGAAGGAACCGGTATTCATCCATTTTGATGGACTGCCGGTTCCATTTTTTATTGAATCACTTGTAAAGAGAGGCAACAACAAGGCATTGGTGCACCTTACGGACATTTCCTCATTTGAAGATTCAGAGGAAATCATAGGGCGCGGAATATTCGCAGAAAGCAGCAGCATTGACGTTGACTATGAAGAGGATGACTTTTCCGCCCTTATCGGCTGGAAACTGTACTCAGCTGGAGAAGACGGAGATGAGGAAGTTGGAGAGATTACAGATTTCCTTGACATACCGAACAATCCGTGCATAGAGGTTATTACAGACAATGGAGCAGTCAATATCCCTCTCCATGAAGACCTTATCCTGTCCATTGATCCGGTAAACCAGGAAATCGTGATGGAAATCCCATCTGGCCTGCTTGAACTATAGATGGCAGCCAGTACTTCAATACAGGAAGAGCCCGGTTGAAGGGTCTGTTTTTCGAATGAGGCTGTCTAACAGGTAGCCTGTAAAGTCTTCGCCCCATTACCCTGGCTTGAGTGATTCCCAATTCAGGACACCTGGACACTTCGGGTGAAAAATTTGCACCTCAAAGCTACACCTGGACATCCATGGGTCAGATTGTCAAAAAGCGGGCAGTTCCAAGTCTTTGGAGCTGCCCGCTTTTCATCAATTGCATTACGCTATTCTTCCTTTATATGTATCTTGGCAACAAGGTTGTCAAGGCAGAAATATCTCGGCACGCCGTCACCGGAAGTCTCAAGATGGAAGTCAATTGCATCTATATTGCCTAATTTACTGAGTGAAACAGTTTTCCAGGCCACGTTGACGCTATCCTTTGAAGCCAGGCAATATTTGGCTTCACCTGTCTTGGAGCCATTGAGATAGCCTGTAATGGTAAGATTAAGGTATTCGTCATTGTCCTTGGCAGCAGAGCCTTCATCAAGAAAATATTTCACAACCGGCTGTGTATTTGTCACCATACAATATACAGGCGTACATGTTCCTTTGGAAGCCATTGAGAAAACGGCTCCATGCTCCGGTTTCCGTGCACTGTCGTAAAAGACAGCACAGCCGTCAACTACCGAGCCTGTAGATGTTGACAATGGATTCGTATAGACTGTAAAGTCCGGATATTTATTGTCATCAGCGACGACAAGTGAACTGTCGCGCTTCATTGAAATCACAAAGCCGCCAAAGAATTCACCGGTGTTCTCATCTATATTTGCAAGGAACTGCAGTCCGGTAGAAGAGTCTGCAAGAGTATTTATATATACGCTGTCAGGGAAATTCTTTGGATCATACGCATAATTGAATCCTGCAACGCCTGTAAAGTTAGCCTCATAGTAAGCTCCTTTGAAACATGCCGTACAAAGTACAGCAAAGGCCATAAGGCCAATAATCTTCTTCATAATATATACTTTAAATATTTTCAACTAAACTCTACCCGCTATCCGGAGCGGACAAAATGCTAATATAGGACAAAAATGCCAAAGCACAAAGAAAACAGGCTACAGATGCTTTGCTACAGCAAAATTTTGCACACATACGTTGCAGGCCCTGTCAGCCATACATCTTCAGCTCCGCCTTCAACCGGGCTGAAATCAACTGCAAGCCTGTCACGCAGGGCCTTCACATCCACATGTACATGCCCTGCCCCAAAATCGTGGAATATACCGGCAGATTTCCGTGCCTCCCCAGAGCCACAATGATGCCACATAGCTATTGCAGAGGCTGTTATACCTGTACCGCAGGCGTATGTTTCCGCCTCGACCCCCTTTTCGTATGTCCTTACATGCAGACATCCTCCACAAGGCTCCACGAAGTTGACATTTGTCCCGGCCGGAGCAAACTCCTCCATATAACGTATACGCCGCCCTTCACCAAAGACATCGTAATCATCCATGGAAACAACCGGCATTACAAAATGCCTTGTACCAGTATCAAGAAAATAGCCCTCAGGTACACCTGTGACCTGGTCATCCTTCCCGTACCGTACTATGCCGGCAACATCTTTCATTTTCAATTTCACTACCTTTGATTTCTCTGATGCAGAAAGGATTTCTGCATCGTGAGGGCCATCGGCAGCCTCAAATCTGAAATTATGGACCCCACAGTCTGCAGCAAAGGCCACAATACATCGTCCTCCATTGCCGCACATCATTCCTCCAGATCCGTCAGAGTTGTAATACACCATCCGGAAATCAAGACGGCCAGATGTCTCAAGAAGCATTAATCCGTCTGCTCCGATGCCGTACCTTCGGTCACACAGCTGCGCTATACGTCCGGAAGACAGGAAGTTTTCAGTTCCGCCATCAACGGAAACACCTGTATTTGCAACAGTACTTTTGATAGCGTCCCCATGCACTATGCGGCCGTCCCTGTTGTCTATGACAAGGAAATCATTTCCGGCCCCCTGATATTTATATAGTTCCATTTCCTTGAATTCCAATATTACACATCATGCACTGAATTGCCCAAATGCCGGTCCAGCAGGGAAGCAAGGAGTACAATCCCCTCACGGATACGCTCCGGCGGCATGAATGAGAAATTAAGCCTCATTGTATTCAGCCCTGTTCCATCAGTATGGAAGAATGAACCGGCCACATACGCCACACCGGCATCCAGGGCCTCGTCATAGAATTTCACAGCATCAAACCCCTCAGGCATGCTCAGGAAAAGGAAAAGCCCTCCTTCCGGATGTGTCCATGTCACGCCTTCGGGCATATATTCATCAAGAAGCGAAAGCATCAGGTCCCTCTTTGAGCGGTACAGATCTATGCTCTTTGCAAGATTGGCATCAAGCCTGCCGGAAGCCATGAACTCCGCAGCGACATACTGGTCAAATACAGGAGGACACAGGTCAAGCGACTGCTTGCACACATATATCTTGTCCAGCAGCCCTGGATTACAGAAAATCCATCCGAGCCTGAATCCTGGAGCCATTATCTTTGAGAAAGAGCCAAGATGCAGTACTATGTCAGGGTCAAGAGAATATATTGTCGGTACATGTTCACCCTCATAACGGAGTTCACGGTAAGGGGCATCCTCGACAATCAGGAATCCATATTTGCGGGCCAGCCCTACAAGAATCTCCCTGTGCGAAAGGCTGAGTGTTTCTCCTGAGGGATTCTGGAAATCTGCAATCGCATAAAGGAACTTTATCTTCTTTCCTGCAGCAAGACATTCGACTATGGCATCTTCCCATGAACGGGAAAATGCCTCAGGGTCAGCAGCAGCCCTGACTCCAACCACATCGGCCCTATACGAACGGAAAGACTGCAGTGCACCGAGATATGAAGGATTTGAGGCAAGTATCACATCGCCGGGATCAACAAGGACCCTTGTGCATACATCTATTCCCTGCTGCGATGATGATGTAACCTGTATCCTCTCCAGCGGCACACCATATCTTTCCGACAGGGACTCCCTCAATTCCGGGACTCCCTGGGTCGCTCCATATTGGAAGGCCTTGCCGCCATTCCTGGCAATCACATTCTGCATAATTTCACCGAACTGGCCAAGCGGGAAAGTCTCTGCAGATGGATATCCGCCTGCAAATGAATATATTGCATTCAGGTCCACCCTCTTGAATATTTCCCTTACCGGCGAACGGAAAAAAGAGCCTGTGTCTTCAGAAAAAAGCCTGTTATAATCCATTCCCATCAACGATTTCACTGACAAAATTTAACATTGCCGCATTCAACTTAACGCAGCAAATCCTCAAGCACTACTGAAGCAGAAGTCTTGGCATCACGGTATTTAACAATCACAGGCGTATAGAGATGTATTCCCTGCGCAGCACCTGGCCCCTTGGTCACCGGACGGCTTCCGGAGACAACCACAGCACCCTCAGGGACAACCATCTGCCCGTTTTCGTCTGCACGGATGTATTCCCCTGTAGTGGCATCAAATATTGCTGTAGATGAATTGATTATGACGCCTGTCCCTATTACTGCATTCTCCTTTACAATCGTTCCTTCATATATTCCGCAGTTTCCTCCTATGAATACATTGTCCTCGATTATGACAGGCAATGCTCCTACTGGTTCAAGCACCCCTCCGAGCTGCGACGCAGCAGACAGGTGGACATGTTTTCCGACCTGTGCACATGAGCCTACAAGCGCGTGCGAATCAATCATTGTATCGGAATCTACATACGCACCCACATTAATATAGGAAGGAGGCATGACGATTACTGAAGGGGCAAGATATGCTCCTCTCCTCACCGTGCTTCCACCTGGTACAATCCTGACACTGTCAGCTGCAGTGAATTTTCTTGCAGGGAAAGTATCCTTGTCGAAAAATGAAAAGGCTCCGTCCGACATGTCATGCAGTTTTCCGAGACGGAAACCGGCGAGTATGGCCTCCTTGATCCAGGAATTCACGACCCATTTGCCGTCAATCTTCTCCGCTATCCTTATATCTCCTTTTTCAAGGCCGGACATCACCTCATTGAATCTGTCCAAATCCATATTACTCATATTTCAGGTCATTGATTGTCTTTACCATTATATCATAAGTGGAATCCTCACATGATGTGAGGGGAAGCCTAAGCTCGTTTTCCATGAGCCCCATCGCAGAAAGGCCGGCCTTGACCGGAATAGGATTGCTCTCGATGAAGCAGTTTTCAAACAACGGCATCAGCCTGGCATTCAATGCATCTGCTTCTTTGAAATTTCCTTCAGATGCAGCCTCTGTCATCTTGACAAGAAGTCCCGGGGCGATATTTGAAGCCACGCTTATGACACCTGCGCCTCCCATTTTCATGATGTCGACTGTCTGGTCATCATTGCCGCTCAGCACGGAAAATCCGTCCGGTGCACCTAAAATGATTTCCTTTATCTGTCCCAGATTTCCGGAAGCCTCCTTTATCGCTACAATATTCTCTATCTCAGCAAGTTTCAGTGTAGTTTCAGCTTTCATGTCAGTACCTGTCCTTCCAGGGACATTATAGAGTACGACAGGCTTGTCGGTCTCCGATGCAACCGCCTTGAAATATTCATATTGCCCCCTTGCAGTAGGCTTGTTATAGTAAGGTACGACCACAAGGAACATGTCTGCCTCGTTCAGGAGCCTCATGTTCCGGATTGTCTGCTTCAGGGAGTTCGTCCCGACTCCAGCCAGGATAGTCCGGTCTCCGGCAATTTCCCTCGTCAGTTCAAGCAACTTCTGCTTTTCATCGTCTTCCAGGCAAGGCGTTTCTGCAGTTGAGCCCAGCGGGACAAGAAAGTGAATACCGGCCTTGACCTGCCTTTCAACTAAGGTTGCATATGCCTTGTAGTCAACGTCACCGTTCCTGAAAGGTGTGACCAATGCTGTTCCGCACCCTGACAACACAAATCTATTGTTCATTGCTCTTGAAATCTATTTTAAAGTTCATGTTAAAACACCGATGAGTACAACAGCCTCATGCTTCAAATATTATATCCTTGAAATCATGTACACCAGTCATCTTGTCCGCCTTTATTGCAGCCTCGACGGCTCCCTGTGCAAACCCCTCACGCGAAAATGCCTCATGCGTAACCGTGATACGGTCATTCAATCCCTCAAACCCTACTGTATGGATTCCCGGTATCTCTCCACAGCGCACCGACTGGATGTCCGTACATGTACCCATGTTGCCGTCAACTATGCTGCCGAGCGTCTTTGCGGTGCCGCTCGGAGCATCAAGCTTATGACAATGGTGCATCTCGAGCATATACGGACTGTAGCCTCCTGTAACTGCCATCTTTGCCGAGATGAAGTCAACAGCAGCAAAAAGCAGGTTCACTCCGATTGAGAAATTGGAGGCATATATCATCGCCGTCCCGCATTTCTCAAAATAGGCAACTACTTCGTCCCTGATGTCGTTCCAGCCAGTGGTGCCGATGACCACAGCCTTGAAGTTCTCTGCAAGCGACCTGTAGTTATCACGTATTGCAGCCGGTGTCGTGAAATCTATACAGACGCTCCCGGCAGCGATTGCCTTGTCGAAATTCTGTATGTCCTCACTTTTCCCGGCACACTCTATCCCTTTTTCGGAAAGGACCTTCTCGACCATCCTTCCCATTTTTCCATAACCGCTGATTACAACTTTCATAATTGCATTTCCTTATAGTCTCCTGACTCAAAAAGATATCTGTGCACCTCCTGCACAACTTCAGTGAGTGAAGCCCTGTCAACGACAAAGCTGATGTTCACAAATGATGCCCCCTGGGAAATCATATAGATATTACAGTCTTTCAGGGATGCCATTGTCTGGCGGAGCAGGCCACGCAGATTGACTATGTTCTTTCCGATGATAGAGACCTGGGACTTGTCATTGTCAACATCCACCTCAGCAAACCCAGACAATTCACGGACCACATTGTCAAGGTTCTGGGAAGCATCGACCGTAAGCGAGATATTGGCCTCAGATGTACTGATAAGGTCAACTGAGACCTTGTTCTCGGCAAATATCCCGAATACCCTGTTGAGAAACCCGGAGACATTGATCATCTTTGTTGAGAATATATTGAGCAGCAGGATATTTTCCTTGAATGACACAGACTTGACTCCATCCTCTATCTGGTTGCTCTGCAGGATTGCCGTACCTTCCCCGTCAGGCTTCATTGAATTGAGGACATATACAGGGATATTCTTCATCACTGCCGGCTCAATCGTAAGAGGGTGAAGGACCTTGGCTCCGAAATGTGCCATCTCTGCCGCCTCCTCAAACGAGATTCTGCTGATATTCCTTGTGTTGCTGACCCTGCGTGGATCTGCTGTCCTTACTCCGTCCACGTCTGTCCATATCTCAATCCGGGAAGCATCTGCAGCCATTCCTATCAATGATGCAGAATAGTCCGAGCCGCCACGTCCGAGCACTGCAGGCTCACCTTTTGAGGTAGAGGCGATAAATCCCTGCGTGATAACGGCATCAGCCCCATCGTATGCCCTTGAGATTTCTTCAGGCACCCTTTTGATGATTTCATCGATCAACGGCTCGCCCTTCATATATTCAGGAGTAGTGACAATCATCTTCCTTGCATCGATAAAGCCTGTCCTTATGCCCCTGTGGTTCATTGCATAGCATATTATTGTGGAAGAGAGCCACTCACCGTGGGAGATTATCTTGGCCTTGCTCCTGTCTGTCAGTTCCCCGAGGGAGCATACTGCCCCTACAAAAGACGCAAGGGAGTCACATATGCCGTCAACCTTGGCAACAGCTTCATTGCAGAGTTCCTCATCAGATGCAAGGAGTTCCTTTGCCAGGCCTGTATGGCGCATGCGCAGCTCAGAAAGTTTCTCGTCAGCGGCATCCCTATTGCCTTCTGCAGCGTTGTCGGCAATCTTGTACAGAAGGTCAGTGACCTTTGACAATGCGGACACAACTACAATCGGCTTCTCTGCCAGTTTCCCCTCCACTATTGACACCGTCCGCGATATTGCCTCATAATTGGCGACAGACGTGCCGCCGAATTTCATTACTATCATATTTCTACCCTTTTAATTTTTTCAAAGATTGCGACATAGTTGTGCACCGCTGTCTCCAGGTCATTGAGGGTTATATGCTCGGCATCAGTATGTGCAACAAGTATCGAGCCCGGCCCGCAAAGTGCCTTATGCCCGAAGTTGGTCAGCTGCGGAGCATCACTTCCGAACGCCACAGTCTTGGTCCTGAAGCCATCCAATGTAAGGTATTCGTCAGGGGTGTCCCCCCCGAAAGCCTCAACTGTGACATATTCATCATTGAAGCCAGCCATAGTACGGCTCACCATTTCATCGCTCGCAAATGTAGTACGGAAATATATCCTGAATGTCAGGCAGTCGCTCAATATGTTCTGCGGATTGTCGCTGACAAGCTTGCCTATGTTATAGGTTGTCTCTCCGAGTTTCGGGTCCATTGGAAATTCGATGGCACGGAGGGCATTCATCATGTCTATGAATCTCTCAACGGCACTTGCGCCGTAGACCGGATAGCCGGAATGGAAACTTTTCCCCTTTATGGTAACTGCAAATGACTTTGTCCCTTTGCTGGCAGACACCATCATGTTGTCCGTCGGTTCACCCACAATGACATATCTGCCGCCGGGGTGCATTGTGCGGAAGGCCTTGGCACCATATGAGCCGGTCTCCTCTCCATAGAGCAGCAGCAACCCGAATCCGGTCTCGCCCTTTGCCGCCAGTTCAAGGCATGCACTATACATCGAGAACAGCTGCCCCTTTGCATCGCATGCCCCCCTGCCGCGTATTACCATATTGCCGTCGTCCTTTTTCTCCACGGTCGGAGGAATATACGGAGGCACCGTATCCATATGGGTACAGAATACGACCTGAGGGTCTCCCCAGCTGAAAAGTATATTCTTAGGCTCTCCAGGGGCTGCGTTTTCCGGAATGCATGATACAGAACATCCCGGCACGGCAAGCCGTGTCATAAGATGGTCTGCAAGGATTCCCTCCTTTGACGAGGTGGAATCCACACTGAGAATCTCAAGAAAAAGGTCCAAATCCATATCAGGCAATTTTAAAAACCGTTTTAACCTGTAAATTTAAACCATTAATTTCACGTGGCAATGGATACAATGGAGAATTTGCAGTACTTCTGCATACAACCAGATTGGTTAACGATGGTCCCAGCTGCCACTACCGCACGACAATCTCGTCAAGGAACAGCCAAGATCCGGGCTTTGTATGGACATCAGCCTCCAGGCGGATATAGCGTGCCGTGGTCTCACCGGTGAATGCGAACGGGATGAACACCAGTTCATGGTCACGGTATGGGAATTCATTGTTGACAACTGCAACATTTTCAAAGGAGGCACCGTCAGAAGACACGGAGATGCGCACCTGTTCCGGCAAGTAGACCCAAGCTCCGGGACTCTGCATAAATGTGGCACCGATATATTTCACAGGTGTGGCCTCACCAAGATCAACAGTGACATCAATATCTGTAAGGAATCCCTGCCAACGCATGTCACCGTAGGTCCAGCCACCGATTATCCCATCTGTAAGCGTTGTCTCCCCGGAAGCAGGATATTTAGGATGCCATGCGTTGGAGTACGTCACCTTTGCCCCGACGGCAAGATGATTTTCCTCTGTAAGGCTGGCCTTCCTCTCACCGTATTCATTTTCGAGGTCAAATGTTTCATATCCCCTCATGCGCAGCTGCCCGAGAGCTGCAACAGCCCTGTCCCTGAAACTGGCATACTCCTTCCTTTCCGGCCTGCTCCACCCAATCTCGGCAATTGCAAGAGCACGTGGATAATACATATACTCTGCATGGGAATCATCTGTTATATACTCAGCCCACAGATTTGCCTGCACTCCGAGAATATGCGACATGTCTTCATCTGTCACACCAGGTTCGGAAGGCTCGTATGAATATACCTTGGAAAGAGGGGTATAGCCTCCTATCGAAAGCGGTTCCCTGAACGGTGCATCCTGGTTGTAGTCAATATAGCAATATGCCCCTGGAGTCATTATCACGTCATGTCCGGCCTTGGCTGCAGCTATCCCCTGCTCACTTCCGCGCCACGACATCACAGTTGCATTGGGGGCAAGTCCACCGTCCATTATCTCATCCCAGCCTATTATTTTCCGCCCTTTTGAATTGACGAATTTCTCAATCCGGTGAATCAGATAGCTTTGGAGCTCATCCACACTTGACAGCCCCTCTTCCTCCATCCTCCTCCGGCAATGGGGACACTCACGCCATGCCCCTTTCCCTGCCTCATCTCCACCTATATGTATATATTCAGACGGGAACATCTCCATCACCTCGGCAAGCACATTCTCGAAGAAGCTGAATGTCTCCTCTTTCCCAGGACATACGTCACCATTGACATATGGCTTTCCGCTGCATCCAAGGGCAGGATATGCTGCAGTGACTTCCTCACTGTGTCCCGGCATCTCTATCTCAGGTATTATCATGATATGGCGGACTGCCGCGTATTCAAGAAGTTCCCTTATGTCATCCTTGGTATAATAGCCTCCATATGCAGACGGCGCATCCTTTTCACAATAACGTGCACCGGCAGCAGTCCAGTCCATCCATTTCCTCTGCGGTCTCCATGCAGCAAATTCCGTCAGGCGCGGAAAGGCATCTGTCTCCAGCCTCCACCCTGCAGCATCGGTAAGATGCAGGTGCATACGGTTAAGCTTGAACAGGGCCATTGCATCCATCTGCCTTTTAAGGAAATCGACACTGCGGAAATGCCTTGACACATCTACCATAAGTCCCCTGTAGCCGAAGCGTGGCGAGTCGCTGACCGTACAGCACTGCAGTCCGCGGCATTGCCCGTCACGTGTCATCTGCAGAAGGCTCTGCACCGCATAGAAGGCACCGGAGAGTCCATCCGCCTTTATGTCAATGCCTTTCTTTGATATTTCAAGTATATACCCTTCTTCACCGTAGCCTGTCTTTCCACCGGAATGGATGCGCACATCCGCCCTGGAAGGACGTCCGGCAAACACCGTAAGCCCAAGTGGAGATGCCTCTACATAGTCAATGAAATCCTCCAGTCCAGCAGCATCCTCACCTGAAATGCAGGAAATGCTGAAGGTTGCAGCCTCAGGCAGCAGATACTCACCTTTGCCATATACTGTATTCTCCGGAACCGGGATAATGCCATCCGGGCCGGCCACGGATATTTCACTTGCATAAAGGCCGGCATCAGCCAAAAGCATTGCTGCAGCAAGTCCGGAGAAAGCAGCTGCCTTTAATGTCCTATGTATTCCCATCATCTTTAGGTTTATTGAAGTCCGGATGCAAATGTAGTGGATATTTTGAAATAATCTTGTATCTTTGCAGCCGCAAAGGCCGCAGCCGTACTTTATCAATAAAAGTCAAGTCGCGCGTATAACGGGAATGCATAAGTAGTGTGTAGTAGACCGGGTACGCGTTTTTTGTATCCTCTACTTTTGTCTAACAATTAACATAAAGGAGTATTGCCTTCATCCTGAGGACTTTCCTCTGTGAGCATCCGGCTATGGCCGGATAGCCGTAGAGCAAGTCCAGTGGAATTATGGAGGTATGTTGTCATCAATTCCATTATCAGACCTAAAGATTTTCATCATGGACAAAACAACCGGATCAATCAATTTCGAAAGCCAGCGCAAGGCACCATTGCCAAATTTCAGGGACTGGGTACCGGACAAGGCAAGGATTGTCCTTTACCTCGTCTTCCTATGCATGTTCCAGTTTACCAACGGAATATATTTCACAGCATTCCCGCAGATGCAGGAAGCACTGTCACTTACTATGGAGGATGTCTCCCTGCTGGGGCAGACAGTACTGGCCGGGCTGACATTCTATTTCCCTATAGCGTTCAGGCTGAAGTTCCGCTTCCCCAACAAATGGAACCTCTTCGCTGCAGCAGGCATACAGATGATCTGCAATATCGTGTTCCCGCATCTTGAATCAATGCCGGCAATGATTGCGATATGCTATCTTGGAGGATTCTGCAGGCTGTACGGGACATTCGAATGCTTCTCAAATCTGCTTCCAAGAATCACACCGTCATATAACTATGCGGTCTTCCTTTCATTCGTATTCTTTGTTGTCATAGGCTTCGTCAACATATTCGACATAGTATCAGCCCACATAATATACTATTCCGGATGGGAGACTGTCCATCTCGTCTCTGCAGTGCTGCTGGCGGCCGGAATGGCAATGATACTGATATTCATGAAGACATTCAGGCCAGGTCCGCCACAGTCGATGAAAGGAATAGACTGGGCAGGGATGGCAGCATGGAGCATATTCCTGATGTCAGCAATATACATAGCCATCTATGGCAACCGGCTCGGGTGGTGGCAGTCAGGCCACATACAGGCGGCAACTGCTGCAGCACTGGCATGCCTTGCATACGGGATATGGGCAATGCATGGCAAAAAGAAGCCGTTCATTGCACGTGAAGCATTCCAGATGAAGCACTTCTGGACAATAATGGGAATCTTTGCTGTTATGGACATCATGATTGCTGCACAGACGGTCCTCCAGAATACATATTGCTCTGCATGCCTTGGTCTCGGCTATCTGCAGAATGGAAATCTCAGATGGCCCGACTTCATCGGAAAGGCTGCCGGAGCCGCATTCTGCTGCATGGCAATGGTGCGCTGGCATATCGGCACAAGGAATCTCGTGTCCATAGCATTCTGCGCAATCACGATGTATATGGCAGGCATGTATGCAAATGTCACATACGGTGCTGGGCCGGCAGGCCTCTACCTTCCCATAATGCTATGCGGATTCGGACAGATAATCATATTCATTGTCCTTACCACATACGTCCAGAGGCATGCAGATTTCACATATTACTTCCAGATGATATGCATTCTCGGGTTCATAAGGACAGGCGTAGGCGTTCCTGCCGGAAACGCCCTGATTGAAATGGCAATGAAGCCATTCATCCCACGCGAAGGCCTGTCCGGTGCAATAGGGGAACTGTACGGAATGGAAATCATACTTGGCATTTCAATGCTCTCGGCAATCCTCCTGTACAGGATTCTCGGAAAGGCCAATATGAGATACCAGGTACAGCGGAGCTGATGCCGTAATCCGGCTTTCCCTACCTATATACATCAGGATCAACATCCACGTTGGTCCTGATTGAGGACATTTCGTAGAGAGTGCTGATCTTCGAGAATTCCACCATCTTCATGCTTTTGAGGACACAGGTCTTCTGGTCATAGAGAAGGACAATGGAAGAGTAGCCCTTGGCAGCCTTCTTGCGTGCAGTCATTGTCACAAGATACCCGTCCTTTGTCTGCTCCACTGCCACATCGGCATCATTTGCCTGTGCAAGTGAACGGACATGGCCATTGATACAGCTGAGCAATGTTGTGCTCAGGCTTCCCATCATTGCATTCTTCGATGTGTCGAAAACATTCTGCTTGCCACCGCGCACCATGCGCAGCCTTGTGCCGTCAATAATGAACACATCAGTTGCAGGTGTGGTGTACAGCATTGACATCCTGTCCTTTGAATTAAAATACAGAGTCCCCGCGGATTTTATCTCCTTTCCGCTTGCAGGGAGCGTCCTGGTCTGGTCAAAATGCGCCTCTATGCTTTCCACAGATGCGTTCATAGACTCAATCCGGTCCAGAATCCTGTCCTCGGCGGAAAGAGCGAAAGGCAATGCAATGAGCATTGCCAATATCATATATATTCTTTTCATCGTCATAAAAATTTTCCCGGCTGCCTGGCAAGGTAATGCCGGACAAAGACGTCAAAATTACGAATACAGTCCCCCGTTTATTGAGATGCACTCTCCTGTGATATATCCTGCCTCCTTTGATGCAAGGAATCCCACGAGTGCAGCGATCTCCTCCGGTTCGCCGAAGCGGTTCATCGGGATAGTCTTCTTCAGCTCTGCCTCATCCAGTCCCTCAACCATATCGGTCTTCACAAATCCAGGGGCCACAGCGTTTACAGTAACACCCTTGCGTCCTACTTCCTGAGCAAGTGCCTTTGTCGATGCAATAAGTCCCCCCTTTGCTGCGGAATAGTTGCACTGTCCCGGCAATCCCTTCAGTCCAGAAAGCGACGCCATATTGATGATACGGCCATATTTCTTCACAAGCATAGGCTTGAGGAGCGGCCTTGTCACATTGTAGAATGCGTTGAGACTTGTGCCAAGGACCTTCATCCAGTCCTCAGGCTCCATCCAGAGCATAAGGTTGTCGCGGCGGATTCCTGCATTGTTGACAAGCACCTCGATATATTCGCCCTCATGTGCAGCCTGCCACCCCTCGATGGCAGCAACAGTAGCCCCGTTATCGGATACATCAAATTTCAGAAGTTCCCCGTCGCTGCCAGCCTCGCGGACAAGCTCCAGGGTCTTCTCTGCCTCTGCGTCATTTGAGACATAGTTTACAACCACTTTGTAGCCCATCTGCGCAAGCTTGACACAGACAGCACGGCCGATTCCACGGCTCCCTCCAGTTACAAGTGCATATTTCATATCTTCTTTGTTTTAAATTATAATTCCATAATTATGTTTCCTGAAGCAATCCCGCCATCTGTACAAGCCTATTGGCGGAATGCAAGTATATCAGGTGCTACAGCATCCATGCCAAGGATTGAAGCACATGTGAAGACCGAAGTCATTGACACTCCAAGAATCCCGTGAAGGTTGAGGCTCTGCCCTGTCAGCAGCAGGTTCGGCACCGGTGTCTTTGGGGTCAGCACAGTAGTCATCGGACTGCGCCAGTCTTTCCTCACCCCATAGGCTGAACCACTGCAAGTACCTGTGTAGCAGTGATATGAAAGAGGAGTACTTGTATATACCCTGTCCACTGCATCCCTAAGTTCCGGCAATCTCCTCGAAGCCAGCTCGATGCAGGCTTCCGTCCTGGCATTCTTGAACTCCACATAATCCTCCCCCCTGTGCCCGATCCTTGTATCTGTCCATTTCTCGACCTCACTCCAGTGCATCGGTGAAAGCAGGTCGATGCTTATTGCATCGTCAGCATTGTCGTACGGCACTGCCCAGTTCAGCAGCACGCTGTCCACAGACGAAGGCGAAGGTCTCCAAAGGTCGGCATCAGCGCGGTGCACATATATATTCCTGTTCATATATGGCATGCTGTCAGGCTTCAGGCGTACATTTGCAGTAAACATCCCGAATGTATTCTCAAGGGAAGACATCCTTGAACGGTATATTTTCCTTATGCATTTCGTATCCTCCACAAGGGACAGCGTCACAGACGGATGCACACTGGAGATAACCCAGTCCGCAGAAAGAATCTGCTCTCCGTTGACAACGACCTCTGCAATCCTGCCGTCCCTCTCCCTCATCGAGGTAACCTTCGAATCGGAAAGGACCTTTCCTCCCATCGCCCTTATGCTTGCAGCAAGGCTGTCTGCAATAAGCGACCCGCCTCCCCTCAGCCTCCACGAGCTCTGGATGAACGAATTGTTTATCTGTGCAAATACATAGAGAGGAAGCGATTCTGCATTCAGTTCCATCTTTAGGGAAGTCCCGGACAGTACCTTCCTCAGCAAAGGGTCGGATATTGTCTCCTCCAGGAATTCATACGCAGAACGTGAAAACAGTGACCGGGTATAGAAATCTTCCATATTCCTTGGCTTGAAGCTGTCGAATATATGCTCCCCGACCTCCTTGAGGAAAGCCGTATACCTTCGGATTCCATCCTTCTCCCGGGGGAACATCTCTGTCAGCCTCTCTGCAAACAGCCCATGTCCGCTTGCAAACGGGAAAGACCTGTCCCCAATCACGACCTCGTCAAAGCATTCGCGGTCAAGCTCCACCCATGGAAGATCCATCAAGCCGAAATACCTGAAAAGAGGATAAAGCGAGCCTTCCGGATTCAGTCCGCCGACATAGTGGAAACCGGTGTCAAAGAGTGCCCGTCCACGCACAAAGCTCTGCAGACACCCTCCTATCTGGCTGTTCTGTTCAAGGATGGTGACATCCATGCCTTTCTTTGCAAGGATATATCCGCATTCAAGGCCTCCAAGGCCGCTTCCTATGATTATAACACTACCCGATGCCATAATTCTGTATTATTCTTCCTTTTTTCCGAAACGTCTGCGGAAATATTTCACCTTCATCATCTGACGGAACAGGAAAGGCTGCATTGAATATGTCAGGAGAATTGTTGACCCCATTCCTATCAATGTGCTTACGCCTATCGAATGGATTGCCGGATGTGTTGCAAAAAGCAGTGAGACAACTACAACAATCAGCACAAAGGCAGAGAAGAAGATAGCTGTCTTGTGGTATATAAGCAGCCTGTCGTCCTTTCCAGAGGCCTTCGAAAGCAGCCCGTTCATCACAAATATGCTGTAGTCTACACCGATTCCGAAAATGAAAGTGGCGATGACGATGTTTATCAGGTTGAACTGCATGGCAAATATCCCCATGACTCCCCTTACCACATACCAGCTCAGGCCCATCGGCAGGAACGCCAGTACCGCCAGGGAAAGGCTCCTGAACGAAAGCAGAAGCACGATGAAGACAAAAATTGTCGAAATCCCGAGAATCACATTGAAGTCATCGTTCAGGATACGCACCATGTCATTGGTATAGTAGAAAGGGTCGATTACAACAGCATGCGGCAATGAAGCCACAGCATCGTTGACTGCCATCCTGTCCTGCTCAGGCATGAGCACAGAGGTGAAGACCATGAACTGTCCGTCAATTGTCTCCTCTATGAAATTGCAGAGAAGTTCATCCGGAAGCACACCGGCTTCATAAAGGGAAGAAGGCACATAGTCTGCCGTGACCATCGCAAAGAACGGTTCAAACAGGTCGGACGGAATTCCGCATTCTGCAGCGGCACGGCTGATTGCATTCCTGACGTCCCTTACCCTTGTTCCTGTCCAGTAGGCATTCCATCTGTCAATCCTCTCCTTCCGGGCTGATTCCGTAATAAACAGGTTCGATACCTTGGAATACTGTTTCACAATGCCTTGACTCTCCATTGAATCAAGAACAGAGACAATTCCCCGGCTTCCTTCAAGGGCTTCATCGAGGGTGTTCCCTGTAGAGGCATAATACATGGAGACCAGTCCCCTGTTGTTTTTCTCCGCATATATCTTTCCTGACCTCACCACTGAAGGCTCATTGTATCCTATGTGCTTGAGGTCGCTGTCGAATGTCACCCACCTCTGTGTATAGCAGCAGACTGCACATACAACGGCAATAAGGGCCAGGAGCCATCTGCATCTGTCAAGTGGATATGAGTTTATCCTGTCAAGGAGAGCAAAGGCCTTTTCATTCTTGCGGTTGTTCTCCGGACGGAAGAAATGAGGCAGGAAGACAAGTGCAAAAAGCGTTGTCCCCACCATGGCAAAGGAAGCGAATATGCCAAAGTCACGCAAAAGCTCGCTCTGGGTGAACAGCAGTCCGGCGAATGCACCTATGGTTGTAAGGCACCCGAGGCATACCGGCGTAGCCTGGTCCCTGAGGACCTGCACCGGGTCTCCGACATATTTATAATGTGTAAGCACATGCAGGCAGTAGCTCAATGCCACTCCGAGCACAAGCGCACCAAGGCCTATCGCCATGAGCGACATCCCGCCCTTGATCCAGTAGACACATGCCAATGAGAAGAATGCCCCGTAGATGACCGGTGCGAGCAGCATAGGCAAAGTCCCCTTGCCCTTGAAGCAGAACCCTATGACAAGGCATATCAGGATGAGCGATATGCCTATGGTCAGGATCAGGTCCCTCTTGATATATCTCGAATTGAATACGCTCTGTACCGGAGCACCATGGAAAAGCACCTCGGCATCGGGATGCCCTGCAGTAAAGTCTGCTATCTCGTCCTCGATCATCTCCACAAGCGCAGTCCCTGCCTTTGAATCCATCGAATTGAATTCAGGAGAAAGGAAGACAAGTGCTACAGTGCTGTCCGGGCAGAACAGATGACCTTCCACCATTGTGTAGCCGGTACCGCCTCCCATAATAGCCTCTGCCTGAGGCAGGAGAGCCTTGCGGAGGGCTGCAGGGTCCTGGGCAACCATCGAGGTTATGTTCCCGTCTTCATCTGAATCGAGAAG
Source organism: Bacteroidales bacterium (assembly GCA_023667095.1). Taxonomy (GTDB): domain Bacteria; phylum Bacteroidota; class Bacteroidia; order Bacteroidales; family UBA932; genus Cryptobacteroides. The sequence continues at coordinate 308,194 of JAMPAT010000001.1, forward strand.
TTCCCTGTTGACCTTCATCTGCAAGGATATTGCATCAGGCTCCAGCAGCCTGTCGAACTCGCGGTAGGCAGAAGTATCCACAAGCAGAGGGACATTGTTCATCGCATAGTCCAGGGCATTCATCATGACATCTTCACTGATGCCGTTGAGAATACCTGCAATGTATCCGTTCGCATCTCTTTCCGCAAGTCCCTCCACAAATTCATCGCTATAAGCGGCAAGCACAGACGGGTCAATGTCGCCGTCCTTTCCGAGAATCTGTATGAAAATCTTGTCCTTTACCTTCAGGTTGCTGAATGCGAGCCCGCTCTCCTCGGCCTTGTCCGAGGACGGAAGAAGCTTTGAAATGTCCTCCTCGTACTTGAGCCTTGCACCGAAAAAGACAAACAGTACAAACGAACCGAGAAGAAGTATCCACATCAGCGGACGCCTTTTCTCCAGGAATCTATATATAGCAATAAAAAATCTGTCCATTACAATAAACTTCATTTTGACATGATTTGCCGCATGTGCCACATACTGCGGCATCATGGAGCCTCAGAGTCAGTCATCAATGCCGTGCTCACGCTTCCACTTTTCGAAAAAAAGCGGGCATGACGGCTCGAATTCACCCTCGCGGGTAGTGAACAGCTGTGTAGTGACAGCCGTCAGTATCAAGGCGTTGTCGCTTTCACGCCTTATCTCATAGTCAAACATAAGCTTCGCACCGCGTGCCTTGTGGTAGGATATCTTCACCAGCAGGACATCGTCTACCGTAGCCACATGATGATAGCGTAGCTGCATGTCAAACATCGGGGCAAAATACCCGCTGTCGAAGATATGCATATATTCAAGGCCGAATTCACGTCCGAAAGCCTCCCTTGCATCCTCCATATACTTCACGTAGTTGCCATGCCATACCATCCTTATGGCATCAACCTCAGAAAAGCGCACTGTCACGCGTACTGCAGTTTCAAGTTCCATACTATCCAATATCCTGTGGACCAAATTAATCTTCCTTGATAAAGATCTTCATCCTGCAGGTGGCAATAGCTGTGTCACCTGACTTTACCGTCGCTGAAAGCAGGGTTATTCCGGCTGCCTCGCCGAGAATCTGCAGATACGTATGCATTTCCTCCCCAGCTTGAGGAAGACGGTCTATACGGAACTGCTTGATTTCGCCTATGAAGCCAAGCTTTGGAGGAAGTCCCTGACGGAATGTGCCATATCCGGCAAACGCTGCTGCGGACTGGGCTACATGCTCGATAAGTCCGGGCTCCCTGAGGCATCCTTCCTGGACAAACACATTGTCCTCTTTAATATGAAGCCCTGTCTCTGCCTCGGTGTCCGTGGCAGAATACAGGGTATCAACCATTACAATCGGGGGACGCTGCGGTATAAGGCCATATACCTGCTCCCCGACAAACAATGCGTCCATTAGTTCTGATGTTCAACGAGATAATCGTAAAGAGCGCCGAAAGTCTTGATCTGCGCAACGTCAGATCCCTTGATCTTTACGCCGGACTCAGACTCTACAAGGGCAACCATATCAACAAGGCTAAGGCTGTCAAGCTCAAGTGTCCCCTTGATATCTCCATCAGGAGTGATATCCTCTACATCGATTTCAAACTCCTCTGCAAGTGCAGCATTGATTTTTTCAATAAGTTCCTGTTTTTCCATGACTTTATGTATTTTGATTGTTTTCTGGCATTTGGCAAGGCCATCCCGCCATTGAGTTTTACATATTCCTGATAATCAGCGTTGAATTGGTACCTCCAAAGCCGAATGAATTGCTGAGGAATGTATCGAAATGCTTGTTGATTGTCTGTGCCGGGATAAGCAGGTGCTCTGAAGCCTCGTCAGGATTCTCAAAATTAATGTTCCCGGCGATGAAGTCATTCTTCATCATAAGCATTGAATAAATCACCTCGCTGGCACCGGCCATCCACATTTCATGTCCTGTCTGGCTCTTTGTACTGGTGACCTCCACGCTCTTTTCCCCGAACACATTGAATATGGCCTTGGCCTCATTCGTGTCACCAACATGTGTAGAAGTAGCATGCGCATTCACATATCCGATTTCCCTTATATCGATTCCGGCTCTCTGGATAGCCATCTTCAATGACCTTGTAGGCCCATCCACGTTAGGTGAGGAGATATGGTCCCCATTTGATGAGAATCCATATCCGAGTACTTCGGCAAGGATTGGGGCACCGCGGCGGATTGCTGACTCATAGCTTTCAAGAATCACGGTTGCTGCTCCGCCACCCGGTACAAGTCCGTCACGGTCACGGTCGAAAGGACGGCTTGCCTTTGCCGGCTCGGACTCACGTACGGAAAATGCAGATATTCCGTCAAATGAGCCGATTGAGAACGGGTTGACCTCCTGTGCTCCACCGCAGACCACCATCTCCTGGAGACCGTTCTGGATAAGGAGCGCACCGAGACCGATTGCGTGTGAACCGCTGGCACATGCGCCTGATACAGTCAGGTTGATGCCTTTGAGCTTGAATATGCACCCAAGGTTCATCGTCACTGTAGAGTTCATTGACTGGAAGATAGCACCTGAACCGCAAAGGGTTGTATCTTTCTTTTCACGCATTGTGTCCACAGCCTTCACAACAGGATCTGCAGAACTGTCATTTCCATAGAGGAGCCCCACCTCATGGGCATTCAGATAGTCCTGGTCAATGCCGGCCTGTCTAAGTGCGTCAACAGTTGCACAATATGCATATTTTGCCTGTTCCGGCATATAGACCCTCTGTGAACGGCTCAATTCCTTCTTGAGGTCAGGAATATCCAGTTTCGCTGTCAATGCCGAGCGGAATCCCATCTCCTTTCTTGCAGGATCGAAGATTATACCTGACTTTCCGGTATAGAGGGAATCCCTGACTTCATCCAGGGTCTTGCCAAGGCAGGAATAAATTCCCATTCCGGTAATTACAACTCTGTTTTGCATAAGATATATCTTTACTTTTTATTTCTGAAAATATTGTCAAGCCTTCTGTATATGCTTTTCCTAAGGCTCCTCAGGCTTGCCATTGTGGCACCGTCTTGCCTGCTGAGGAATTTAATGTCCTGGACAAGGCGCTTCACGAAGTTCGCATAATCCTGTGCAAAGATGAATATTGCAGGGAAAAGCAGCACCCATGCAGCTGCGGCCCACCAGCTGATGAACAGCCCGGCAAGCACAAAGGTCAATACAGAGAATATCGGAATCCAGAAAAGCACACTCAATGCAATCAGGAAAGTGCTTTCCATCATCCTGTCCTTCATCCTCACGTCTGCAAAATAGTATGCGGCCCCCCACATTATCACAGTTGGCCACAAAGTGAACAACGCCACCGGAAGGAGCACCATAGCTGCAAGAAGTTTCAATGAAACGGCAATAGCAGACGGAGCCTTGTCAAAATGGCGGTCAGCTATACCGAGACGCTCTATTCCAGTCTTCAAAGCTACGGCATCATCATACAGTGCCTGTGTCTTTTCCGGCTCATCCTCCTTTGCCTGCGCAAGGGCAGCCACAAACTTCTTGTCGGAAATGAGACGGTCCGGAAGTTCTGTACATGAGTTTTCCTCTGCCAGCATTGCACCGTATGTCTCACGCAGGAAGTCTATGGAATCATAGTTATCAACATCCCTGACATCAAGCATAAGCCCGGAAATCTGTTTGCGCACCAGTTTGTTCACCTCGCGCTGGGCAGTACGGGGCTTAGTCTTGTAAAGTTCATAGTAAGGCGCAAGGGAAATTGGTGTCCCGTACTTTATCATCAACTGATTACGTATTCCAAAATAGTTGCTGTAATGGTTGCAGCTCGGGAGGATGAATATCTCTTTCTCGAAATTGCCCATTTCAGCAGCCTCGAATGCAAGCTTTGTGTATCCGTATGAGAATGTACCGAGCCAGCGTTTGTCCTGATGCCCGGCCTCCGGATACATGGCAACCGTCTCCCCGTCAAGGAGAGCCTTTTCCGATATCTTGAAAGTATCGGCATTCTTGCTCAGTGACTCCTCGCCCTCATGGTCAATCCTGAATGCAGGGAGAAGCCCGATTGCACGGAGAAACCTATTTGCCACAGGATGCAGTGCAAACACATCGGCCCTTGTAAGTACATGGGGTTTCCTGTCACGGAATGACATCACTATTCCAAGAGGGTCGCTTACACCGTTCTGATGATTCGAGACAATAAGAAGCGGAGTTCCCGGTGCCGGGACATTCTCCGTGTCCACATTATAGGTCCTGGTGTAGCAGACCTTGTCGTGGTAGAATCTGATATATGACTTGAAGAGCCGGTACACGGCCCCCGGTTTTCTGGTTGGTTCCATTTCAGTACACAGTCTTTAACAATTTCCGCACATGCATAATCAGATGCGAAAACGCACAAAGTTAAATAAAAGTTTAGTTAATTTGAAAGACTGGACAGCTGTATAACGCAAATTAAACCATAAAAAAGTATATTTTGACAAGATTCCAAAAGACCCAAATGATGTTTATTCCTAATATACAGCAACATATCCAGAAACACATAATACGGCGGCACCGCATGGAAATGCAATGCCGCCGCACATATATCAGCAGATTTAACCTATTTCAGAGGAGTCATGATATAGCGGAATACGTAGTCCCCGTAAGGAAGAAGATACTCCGGACAAGGATATCCTCCCCAGCTGTTCACACATCCGAGTCCCATCTGCGCCTTGTCAATCAGAAGGTTGGTAAGAGCAGCCTGTTCAACTTCCGGTGAATGCATCTGGTGCTTTTCCACACCCTCATCAAGTGATTCTACAGTATAATGCAGAGCCGATGCTGAAAATGGAGCTTCTGCAACAATTTCAAGGCCCTGTCCTGCCGGATTTGAAATTCTCCACCACCTGATGTCGCACTTGTTTCCGGTCTCCTGAGGACGGATATACGGATAGAACTGTTCATCAACAGTCTGGGTGTATATTCCAATGTCAGCACATGCTTTCCTGTCACAGTAGTTCTCCATAGGACCACGTCCATAATACGTAATATATTCAAACTCACGTGGCATCTGCATCTGCATACCGAACCGGAACATATAAGGGGCATCCTTCTCCCCCGCTGTCATCTTCTCAGTAACCTCAACAGCACCTGCATTGTTTATAAGGTATGTCATCTGCAGCTCTGCACCTACAGGCTTAACAGCATAGACAGCAACAACCTTCACCTGGTTGCCGACAGTCTCGCCGGTGATTGACTCAAGGACAAATTCAGGATTGTTCCATACACGGAACTTCTTCTGCATTCCTGCACCGAAGTCATTGTCTGTCGGAGCACGCCAGAAATTAGGCCTGAGAACTGTTCCTTCCTTTATGAACTCTGTCCCTGCAACAGAATATTTCTCGATGAAGCCTGTCTTTCCATTGAAACGTACTTCGAAGCCTTCACCTGACACTGTCATGCATCCATACGGATTTGAGACTGCAACCGGGGCTACAACAGGACGGTTCGCAGATACGGCATCCTTAAGTTCAAGCGAAGCCGGCATGTACGGTTTCAGCTCAATCTGCTGCTTTGCAACTGCATATCCTGCAGGAAGAAGCCCATCCTGGCATTTCAGGACATACTTCACATTGAGAAGCCACTCGCCATTACCGCCAGTTTCACCGATTCCGGCCTTGAATACCTTACGCTCCTGCGGAGCTATATCCAGATCCGGGATTACGCCAGACCTTACCGGCACACCATTCTCAAGCACCTCCCACTCAAGCCTGTATGCAGACAGGTCGCGGAAGAAATTCTCATTGTAGACCTCAAATGCATCACCTGTCCATGAAGTCCAGATATTCTGATACCAGTACCCGACCTCATACATATGCGGATTAGGCACCCTGTCAGGACTGATAAGGCCATTGTCACAGAAATTACCGTCAGATGCGTCATATTCGTTGAAGTCCCCTCCGTAGGCATATATCATGACCCCGTCCTTTCCCTTCCAGCGTATTCCCTGGTCCACGAAGTCCCAGATGAAGCCTCCCTGGTATTTGGGGTATTTCCGGATAATCTCCCAATACTCCCTGAAGCCCCCCTCGGAATTGCCCATGGCATGTGCATATTCGCACTGGATATAAGGCTTTACCTTGGAGGCATCCTCACAATATGCTATGCTCTGTGCATAGTCATAGTACATCGGGCAGAAGATATCACTCATGCCGTCGTACCCGCCATTCTCATACTGCACGGCACGGCTCTGGTCCTCATCCTTTACAGCCTTGTAGCTATCCTCGAAATTAGGGCCGTATCCGGCTTCGTTGCCAAGCGACCAGAAAATGATTGAAGGATGGTTGTACCCACGCTGCACATTGCGTACATTGCGCTCGATATGGGCCTTTCTGTAGGCTGGATTCTGTGCAAGGGTCTCACCCTGGTAGCCCATTCCATGGCTTTCAATATTTGCCTCAGCCACAACATAGATACCATATTCGTCACACAGGTCATACCACACATTGTCATCAGGATAGTGACATGTACGTACCGCATTGATATTGAACTTCTTCATTATCTGTATATCCTGGATCATGCGTTCCCTTGACACTACATATCCTCCGTCAGGGTCAAGTTCATGCCTGTCCGCGCCCTTGAAAAGCACTGGCTGTCCGTTGACAAGCAGCTGCGCATCCTTTATCTCTATCTTCCTGAAGCCGACCTTTACAGGAATGACTTCCGAAACCTCATTGCCGCTGAATGAAGTCAGGCGGAGAGTGTACAGATAAGGGGTCTCTGCTGTCCATCTGTAAGGACTGGCAACAGCAAGCACTGCCTCTCCGGAGCCCTTGACGCTGCTCTCAGCCACAAGCCTCCCGTCTGCATCAAGGAGTTCTACCTTGACAGGCAAAGAAGAAGATGATGAAGATACTTCAACCTTCATTGTACCGTCCCTATAGTCTTCGTCAAGGCCAGGAGTTGCCCTTATATCTGAAATATGGTTCTTCGGCCTGCTGTACAGATAGCTGTCCCTGGCCACCCCGCATAGGCGGAAGAAGTCCTGGTCCTCGAGATATGTCCCGTCACACCAGCGGAAAACCTGGAATGCAATCAGGTTCTTCTCACCTGGCCTCACATATTTTGTAAGGTCAAATTCAGCTTCAAGCTTGCTGTCTTCACTGTAACCTACATATTTGCCGTTCACCCAAAGATAGATGTTGGAGGTTACAGAACCGAAATGCGCAATGATTTCACGTCCTTTCCAGTTGGCAGGGACCTCAAATTCACGGCGATATGTCCCGACATGATTCATTTCCGCAGGAACGTATGGAGGGTTGTTCCTGTAGAATTCGCGCCATGCATATCCTACATTCACATACAGAGGATCACCATAGCCATTGAGTTCCCAGATTCCGGGAACCGGCATTGTGCCCCACGAGGAGTCGTCATATCCGAAATTCCAGAATCCGTCAGCAGGACGCTGCCCGGCATTTTCAACCCAGTTGAATTTCCAGAGTCCATGAAGGCTCATGTAGTTTGAAGAATTTGCCGGAGTACCGTAGGAAGCCTCAAGCGATTCGTAGGCAAAATAATTTGAATGCATAGGCAGGCGGTTTACCGCATTGGTCCCAGGGTCCTGCCATTCGGTAAATGTCTGTGCCGATGCAGATATCCCTATTGCGGAAAGCGCAAGTGCAAATAAGATTTTTTTCATCTGTATGTTATAAATTAATAGTGGCTATGTAGCAGAATTATCCGCTTAAAACATTTGCCTTTTATCTATGGCCAGGCAAATTTAAGCAAATCTTTCCGGACTTTCCAATATAATAACGACTTGACTTCATTTTACCTTACCTCCGGTTTTCGCATAAAATACAATTCACTCTATATCACTAAAATACGTATAATCTAGACTGGAATACAAGTCCGACGGACTTACATGACGGAGCTGCAGGGGCTTATATGCCTGCAGACCTGTGCTGCCGGAGTTCAGCAGACCTGTACTGCCAGTTCAGCAGACATGGACATGATGACAGGGTTTCCATTGAAAGACAGCAAGAGGGCAACTCAAAAGGAAACCACAACATCCGCAGCCGGGAGGACGACTTGACAGGGAGACAGAACATATGAAGCCATAGAAGAACAAATGAAAAGGCAATTCAACATGGCTGGCTCCCTGTTGAGAATATATCGGCATCCTCAGATTACAGTTGGCACTGAAATGAGCCAGAAGCTGGTGCAGGTTGGTATGTTAAGTAACCAACCTGCACCAACAATGTGCCACCGGTGACGTATAATACAGGTTTGAGGGACAGGTTGGCAGCAACATTGACCAACCTGCGCACATTTGCCTGCTATAGCAGCTATTTTTCATTAGAACGGAAACCAGCCACATTTGAGAATAGACCTGTGACTAAAGAGGCAATTCTACAGGGAGTCACCCCCATCGCTCCCTTGCCAGAACATCACTGTCCATAAATAAATTTACACTTCATGCACGCTGCAGGCATCCGCATTCTGAAAAATATATGATATATTTGCAGGATATGACAGGGATTTTTGATTCAGGGGTCGGCGGACTGTCCGTATTCAGGGAAATCTACAGGAGACTTCCCGGTGAAAGCTATATCTATTATTCTGACAACGCACATTGCCCATATGGGGAGAAGTCACAGGAATATGTGACAGACAGGGCAAGGCAGATTACCGGATTCCTGATACGCAATGGGGCGGAAATCATTGTAGTAGCATGCAACACAGCCACAGCTGCGGCCATATCCACACTGAGGAAAGAATACTCAGACAAGACAAGTCCGGAAGTAAGGGAGCGTGTCTCAATGCTTTCCGGAGGCAGGCAGGACCACATAATGTTCATCGGGATGGAGCCGGCTGTCAAGCCTGCAGCCTTGAACACAAGAAGCGGTGTAATCGGTGTACTTGCCACGGCAGGCACACTGAAGGGAAGCAAATACATAACGAACCGTGACCTCTACTCCAACGAAGTCAAGGTTGTGGAGCATGTAGGCCAGGGCTTTGTGGAACTGGTTGAAAACGGGAATACAGAAGGTCCGGAAGCGGAACGCACAGTTGCCGCATCAGTAAAGCCGCTTATTGATGCCGGAGCCGACACAATCGTCCTCGGATGCACACATTACCCGTTCCTGAGGGAAACAATAGCAAAGGTAGCACGTGAGATTGCCCCGGACCGTGTGGTGACAATCATTGACCCTGCCCCTGCAGTCGCGCGCCACCTTGAGGAAGTCATGCAGAGTGAAGGCCTGCTGCATGACAAGGCAAGGCAGATAATGCAGACGGATAACGGGCATGGCAATCCAGCCAATATCAGGCTTGTAGCCTCAGGTGATCCGTCCACGCTGCACAGGCTGTCCGGCACATTGCTGCAACAGCACCCATAGCCTGCAGCATGGAACTACTCATAAAGGTAATATCTTCTGGACAGTTCTCGGAAGGCATCTGCATCCTTGTTCCAATACCCAAGGATATCCTCCACCTGATAGCGTCTTGAAAATCCGGAACGGATAAATGCCGTTCCGCATACCTTGTCAAAAAGCCCTATACCGGTGGCGACCTCGAACGGCTTCCTTTTCGGGTATAGCTTCACTACAGCCTGCATCACATAGAACTGCGTCATTGTAACAGATGCGGCTTCATAGTCAGTAAAGAAATATTGCACACCCTTTACAAGCTTCCCTGCACAGCTCCCGGAAAAAGGCTTGAAATAAATTGTCCTGAACCCTATTCCAGGCAATCCATAGCTGTCAAGCTCACGTTTCAGAGCCTCTGCATCAATCCATTCGGCACCAAACACCCCGAATGGCAAAGTATATCCTATGCCTATGTTAAGAAAATTGTACAATTCACCGCATATACCTGCTGCTGAATAATTTATAGCAGCATCTGCCGTAGGGATGTTCGGAGACGGGAGAACCCATGGAAGCCTTGTGTCACGATATAGCATATCCCTGTGCCAGCCTTCCATCGGGACTACTGACAGCCTGCACCGGGAAGCCTCCTGCCTGCCAAGCTGCCCGCAGTTCATCCCCTCCTCATTGACCATCCGTGCAAGTTCACCTACCGTAAGGCCATATATATAAGGTATCTTGTACTGCCCTACAAATGAAATCAGGCCATCTTCCGCATAGCATCCCTCTATCTTATTTCCGCCCAACGGATTAGGCCTATCAAGCACCATGACCTCAATGTCAAGTTCCGCACAGGCCTCCATCACAAGCCCGAGAGTGCTGATAAAGGTATATGACCTTGCCCCGACATCCTGTATATCATATACCATGACATCAATGCCATCAAGCATCTTATGTGTAGGCTTGCGTGTTGAGCCATAGAGGGAAAAGACCGGCAGGCCTGTCGAACTGTCAACCATATCAGTGACTTTTCCTCCGGCATATACATCACCGCGTACACCATGCTCAGGGCCGAACAATGCCACAAGATTGACCTCCGGAGCATTGAAAAGTATATCGATGGTTGAACGCATGTTCCTGTCCACACCGCTCGGGTTTGTCACAAGCCCTACCCTTTTACCTGCAAGAGGTGCAAACCCCATGTCACGCAGCACCTCGATTCCTGGCTTCACCGGTTCCATGCACAATGGGCTCTCCTCATTCACAGCCTGTCCGCATTCAACCGTGTCAGTATCCTCATAGACGCCATACTGTATATATATTGTATCATGCACAAGCACTGTATCCGTCACTGCCTTCTCCCTGGGGCGTCTGCGTTTCCTGTCCGCGGAAGCATTTGCAGATGAGAGGGCAAAACATAGCAGAAGTATCGCTGATATTATCCTTTTCATGTCAATTATAGTTTGGGGTTCATCTATCTCTGCGGCCATATCCTCCGTCCACCTTGACAAATGCCGTAACCCCCACAGTAGCGGCACAGCAGGCAATCACCGCCCAGAAGAAGCCACGGTAACCGAGCAGCTCCTGCATATATCCTGCCGCCATGCCCGGAACCATCATGCTCAAAGCCATGAAGGCCGTGCAGAGGGAATAATGCGCAGTCCTGTACTCACCGTCAGAGAAATACATCATATAAAGCATATATGCGGTAAATCCGAAGCCATATCCGAGCTGGTCAAGCGCGACACAGGCGTTTATCACAAGCAGGTTATCCGGCTGGAATGTACTGAGATATACAAATGCAAGGCAAGGAAGTGCAAGGCTCAACGCCATAGGCCACAAGACCTTCCTCAGGCCCCATCTTGAAGCCGCTATGCCGCCCAGGATTCCACCTATGGTCAATGCAGCGACACCGACTGTGCCATATACAATGCCGACAGTGTCAGTTGCAAGTCCAAGCCCTCCCTTATCCACCGGGTCAAGCAGGAAAGGATTCAGCATCTTGACAAGGAAAGCCTCAGGAAGACGGTAAAGCAGCATGAAGAGCATAGCAAGCCATATTCCCTTTTTCCTGAAAAATGTGGAAAATGTCCGTACAGACTCCTTCAATATCCCGGACACACTGCCGGAAGACATGCCATTTCCGGAACTGTCGGCCCTGCGTCCCCGGTCTGAGGCAGGACAGGGCAGGACAAATGAATGATATACAGTCAACAAGGCAAACAGGACAGCCGATATTCCGATGGTAATGGACCAGGCAAGCGGAATATTCCCCATCCTTGTCTCCAGGATACCGGCAACAACGACAAGCACCCCCTGCCCGAAAATAGATGAGAGACGGTAGAATGTGCTCCTTATGCCTACAAAAAGCGATTGCGTACCGCTGTCAAGTGCAAGCATATAGAACCCGTCTGCCGCAATATCATGTGTCGCCGATGCAAATGCCGTTATCCAGAATATCACAAGGGTCAAGGCAAACATCGTGACCGGTACATTCCCGCCCTCTATCATCTCCATAGAAGGATGCGGAAGCGAAAACACAGCTATGGCAAATGCCGCAGACATGACAGCCTGGGTAACAATGACCCACCACCGCTTTGTCCTTATTATGTCTACAAACGGAGACCATAGGGGCTTCACTACCCATGGGAGATACAGCAGTCCCGTGTACATGGCCAGTTCCCCGTTTCCCATGCCCATACGCTTGAACATTATGCAGGAAATCACATTGACCATGAAATAAGGTATCCCTTCCGCAAAATACAGGGTAGGTATCCATGCCCATGGTGATCTATGTCCTTTTCTTTCCATATCCTTCTACCTCCCTGAAACTTCCGCCCCCGGATAATAATGCTCCAGTATCCTGCGATACCCATATCCCTCGGAAGCCATTACAGCAGCACCGATCTGGCAAAGCCCGACTCCGTGCCCCCAGCCACGTCCATGCAGCACAATCCTCGCACAACAGCTTTCCTTGCCGTCCTGTCCAGTATAATGCACCTTACCGTCAAGTGCAAGGCCCTGTCCCGAAACCACCGGGAGCACCACATTACCTGAAGCATCAAGGTATTCCACCTCAAATGCCGAACTTTTCAGATGGGTTTCGGACAATATCCTCCTTATCTCAAGCTCCTTACCGACAACTGCATTCTTGTATGAACCGGTTATCCTCAGCCTGGATATCCTGCCTGAAGCCCCCTTCTCCAAAGGTTCCAAGAGCATTATGCGCCCAAGCCCAAGTCCGGAACGCCTCTCCACAAGGTCAGACAATTCATCTGCTCCATATTCAACAGTCCACCTGTAGAAATCCTCAGTCTCAAGGTCATAGTCATTCAGCACCTGGGAAAGTACATTCCTGTCATGCGTATCACAGAATACATGCTGAGCGGCATCCACAGCTGGTCCGGGAGTGTCAGGAAGAGACTGGAGATATGGATAATCCATGTCTTCCCAGCAGACAGAAAACTTTTCCATCGTGCCGCCACAGCATTTGGAAAAACGCGCATCGCAAATCTCTCCCCCGAAAGTCAGGACCTCTCCCCATGTCGCATCGACAGCCTTCATGGCATTTTCTCCTACAGTACGTGTAAGTCCCTGGTAACGCTGGCAATGGTCGTCTGCACAGACATCATATTTCCTGTGCTCCTGATGATCATACCACCTGATATGCTCAATCTCCCCATTGGGACAGCCTGGCATATCGGCCTGGCAGGAATCTTTCCCGGCAAAGTGCCTGTCACATCCTCCAACAAATGTAACCACCCCGGGGACACTGGCAGCCCATTCCGGGTAATGCTCCATTGCCGGTTTCCCGTGTGAGGATATGCGCGCCATCACCCATGAGCGAGAAATCACGGCATGCGCCTTTAGGAATTCGGGGGATGCCGTAGACTTCATCTCCGATGATATCACGCTCACCAGATAATCCTCTACCCCTATCACATTGACGGCCGTAAGCCTGTCCTTCTCCACAATTACCCTGAGAGAGCCGGCGAATTTCTGTGTTTCCTTGCGTTCCCAATGGAAATTCTTGCCGATTGTGACCCCATGCAGCACAAAGCAAGGCTCGGCAAACATTGTCGAGAGTGTATTCTCCCCGAAAAACAGCTCGTCATACAATGCACCGTCATATTCTATCTTCCCTTCACGGAGCGATGCCTTGCGGACACCTGCCCCATCTGAAAGTATCTCAAATTCAATTTCCCTTGCAGACATTATCCCTACATGCAGCAAAGGCTGGGTCCTGGTCAATCTCCAGATTATATTCTTCTCCTCTGCACGGGAAAGGGAAACCTCAGACAGCAGTTCCGAAAGCAGTCCTGAATCAAGCTTGTCAAAATCCTCTTTCAGCGGAGTGATGAAAAAGCCTGCCATATCCGCACATCCCGGACTCATAGTAAGGTGGTCTGGGCCGTCAGAAAAATAATGGTGCGACCTGTGTGCTGCACGGAAGACAACAATCGAACGGTACTCTCCCCTTGAATAATATGTAAACAGGTTGAACATCGGTTCGGCATCTCCCTCCGGCACAGGCGCACAGTCAAGAAGCCTGTAGAAAAGCTTTGCAGACGACTTCGCTGTCCTTGACCTCAGTACAAATATGCCGGAAGTGAATTTCCTGTAATGGAACAGGTCCGCATCCTGGACTGACGACACATACTCCATTGCACACTCCCCGGATACAGATGCACTGTCCCTCCCGAGTGAATCAAGAATCCTGTCCACATCCACCTCCAACGGCATGAGACCGCGTCCCGCAGCCTGGAAATGCTGGTGGTCAGGAGCCGAAGCTCCACACCTTGGTCCATTGTAGAAAAATATATATCCATGGTATGCCTTGGAAAGGTCGAGCATATCCACATAGCGTTTCCTTATCGACTGCGGTACATGCCTGTCAGCAGCAATCACAAGATGCTCCGGAAAAATAGGATATGGATTTACCAGGATATCATATTTCTTTCCCTTTCGTCCCTCGAATTTCAGGCGAGTCTGCTCCTGGGGGCGGTTCTCATTGCAGAGAAAACATTTACGCGCACCTATTGACTCCTTGTCAACCTTTGCTGCAGACGAGACTATACGTGCAGGATTGAACTGCACCCTGACACCGAGGCCTCCTATCTCCAGTTCCTTGACCTCCACATTCTTCAGTGCACGGAAATTCGCACATGCCAATGGCCAGCGTGACAGCTGGTCACAGACAAATTTATCTAAGCCTCCGGATTTCATCTGGCCTCCCTGTCTGAATTCATCCTTATCCTTGCCTCCAGTTCCCAGGTCCTCAGACGGTCCTTGTAGAGATTGTTGGCATTGACCTTATCTATATCAAGCGCAGCATCAGAATTCCCGGACCACCTTCGGCAGCAATAGAGCACATCATAGATCCTGCCTATCCTGTACTCACGGCTCACCCTCAGGCCCATTGCATAGTCCTCCCCATAGCTTGTATCCGGCAAGTCCATTGTGCGCAGGAATGGTGTCCAGAATGCCCTTGGTGCGCCCAGTCCATTGATTCTCAAAGCATTGTTCCTGCCATTTTCCTCAGTCCACTCCCTGTGGTCAATTATTCCAGGAGGAATAGGGTTCATGTCAAAATCCGTCATCTGATATGTCCCGATAACCATTGCGCATTTCTGCTCAACGAACGCCGCGACTATACGCGACAAGGTATCCGTTCCGCTATAGACATCATCGCTGTCAAGCTGCACGGCAAACTCCCCGCAATGCTCCGAATGTACAGCCATATTCCAGCATCCTCCGATCAGAAGATCATCCCTGTCCGGGACAATGTGCACAAGGCGGCTGTCGGAAGCAGCAATGCCGGCAAGCAGTTCTGTAGTCCCGTCCGTCGAATGGTTGTCCACCACAATGACATTGAAAGGGAATTCACATTCCTGGGAAAGGGCACTCCGGACAGCATCCCCGACAGTACTTATCCTGTTATAGACCGGTATTATCACAGAAGCCCTGACAGGGAAATCCTCCGAAACCTTGTCCGGCATTCCACCCACAGTTTCAGATTCACACAATGCCTTCCCGAAATCAATATCCCTGAAAACCGGCTCCAGGAATGCCCCAATCCTTTTAAGATGCCCTGTACATATCTTTTCCATCTCAATCTGCACATCCCTGTTGCGCGGGTCCACATAATCGAACTGCCTTTCTCCGGACTTACGGCTGTCCACCTGCACAGAAGTGTACAGGTACTCATTTATATGGACAATTTTCTCCATCCTGAGGCGCACGGAATACAATGCACCCCAACTGCACCAGTCCGGCAGTTCAGCCACAGCCGCCCTGAAAGACGATGTCCTGAAAACCATCACCGGCCCGAAATCAAAATCATCCCTCAACGCTCCCCTCTGGCAATCAATGAGCGGATGTCTTGTCCTTGCTTTGTCAGGGTCTTCCCCTTTAGTCTCATAAAAGTCCGAATAAAGCATATCAGCCCCCGTGGTCTCCGCCACAGTGACGAACCTTTCAAGCGCAAGATACCCAGGCTTGAAGTCATCCCCCCTGGTGTACAGCAGAATATATTTTGCAGAAGCCTCCCCTGCAATCGAGCGCAAGGTACCGGCGTGGAGCAGCCTGCTCCCGGTAACGAAACATTGAATGTCAGCCATATAATCCAACAACAGAAAGCGGAATTGATTTCTGCCCGCTTTCAATTGTCAAATTTACATTGAAAGAGCCGCTTTTCCAAAACTTTTACATTTTCCTGACTTCGTCAGCATGCCACCCAAAATTCATAAGACAGTAGAGGAGCGACCGGTTAATGGCGTTTCATGAGCATGGCTTTACTAATAATGGTCTTGTCCTGGGGTATCATTAAGTGGATGATTCAGTGAAAAACGAACTGATTCGTAAGATGCCTGCCGTCACTCTATGATTTACTGATGGGACTTGCTGCCGGTCAATTAATGTTAAATCTGGTCCCAACGTAAATTAAAGGATGACATTGGGAACCATAAGAAATTATATCAGCCTAAATATCAATACCTTATAAAACCAACAGGTTCCCAACGTGCAGAAATTTTGGACGTTGGGAACCCACTATTTTTATAATAAACTGATTAACAACATGTTGTAAAGACTGAAGATTCCCAATGTATTTAATGGGATGCTTATTCATTAAAAAGAGCTTGGCAAATTCTTCTTAAGCAACAATCCCTACAGCAAAGCCGTCAAAGGGCGGCGTATCATGGCAAACTCCTGCTCAAAGTTAGGGGTAAATACCTCCTTTCCCAGACTTTCCTCTATTTCTGCAAGGGGCCACCAGCGTCCCTCGTCTACCTCGTCCTCATCCGGCGACAGGGCAAAATTCCCGACTGCCGCAAAGACATTGACCATTTCAAGCTCAATTTCAGACTCAAACTGGTACGACATCAGGTACACCGGATTGAAATCCATGAATCCAAGCTCCTCACGCGCCTCACGGTAAAGTGCCTCTGACACAATCTCACCATAGTCTACATGCCCTCCGACTGCAGTATCCCATTTGCCCGGCTGGACATCCTTCTTCATTGAGCGTTTCTGCAGATAAAGCTCTCCGTCACGGTTGATGACATGCAGATGCACAACAGGATGCAGAACCTTCGCCCCGCCATGGCAATATGCACGCGACGCCATTCCTATAACCTCCCCGTCCGGCTTCACGACAGGGAACATCTCTGTCCCTGGGATATATGAAGCAGGGCTTTCAGCTGTAGGCGCAGGAATGAGCGGTGCCAGGGAATCAAACGGATAGATAAGATCAAACATGCTCCAGCAATTTATCGGCTATGCAAGCGCAACAAGTATAAGAAGCTGGGCGACAAGCACCCTCATGAACATGGACAGAGGATATACAGTAGCGTAGTTGACTGATGTATAGTCTGTTCCGTATGCATTCTGGGAGAATGCGAGGACTGGAGGATTGGTACATGAGCCTGACACGAGCCCACATATCTGGTAAAAGTTCAGCTTGAAGACCATACGTCCCACAAATGCCACAATAAATGTCGGTATTATTGTTATCAGCGCACCATAGAGAATCCACCAATATCCTCCATTGACAATGGATGAGACAAAGTTCTCCCCTGCTCCAAGACCGACTGCAGCAAGGAATATGGATATACCTATTTCCCTTATCATGAGATTGGCACTTGTAGTTGTATAGGTCGTGACCTTGAACCTCGGGCCGAAGTATCCGATAAGTATCGCAATGATAAGAGGGCCTCCTGCAAGCCCGAGCTTGATAGCCTGCGGAATGCCGGGGAAGCGGATTGGAATGGAACCGAATATGACACCGACAGCAATTCCGAGGAATATCGGGATAAGGTAAGGATGGTTAAGTCCGGATGCTGAATCCCCTACAACATCCTTTACCTTGTCAATTGCGTTCTCATGACCGACAACACGGATGACATCTCCAAGCTGTAGCACAAGGTTAGGGCTTGCGACAAGATCCACGCCTGCACGTGAAACCCTCGTTATGCTGACTCCGTATGTAGCACGTATCTTAAGGTCCCCGAGCCTTTTGCCTGTAAGGGAAGACTTGGTCACTGTAAGTTTCTTGGCAATCATGGTAGTGTCAAGCTTCTCCCACTCACGGACTCCCATGTCTATCCTCTTGCCGAACAGCATTGTAACCACATCAGCAGAGCTCTGTGAAGTAACAACAAGCAGCTTGTCCCCCTCATGAAGTACAGTCTCCGCGGAAGGGACATCCACTGCACCGTCCCTGAATACACGTGAAATGACAAACTTGTTGGCAATCTCCCTGTTGACCTCTTTCACAGCCTTGTTGAATATGGCAGGGTTCCTTACCTCGAAGGCAATGCGCACTGCACTCTCTATTCCTGTCTCATCTGCATCAAGGGCAGCCTTTTCCTTGTTCAGGTCAATCCTGAATATGGCCTTGACAAGCATCAGCACAAGGATTACCCCAAGTACACCTATAGGATAGGCCACAGCATATCCGGATGCAAGGGACCCGGAAATACGTGAAGCCTCTGCTGCGCCCTGTGTAGCGGAAGCCACATCGAAATATGTCTGCTGCGCAGCACCGAGTCCAGGTGTATTTGTCACGGCACCGGACATCACTCCGACCATAGTAGAAAGGTCCTCACCGCTGACAATGTGTATAACATATGTTGTAAGCACAGCAAGAAGCACAATTGCGACTGCAAGCATATTCATCTTCAGTCCGCCCTTCTTGAAAGAATGGAAAAATCCAGGCCCGACCTGCAGTCCTATTGAGAAGACAAACAATATCAGCCCGAACTCCTTGAGGAAATGCAGAAGTTCACCTGGAATCCTGAAGCCGAAATGGCTTAGGCAGATACCGACAAACAGAATCCATGTTGAACCGAGGGTGATTCCCTTGACCTTGAAACGTCCAAGCCAGATGCCTGCTGCAATCACGAATGCAAGCAGCATGATGGAATGCCCTGTCCCTAATCCAAAAAACAAATCTTTCATAAATCCATTAATTTTTTTTCAGCTAAAAAGCAAAGGCCGGTAAACTACCAGCCAAGTTCAATGCAGAAAGCCGATCTGCCAGAGGAACGTCCCTCTATATAGACCTTGCCATCCGAATCTGCCCTGTAAAGCTCCACCATCTCCCCGGGCATGGTTTCACTGTTGAAATTAATCTTCACATCCTTTACCGGGTTCTGCACAGCAAAGCTGTAGTCAAGTGCATCCATGGCCCACAGCAGATAGCGTGCATTGTTGGTATGTCCGTTCATGTCAACATCCGAATACGAGACCCTGTGCACAGCGACAGGCTGCGGCTCTATACCTTTCGGCATCTGGACCTTGCCGCAGGAACTCTCGACTGCATTCTCCATGCATGCCGTACCTTTGTCAAGGATTTCAGCATCCCTTGATATCCTTCTCGTGTCAACATTCAGCACAAGCCATGACGTTGTGGCAGCGACAAGGACATCCCCATTGCTGTCCTTCATCTGGAAGTCGCGCAGATAGAAAAGCCTTTCCGCCCCCTTATGCCATGTACTGAGGGTAACTTCCTCACGCCACTGGGGATAGCGCACAAAATGAATGTGCATCCTTGAAAGCACCCATGCCGTCCTTGTCTTCTGGAGGTCATCATATCCGAACCCAAGCTTCTGGGCATGTATATTCGCCTGTTCCTGTGCAAGATCCATGAACGAGGAAGGCTTCAGACGGCACTCCCGGTCTGTGTCATAGCACGGTATGATAAGATTCTGTGAAAACTTGTTCTGCATTGCAAATCATTTTTTCCGGCACGGCTCTGTTGGGGGAGGAGCCATATTCCGGCATGACGGGGCGCAAAAATAGTATTAATAGTTCAAAATTTCAAGTTCCTCAGGACTATATAATATTGAATTGATGAAATCTGGACATATATCGGCCAGAAGCACGAACAGCCCGAGCGCAACAGCAGCAAGCACCACAATGGCCACAGCTGCCATAAGGAATATCTTCAACCATTTCGGAATGCCTTTCCTGGCTGCCTCCTGCACTGTGTCCTGTGAAGGTGCAACTGCCTCTTGTACCATATCCTGCCCTGCCTCCGGTTCCGGCTCTGCGGCAGGCTCCGGTCCAAATCCAGGTTCCTGTGGGATGGCAGCTTCATTCTCTTCCGGTTCCTCTTTCTCCTGTGAAAGTTCCGGCTCCAGGACAAGTTCAGCATGATGTTCCACAACCGCCACTGGCCCAGCCTCAGATTCCATGACGGCCTCTTCCGGCATAGGAGTCTGTACAGTATGTGTCTTAAGGGACACCGGTTCAAGCCCCGCCCCTTCAGGAAAAATATCCATATCCTCATCGGGAACGAAGAAATAGTTATTCTCCTTTGTTGCCCTCAGCCTTCCCAGGCCAGGAAATATCATTACCTTTTCCTTGTCAAGCACCTCACGCATGCCACGCACAAAATCCTCCATTATATGCTCAGCCACATCCGTACCTGTCCCGTTGGACTCCGCGTAAAGCCTGGCAAGAAGGCCGTCACGCCCGGAATCCTGCCTGAAATACATCTTCCTGTACGGAGGATTTATAGTATAGCCCCTGTCAGAAAACGTAGAAGGCACTATCTCGGCCGCGAAATAGCCGAGTCCAGGCAAAACCACCTTATCATTGTCAAGGATCAGTTCCTTCACCATCTTTGACAGAAGATCAATATCCATAGAAAATCGTTTTGTTCACATTCCACAAAATCCGCAGTTCCCCGCGAAAGCGGCACAAAGGTAATAAGAATCTGCCTTAAATTGCTCCAAAATCATGGTCAGATGAAAAAAAACAATAAAATTTTTCAAAAAATATTTGGAGGTAAAGAAAAATGTAGTACCTTTGCAATCCCAAACGAAAAGAATGGGACAACAAAAATTCCTGAATAGCTCAGTTGGTTAGAGCATCTGACTGTTAATCAGAGGGTCCCAGGTTCAAGTCCTGGTTCAGGAGCTACACAAAATCAAGCACTTGCAACGTCTGCAGGTGCTTTTTTACTTTACACCTGTCATCATGCTGCTTTAACGGCCAAGGATAAGCCGCACCATATTTTTTGCAATACCATTTCAAGTTTAGCACACTAATTGTCTAAGGAGCCCACGTTGAATTTTAAATTGTATTGATTATGGAATATTTTATTGAAAGGCTTGCCGGAAGGGCAGGCAACATCGTAAGGCATTGGTGGATACTCCTTATCGCAGGACTGCTCCTGATTGCAGGAGGTATCGTTGTATTCTGCAACCCTGTAGAAAGCTATCTTACACTCAGCGTAATGTTCGGAATACTTATGCTTGTCACTGGAGTCGCTGAACTTGTAGTTGCAATAACAAGCCACAATTTCTTCGCCATGAGAGGCTACTCTGTAGCCGGAGGAATAATTGATCTTCTCATAGGTATCTTTCTATGCTGCTACCCGGGAATTTCAATCGTTGTACTCCCTATCATCCTCGGTGTATATCTCCTTTATCACAGCTTCATGATCATAGGATTCGGAAGCGACCTCAAGGCATTCAGGGTAAACGGAAGCGGATATGCAATCGCCGGAGGTGTAATCCTGCTGATCCTGGCAATACTGATTCTCCTCAACCCGTTCCGCTTCGGCACTTCAGCAGTAGTTATACTTACAGGTGTATCATTCCTTGTAATGGGATGCACATTCATAGCGAAATCACTGCGTATGAGGGATATACATAAATTCTTCAAGAAAGCCGGCAAATAGACGGCACCCATATAGGATAAAGGGCCACACAGTCAGGCCCTTTATCCTGATTTTCAGAAGCGGCAAGGCAAAAATACACTCTTTTCTATACAATGGTACATCTGATAGACAAATTGAATGATTTCCTGACCGGAAAACTCAGGATGGCAAGCGGAATGGCGGATTTTGCAGACGACATCATAGCAATAGCAGCATTGGTTGCAATAGGATTCGGGATAAACTGGATTTGCCAGGGCCTGTTCAGCCTTATTTCAAGACATAGCTCAAGGATGCACCATTCCAGATGGCACCATTATATGGTAAAGCGCAGGCTCGGGCACCATTTCATCCTGCTTATTCCAGGTATAATAATATATTTCCTTCTGTATCTGACATTTGACAGAGGCAGCCATATACTGATACTTCTGCATAGGATAGACATCGTGTATCTGCTTATTGTAGCTATGGTGATTGCCAATTCCATGCTCCTTGCCTTCCTTGACTTTTACTCAACAACAGAGAAAAACAGGAACAGGCCTCTCCAGGGACTGGTGCAGGGGCTTCAGATTGTAATGTTCTTCACAGGGTCAATAATTTGTATCGCTGTGCTGATAGACAAGTCCCCAACTGCCCTGCTGACTGGACTCGGTGCCTCGGCCGCCGTCCTGATGCTGATCTTCAAGGACAGCATCCTCGGGTTCGTGTCCGGAGTGCAGCTGATGCAGAATGACATGATAAAGCTCGGGGACTGGATACAGATGACAGACGGAAGCGCGAATGGAGTTGTGGAAGAAATAACGCTCAATACAATAAAGGTAAGGAACTGGGACAATACCATTACCACCATACCTCCCTACACATTTGTGAGCACTCCAGTGAAGAACTGGCGCGGGATGCAGGAAAGCGGAGGAAGACGCGTAGACAAACGTCTTTTCATTGACATGAAGACGATTAAGCCATGCAGCAAGGAAGAAGCCGTACAAATATGCAGGGATATCCCTATGCTTACTGAATATGTCGGAAAGGTGTATCCAGCAGACAAGGCTCCCGGCACGGAGACCGGAGGAGGCCCAAAGGCTGTTGAGGTTCCTTCAACAGTTACAAATTCACAATTGTACCGGGCCTATATCGAAGAATATCTTCGCAACCATCCTATTGTAAACAAAGACCTTGACCTGATAATCGCCCAGCGCGAGCCTACCCAGTCTGGACTTCCCGTTGAAGTGTATTTCTTCCTTGCCGACAAGGTCTGGAACGAATTCGAGACGATACAATCGGATATTTTTGACCACCTGATTGCAATGGCACCGTCATTCGGTCTCGAACTGTACCAGCTGCCGTCACAGATATAGGATTGGAACAGACTTCCCTACCTCTATTCAGGCAATCGGGCTTAAAGGTTCATTGATTTACAGCATCAGGTCAGCAAGTACAATCGCAGCCATGGCCTCCACTACAACCGGTGCCCTCAGGGCAAAGCATGCATCGTGACGTCCAGGGGCCGAAAGTTCTGTCATCTCCCCATTGGAAAGGTTGGCCGTATGCTGCGGCTTGCGGATGCTTGAGGTAGGCTTCAAGGCGACACGGAATACAAGCGGTGCGCCATTGGCAATGCCACCGTTTATTCCACCGGCACCGTTCTTTTCAGGACGTCCGTCAAGTCCGATCGGGTCATTGTGCCCGGAGCCTTTCATGCCTGCTGCAGCAAAACCGTCACCGAACTCTATTCCACGAACCCCCGGAATGGCAAAGACAGCATGTGAGACAAGCGACTCAACCGAATCGAAGAACGGTTCGCCAAGCCCTACAGGAAGTCCTTCAACATGGCATTCCACAATCCCTCCAAGGCTGTCGCCATCCTTGATTGCCTGTCCGATTGCATCCATAACCTCCTGCGGAAGGCTCAGGCCTCCCCTGTCATCCTGCACATTGTCTCCGGAATCTGCACAGGCAGAATCCGCACATGGCCTGCGGCATGATATTCCGCCGACCTCAACAAGGAAGGCATTCAGGGCAAATGCCGGTTCACATGTCCCATGGCAGGCAGCTTCATGGCGGCATTTATATGAAAGGACCTTTTTTGCAACCACACCGGCAGCCACAATCGGCAAGGTAAGCCTTCCGGAGAAATGTCCTCCGCCACGAGGATCATTATAACCGTTCCATTTCACCGAGGCCACATAGTCTGCATGCCCAGGACGTGGAATGTCACGGAAAAGGTCATAGTCGGACGAGTGCGTATTGCCATTACGGAAAATTATGGCCAGCGGTGCACCGGTCGTATATCCATTGTAGACTCCACTGAGGATTTCCGGCATATCGGCTTCACGGCGTGGAGTCGTCCCGCGTGCCCCGCTCCTCCTCCTGTCTATATCAACGGAAAAATCGTCCTCTGACAAAGGGATTCCTGCTGGAACACCGTCAAGTACAGCCCCTATGGCTACTCCATGGGATTCCCCGAAAACCGAGACTCTGAAATATCTTCCCAAACTGTTCATTATTCAACTATTTCTTTTCCGTAAACAATAGTCTATGCCAGCAATTCTGCAAATTTCTCCATAAATCCAGGGAAAGACTTGGCGACACAGGCTTCATCATCTATCTCTATAGGTCTGTCTGCGCCAAGTTCAGCCACCTTGAGGGCCATAACCATCCTGTGGTCATGCAATGAAGCATAGCTGCCGCCTTTCAGCAGATTGCCGCACAGAAGACGCTGTGCAAGCGACTGTCCTTCAACACAAAGTTCATTTCCTTCAATCCGCACAGACACTCCCATGGCTGTCAGCATATCCACAATCGCCTGTCCACGGTCACTTTCCTTATGCGCAAGCCTGTCCACACCTCCAATACGGCTTGTACCCTGGCAGAAGGCAGCAAGCACAGACACTATCGGGAACAGGTCCGGACAATTTGAGGCATCGACGGAAAAGGCAGAAAGAGGAGCACGCTGGACCGTGACGGCCCCTTTGTCACCGTCAATCTGCGAAAGGCTCGCACCGGCATCCATAAGTATATCCATAATGGAAAGGTCCGCCTGCAGCGAAGTCGTATCAAGTCCATGTATCTCAGCCTTTCCGAATATCGCACCTGCAACAAGGAAATTCGCTGCCGCGCTCCAGTCGCCTTCAAGTTCAAAATCGGCAGCTCTGTACCTCTGCCCGGCCTTGACCCTGAATGTCATCTCCGTACATAGCGACCAGTCCCCGTCAGACTCAAAGAAATCACGTCCGCCGGACATCTCATTCTGCACCTTTATGCCGAAATGTTTCAGGACATCAAGGGTTATGAACATATATGGTATGCTCTTTGGCTCTATAACCGATACTGTCGAATTCCTATCACCTAAAGGAAGTGCCATCAGCAGGCCGGAAATCAGCTGTGAACCATTCTTGCCCGAAATCTCTGCCTTGCCACCCGAAAGCATTCCGCATACCTTCAGTGGCACCTTGCAGTCAGTCTCAGCTCCTTTTGCACATGTACCGTCCTCCGCACTGTCTGCTGATGCACAGCTTTCAAGCTGCACCCCAAAGCATGCCAGCATCTCACGGGCACCTTTCATCGGACGGTCCAGAAGTGTCTTCTCCCCCGTTATAGTGACATCGGAAGAGGCAATCTGTGCAGAAAGAGGTATCATCAGGCGCGTCATCAGCCCTGATTCACAGACATCGAGCCTATCAATGTCAATAGTGCCAGGAGCTGCTGCCACTCCCGTTATCTCCAGGAGTGAAGTTCCGTCAGCACAAGCATTTACAGCGACTTCAGCACCAATTGTCCGTGCCACAGCAATCGCCGCCTCACTGTCTGAGCATGGAGTATATCCGCCGAGATGCGACACTCCGTCCGCGAGTGCAGCAGCAATTATAGCACGCTGCGCAAAGCTCTTGGAGGCAGGCATCCTGAGTTCCGTCTTTTCCTGGCAGTCATGGGTGCCATCCTGCGCTCCGGATGATGCAATGAACGGGAAACCGCCATATACTGCACTGGCTATCTCACGGTAAGGCCACTGTCCAGGAGCCGCTTCCTCACCGGACTCCATCGCCGCATAGGTAAACGGGGAACCATGCCTGAGGCAATCCAGCCTTGACTGCCGGCCGGCATCCCCCATGCAGAAGGCAATCAGTCCGCCATCTCCATGCACATTCCTGTCCCATTCATATAGTGACATCACCCTCTCAACATCTTCCTGCGAAAGGGCAGTTGTAACAATCTTCACAAGGTCAGCACCATGGTAACGGCACTTTTCAACAATTTCCCTCAGTTCCCCGACAGAGCCAGTCCCGCTGAAATCATGGTATGACCTCATGAACACAGTACCGTTTTCATGAGCCACATTGCGTACCCTCTTTGACATCTGCTTAGGAGCCTCAATCTCTACATCGACATATCTGGCTCCGGCCTCAATCGCGCGGCATAGACGTTTTTCGGCTATCTGCATAGCCTTTATCTCCCGGCTCTGAGGTGTCAGCGAATCATCCTGGAGAGAGGGCTCAATGGCCATGACATCCGTAATACGGCATGTTGCTACGAGCGGAACATCCGAAGTGAAGCATTCAGATATGTCCTCCATAGACATCTCACATCGGTCAAGACGGATTTCCGCCATCTCGCAAGAATCCAGTGCATCCAGGACCTGCTGAAGGTTCCTGTTCTGTATAGTTGTACAAATCATAGTTCTATCATATAATAATCAACAGGATGAACCTAAAGTGAACCTTCAGTCACCCTCTTTTGTTTCCCTCCGGAAAACTGCCCTACCAGGTTCCAGTTGGCCATGTTCCTGCGCTCCGGTCCATACGGGACTTTTCTGTCAGCCACATTTCAACATTATCATGACATCACAAGGCCGTCCCAAGCAGTCTGCAGGCCTCATCCACTGTCCAGTCCATCATTTCCACATCGCCTATGGCACGAGGAATGACAAAATGGACTTTCCCGCCTTCCGCCTTCTTGTCTTTCTGCATTATTGATGACATCTCATCAAGGCCGAACGGGCATTCCACAGGAAGTCCGCACGACTCCAGGTCCGCCTTCAGCATATCGTCAAGTCCAGCCTTTGAGACCCCGAGCCTCACTCCGAGCCTTGCTGCCATCACCATGCCTGCAGCAACCGCCTCCCCATGGGTAATGTCCATTCCATTCCTGCGTGCAAGAGTCTCTATGGCATGTGCAAATGTATGTCCGAGATTCAATTTACGCCGCTCCCATCCCTCAAACTGGTCACGCGACACGACTCCGGCCTTTACCCTCACAGCGGCAGCAACCAGTTCAGACAGGGCGGATGTCCAGTCTTCAGGAGCTGATGTACACAGTTCACTGAGCGTCATGCAATCAGCTGACAACATCTTTTCATGCAGACGTTTCAGAAAGCCCACTGCCTTTATATAATTTCCTCCATCCTCTATGACAAAAGACTTCACCATCTCAGAGGCCCCGGACAGGAAATCCCTGTATGGCAATGATTCCAGCACCCTTGCTGTCACAAAGGTAAACTCTGGCTGCCGTATTACCCCGAGCATATTCTTGTACCGGTCGAGATTCACCCCTGTCTTTCCGCCGACAGCAGCATCAACCTGTGCAAGAAGCGTTGTCGGGACATAGGCAAAACGTATCCCCCGTTTATATATAGAAGCGGCAAAACCTGCCATGTCAGTCGTTATGCCTCCGCCCACGGCAAGTACAAAGGCATTCCTGTCTGCACCGCATTCCATCATCCATGAGCATATTGCAAGCACAGTGTCCATTGTCTTGAACTCCTCCGTTGCATCCAGCATATATATTCCGGCACCTTTCCCCTGAAGATATCCTGCCAGCCTTTCAACGAATACGGAATTTCCGCAAGCCTTCCTGTCAATTACAGCAAACACCTGCACTCCGGATGGCACAAGGCTCCATATTGCCTCACAGTCACCCTCAGCTCCAGCTCCCGGCTCCCCGAAAGCTACACGGCTTATCACCTCCCCACCTGAATATATTTTTATCTGTTCCATACAATTTCAACATTGAAGTATTCCAGAGACTGCCACGAATCAGCCGTATGGACATCAGACAAATATACAACACAGTTTGATACTATACCAAATAAATATGCCTTTTTCAACTGCATTAATATGCCAGGTGTGCTTTTCATGCACAACCCAGCACAGTCAACCTACAGCATCAGCCTCAATCCGAATGAGAATGTACGTCCGAACCCCCAGAAGCCACGGAAGGTATCAAGCCCATGGGTGGCACCATCCTTTCCACGCTCAATATACATGCTGTCAAGCAGATTAGAGCCTGTAACAAACAGGGTAAGCCCCAATCCCCTGCCATGGAAACGCCCTTTGCCATAGTTCATATCCTGTCCATTTCCGGAAGGCCCTGAAAGGGTTCTAAAAGCCTGGCGGCTTGACCATGAAAGAGTTGTACCGAGGAGATGATACGACGGAATCCTGTATGACGGGGCACGGTCAGACGCATCGGTCCTTGTCACAGGATCAAAGTCCGCATACATCCTGTCATTGAACTGCCAGTCAATAGACAGATGGAATCCAGCAGGCATGTCTACATCCATTACTGCCCCTATCTGTGTCTGTGGTGCATCACCGACAGGAAGGCCGTCACTGTAGACATTCACACGTCCCATTTCCTGCATGGTGTAGTCATCATATATTATTGCCTGCACATCGTTTTTCCACCTCCAGTCTCCCAAAGACGCAAATGCACTGAGCTTCAGCCATTGTGTAAAGCGATGGAATACCTCAAGCTCTGCACCGTAATGGAATGCATCCAGGCCTGTAACCATATATTTGGTGTCATCTGCATCAATCTGCTTGTATTTGCTTGACATCAGGGACTTGTTCTTCCAATATGCAGCATAGGCTGTGAGTTCCAGGCCTCCCATATTCCACACATATCTCCACCCAATCTCTCCAAGGATATTCCTTTCATTCTTCACTCCTTTTGTTATCTCATTGTTTCCGGAAGAGAAATATACACTTGAATATGGCAGACGGCTGTACCAGCCTCCATTGAGGTATATGCTGTGGCCATGGCCCGGCTTATACAGGACACCTGCCTTGACGCTCGCTCCTGCTCCGCTTGCAACATCACTGTAGACGTCATCACCGACATAATTGTAACGGTCCCAACGGCGTGTAGCACTGCCGAAAACCGATGCCCCGGCATTGGCATGCAGACGTTCCGAATCATAGGATGCAGTAAGATATGCAGTCCCGTGGTTTGTTATCTTCCCGTTATCCGTCCGGACAAAATCCCCTACATGCTTGACAGGGTCACGGCCGGCAAGCCCCGCAAGAGAATTGCCTTCATAATCCTCATACCACCAGTCTGCGCCGAGAAGGTCTGTAATCTGCTCCCGTTCCCATGTCGAATAGAACATATAGTGAAGCCCGGCCCCAAGCGTCCAGCTGTCCGTAAGCCGATACTCTGCCGAAGTGATGGCTCCAGCCTGTGTATGCCCTGCCTGATAGTCACTAAGGATATTTTTTGCCTCCCTGCCAGGAGCCAATGCACCATCAGAGACATTTGAAGAAGTGTTTGCAGCTACGATTGCATCCCAGTCAATCTGCGAGTCCCTGATATACGATGCCAATGGCATCCCCTTTGTCTCTGACCATCGTCCACCTCCACTTGCAAGGGCAAGATATACAGAATTCTTCATGGATATACGTTCTCCATTCCACATATGCTGCATGGTAAAATACGGCTTGAAATAATTGTTCTTGTTGAGATTGAAGGCCTTGCCGTCACGCCAGCCCCAGTTCCTGTTATATTTCAGGCCATGTTCACGGACTTCATCCCAGCTAAGGCGCGTTGACCTCTGCTCATGGTTCTCCGGTGAACCGAGCGCAGTGAAAAGCAGAGTATGCCCAGAGCCGAAACGCTTGCTTACATTCAGCATGTATGAAAATGCACTGACCGCTGTTGCATCCACATATCCATTTCCTCCGACATACGAAGCCATCAAGTTCAAGGCCCATCCCTTAGGAAGCTGCCCGCTGCTGACCTTGATATAGCTTTTCACAGTGCCATAGCCGGATGCATAGACTCCGGCTTCACCACCGGGCAGCTCAGAGGATGCATCCGTAATAATGTTTACAGTTCCACCGACAGAACCGTCGGAAAGCATTGATGAACCGATTCCTTTCTGAAGCTGGATAGCGTATGTCGCATCGGACAGTCCCATCCAGTTGTTCCAGTACATGCTTCCGGAGACCAGTCCGCTTATGGGAATCCCATTCAGCATCACTGAGATGTTATCCTGTCCGAACCCACGGATATTCAGCTTTGCATCGCCATAGCTTCCTGATTCCGAAGTAGCATAGAGACCTGGGACACCTTTGAGCAATTCCGGATAGGTACGTGATGCAGCCCTTGATTTCAGTGTAGCGTTGTCAATTGCTGTCAGCCTGAGAGGGCTGTTGACTGCATTGCTGAAAGTTGCTGAAATTGTCACTTCCTGAAGAGAAAGGGTATCAAGCGGAGTTCCAGACCATGTATCTGACTTTTCGGAATCTACTGACATCGCAACCGTAGCCGGGAATGCAGCTGTCTGATCTCCCGATGTTGCCACCGTAGAGTACAATGATGTTTTCTGTCCACCAGAAACGCCTGATTTACATTTCGGCACATACGGGCCATGTACCTGGACATCCGCAGCAGACACCGTAAGTGCTGCCGAAAGAATTGTGATGCCCACAAGAAATAAGTTTGTCTTCATCTGAAAAAACCTTAAACTGTTACTCATGGCATACAATTCAAGGCTCATGCGAAAGCTTCATGGCCACAGGCCGGAGACACCGGACCGCAACCCATTTCTTCTTCCATCCAGACTTACCTGATTTAACCAGGAATACTGTCGGTACCGTAATTGCAACGGTTCATGCCTTTCGGCTCGCGGACTGTACCGCCGATCGGGAATCTCACCCTGCCCTGAAGATATGCGGGTGCAAAGGTAAGATAATTTTCATATATCTTCAGTGCATTTATACAGTTTTTTTCAAAGACACAGGGAAAAGCTATGGTCAAGGCAGCATCTGGAAGCAACAGTTACTGATCTGACGGGCATGTTTTCAGTATAACATAGGCATGAATGGAGACAAAATCAGTCCTTTGAAAGAAAAAAAGTTTGCAATTAGGACAATTTGGAATATCTTTGCAGTCTTGAATGAAGGTCTACCACTTCATCAGCAGCTTTTCTGTGGCAAGTTAGCGATGAAACAGCTATAATTCAAAAACGGGAAGGCCAACCATCAGCCCGGATGGCGGAATCGGTAGACGCGTTGGTCTCAAACACCAATGTCCGAAAGGATGTGCCGGTTCGACCCCGGCTCCGGGTACAGCAGACGGAGTTCCAGGATTATCTGGAACTCCGTTTTTCATTTGGTCTCCAGAAGCTTCGAATTCACGTGGAGAAAACTGAAGCTCCGGCTGCCTTGCATTTTCCTGTACATTGCAAGCAACATATCGGCTCATTGCAATGCTGAAGCCATAAGTTTGGCCCCAGA
This sequence comes from Bacteroidales bacterium, assembly GCA_023667095.1. GTDB lineage: Bacteria > Bacteroidota > Bacteroidia > Bacteroidales > UBA932 > Cryptobacteroides. The sequence goes on from JAMPAT010000001.1 coordinate 339,184, forward strand.
CAAGGAATCTTCCAATGTCCGGAAACAGCCGGAACGCATCCAGATACCAAGTAACTCTAAAAAATAAGCACGTGCTTTCGGAAACAGGGGATATGGTGAAAGGTCTGCGGTCACTGCATCTCATCATGCAGGTACAGTGCACTTGAACTCATCGCTTTCTCCGGTGATGGAACCAGATGAAAGATGCAGCTGAAAAGAGGACTGCAGTGATGTCTGACACCATCGCACCGAGACGGAGCCCTTCCGGAGCCTGCATGATGTATGAAATCACGACACACGTCATGAATACAGCAGGAGCCAGGGCAATCCAATAGTTTCTGGAATTTACAGACAGATAGGCACTTGCTGTCCATAGGAAAATGGTGGCAAGTGTCTGGTTGGACCACGCGAAATATCTCCACAGGACATCAAAATTGACCTGTGTAAGCACTATGCAGATGACAAATAGCGGAATGGCAATCAAGAATCTTCTGCAGAGGCTATCCTGCCTGATTCCAGTTGCATCAGCCAATGTGAGACGTGCACTTCTGAAAGCTGTATCACCGCTGGTAATCGGGCATGCCACGACACCAAGGACAGCAAGGATGGATCCGAATGTCCCAAGGAGCCCCTTTGAAATGCTGTTCACAACTGTGGCAGGACCTCCGGAAGCAACAGCATCCCCAATGCTGGGAGTATCACCGAAAAATGCGATTGTTGCTGCACACCAGATCAATGCTACAATCCCTTCAACTATCATTGCCCCGAAAAACACAGGCCTGCATTCACCTTCTCTCGTAACGCATCGCGCCATCATCGGCGACTGGGTTGCATGGAACCCGCTTATTGCACCGCATGCTATGGTCACAAACAGGAACGGGAACACTGAAAGTCCTTTCGGGTGAAGGTTTTCAACGTTGAGTTCCATCATCTTCAAGGAACCGTTGAAATGCCCGATAAGCATCGCCACAGTAATCCCGGCTGCCATCACCAGGAGTGCAGCACCGAAAAGCGGATATATTTTCCCTATCACCTTGTCGATAGGCAGCACAGTCGCAACTATATAATACAGTATTATCACAACAGTCCACAGAATGACAGAAATTCCGGTCATGGAGGAAAGCAAGGCTGCAGGAGAGCTGACAAATACAGTCCCGACAAGTACGAGCAGAATCACCGAAAATACCCTCATCAGTGTACGCATGCCCCCTCCAAGGTATATGCCGACGATTTCAGATACAGATGTACCGTCATGACGCATCGATATGACACCGGAAAGGTAATCATGCACAGCACCGGCAAGGACAGAGCCAAGCGTTATCCAGAGAAAAGCGACCGGCCCGAACATGGCTCCAAGTATTGCCCCGAATATCGGACCTGTGCCTGCAATGTTCAGGAATTGGATAAGGAACGCCTTGTACCAGGGCATAGGAACATAGTCAATCCCGTCCTTAAGCCTATTTGCCGGTGTCTGCAAGGCATTGTCAAATCCGACTGTCACCTGTACATATTTTCCATACAGGAAATATCCTGCTACAAGAAATGCGAGGCATAAGATAAAGGTTATCATGGTGTCATAGCGGTTAAAAACTCCGCAAATATATCATTTCTTTTGGGATTACACTACCAGGAACGAAAAATGCTGTCCACAACAGCAGGTGCAATGCAAGAAAAGTATGAAAGAATGGCAAGCAGTTTGCCATAGCTGCCTAACATTAAAATATATGAGCCATGAAAAAGAGACAAGATACAGACAGAATGCCAGTAAAGTCACTGGAGATAGAAAAGTATATCGGGAAATGGTATGAGATTGCAAGATACGACAACCGTTTCGAACGCTGGATGGACAATGTCACAGCAGATTATTCAATTACTAAAAAAGGAAAGGTCAAGGTCGTGAATTCCGGCTGGAAAGATGGGAAACAACGTAATTCACGTGGGAGAGCAAGACAGCCGTCACCGGATGAAAATCCAGGCAGGCTGAGAGTATCTTTCTTCCCCTTCATCTATTCAGACTACAACATATTGCTGATAGACAAAGACTACAGCTACGCTCTTGTAGGTAGCAAAAGCGACAAATTCCTGTGGATTCTGTCAAGGACTCCTGAATTGCCTGAAAACATCATGTCCGAAATTTTCACAGAAGCCGGCAGACTTGGATACGACACATCGAAGCTGCTGACCGTCGACCAGGACAGGAACAGATAAAGCAAAAGAAGCGGCACCGTAAACGATGTCGCTTCTTTTATGTGGAGAATGTCGGAGTCGAACCGACGACCCTCTGCTTGCAAAGCAGATGCTCTAGCCAACTGAGCTAATCCCCCGAAGTAGTCCCGAGCAGACTTGAACTGCTGACCCCTACATTATCAGTGTAGTGCTCTAACCAACTGAGCTACGGGACTATATATATCAAAAGACTGAGAAAAAATGTGATGCTGAAAGAAACCCTATAAGTATAGGGCAGCGACGTCATGCGAAATGCTCCAAAAAGGAGGTGTTCCAGCCACACCTTCC
>JAMPAT010000020.1 GCA_023667095.1 Bacteroidales bacterium
ATTGACAGTCGGCAGCATGACTGTTGCTTTGAAATATATGCACATGATGCGTCTGTGCCGCTGCAGTTTGCCAATGGGCGAGCACGCAAAAGTGCCATGGAGAGCGTAGAATGGGGATTTGCGTACCCGGTGGCACTTTAAAAGGGTGAATGAAGCACACTCTTAAAAATCAAATGATTGTTATACAGTTAATTATGATTTCAGGGCGTGCTCGCTCAATGGCAAAACTTATTTGATCACAAGGTATATTCTGTCTCCCCAAAAAATTGAGTTGAAGGCACACAGTACACAAGCAATGGAATTGGTACCAAGCCATAAAAAGCTGGCATATGAAAAACATGCGGTAATTTGAAGATCAAGTTTAGAAGGAAACACTGGTACACAAGAAAACAGGTAATCCTTAGTACATCTGTGGCCATTTCTTGCAATTTTCAATGCTTTTCTGGAATGGTATACAAAGAATCACTGAAAAAGCGAAACAGGCAGAAAAAACATCCGATAAAAAACAGAAAAGCGGCCACCAGAAAAACTGGGTAGCCGCAAGAAAACAGTAAGGATACCAACTACCGGCCAAAATAGACCAAAAGGACAGAGATGTCAGCCGGTGAGACTCCTGAAATCCGTGAAGCCTGAGCAATTGTCTTCGGTGCATACTTCTTAAGCTTCTGTCTGCACTCGATTGAAAGGCTTTCCACCCTGTCAAAATCAAAGCCATCGGGAATAGAAAGCTTTTCAAGCCTCATTATCTTGTCAGCCATTTTCTGTTCCCTATCAATATATCCCTTATATTTTATATATATTTCGGAAGACTCAATAATCTCCCTTCTATAGTTATCGTTGATTTTCGTCTGCAGTTCTTCTGCATTGAGCATTGCAACAGGATAATCTGTATTTCCTTTAAGTACCTGTATGGCATGATTGTACGAAATGTAATTCTCACCATCAAGTCCATCTTCATTGCCCAAAGCAGAAATCAGCCCTGGATATACGGAAGAATTGTCAGCGAACTCCCCTATCGGGTCACCAAAAGCCTCATCTCTATTAAACGAGAATTTTTCAAATGTTCCACGTGGAACTATTTCCAATAATTCAGACATTGAAACCTGTGGACGTGAGACCAAATCATCTATTCTTTTCCTGCAGTCAGCCACAGCTGTACCGACAGACTCAAGATAACCATTGACAACATCTGGCTTCAACGAAGCCTGAGAAGCGAATTCGTTCAGTCTTGAAACAGATTCATACTTCCTCATCGTATAGTCATAGCGGAATTTATCTGCCAGTCCAAGTTTATATGAAAGCGGAGTAAGCCTCAAATCCGCATTGTCCTGACGAAGCAGAATCCTGTATTCAGCCCTCGAAGTAAACATCCTGTAAGGCTCGTCTACACCTTTCGTGATAAGGTCATCAATCAAGACACCGATATAAGCCTCATCCCTCTTCAAGACAAATCCAGGCTTGTCATGAGCCTTGAGATGCGCATTTATACCTGCCATCAGTCCTTGCGCAGCAGCCTCCTCGTATCCGGTTGTGCCATTTACCTGTCCTGCCATAAACAATCCAGGTATAGACTTCATCTCCAATGTCGGCTCCAGCTGGGTAGGATCAAAATAATCATATTCGACAGCGTAGGCAGGACGGAATATCTTGACATTTTCCAACCCTTTTATCGCATGCAATGCATCAAGCTGCACCTGCAAAGGAAGTGATGAAGAGAATCCCTGAAGATAATACTCATTATTGTATCGTCCCTCCGGCTCGAGGAAAAGCTGATGAGAATCCTTGTCGGCAAAAGTTCTCAGCTTGTCCTCAATACTCGGACAATATCTTGGCCCAATCCCCGTAATCATCCCGGTAAAGAGAGGCGACTCCGAAAATCCGGAACGCAAGATGTCATGCACTTCAGTATTGGTATGCACAACATAACAAGGTTTCTGCGGAGTTCCATTCTGCGCAGTTGACAGGAAAGGCAGATAAGAAAATTTTTCAGGAGACACATCCCCGACCTGTACAGGCAGCGACGACACATCTACAGAAGAAATGTCAATGCGCGGAGGGGTACCAGTCTTCATCCTGGCAGTCTTCACTCCCATCTCAACAAGTTGACCAGTCAAGCCATACGAAGACAACTCCCCTATCCTTCCGCCCTCGAAAGAATTCCTTCCGATGAAAAGCTTGCCATTGAGGAAGGTTCCTGCAGTCACGACAACTGTCTGAGAATTGAATTTTGCCCCAGTAGTAGTACTTACCCCCACGATTTTTGAATTCTCAAAGAGAAAAGACGTCACGGAATCTTGGTAAATATCTAATTTACAAGTACTTTCGAGGATTTTACGCCAATTGAGCGAAAAGTGCATTTTATCGCATTGGGCACGAGGACTCCACATCGCCGGACCTTTTGAACGGTTCAGCATCCTGAACTGCAATGTCGAAGCATCAGTCACAATGCCGGTATACCCACCAAGAGCATCAATCTCCCGGACAATCTGCCCCTTTGCAATTCCACCGATTGCAGGATTGCAGGACATCTGCGCAAAACGTCCCATATCCATCGTGACAAGCAGGACAGAAGAACCCATATTGGCAGCAGCCATGGCCGCCTCACAGCCGGCATGCCCTCCCCCGACAACAATTACATCATAAAATTTCTCCATGCTACAGAAGCTCCCTGAAAGAAAGGTAATAGTTCTCTTTCGCCCTCATCTGGGCAACATCTTCTTCGGTATGGTCATCGTAACCGATCAGGTGAAGAAGTCCATGGACAATGACACGGTTAAGTTCATCAGCAAACTCTGTCCCGTACTCCACGGCATTCTCCCTCACACTGTCGACACTTATAAACAAGTCTCCTGACAGTCTGTCGTCCTCACAGTAGTCGAAAGTGATGATGTCTGTGAAATAGTCATGGCCAAGATACCGTTGGTTAATATCCAGAATATAATTGTCTGAACAGAATATAATGGATATGTTGCCAATACGCCTGATCTCGCTCTCAGCGACTATCCTCAGCCACCTATTGTTCCTGGCCTTTCCCTTAAAGATAAAATCCGTATCTTCAAAATAGTATGAAATCATAGCTTCGAAATATTTCTACAAAAATAATCTATTCAATAAAAATTTGAAATAAAAATTATTATTTCTAACTTTACCGGACAAATGCGAATACTAATAAAATTCTAATATGGAAGTTAAAAAAACTGATAAGGCTAACCTTGAGAACAAGAAGCTCCTTTTCGTAGAAATCGGGCTTGTGATCTCCCTTGCGATAGTATTCTTCGCATTCGAATGGGGTTCAAAAGAGAAGCAGGTAGCTGTATTGGAAGAGACTACACAGGTTGTAGACGTAGAAGAGATGGTTCCTATTACACAGGAAACCCCTCCTCCACCACCATCAGCACCTCAGATTCCTGTACTTTCAGACCAGATTGACATCGTGGACGATGAAATCCAGGTCGATGATGACATGTTCATCAATCTTGAGGACGACTCAAACATGGGTGTCGAGATTATGGACTATGTAGAGGGTGTGACCGAGGAAGTAGTTGAAGAGGAAGCTATTCCTTTCCAGCTCGTGGAGGACAAGCCTTCATTCATGGGCGGTGATGCAAATGCCTTCTCCAAATGGGTGAACGAGAGGCTCGTATATCCTGAAATTGCAAAAGAAAACGGCGTGCAGGGACGTGTTACCCTTCAGTTTACTGTAAATACCGACGGATCTGTATCCAACGTGAAAGTTCTCCGTGGAGTTGATTCATCACTTGACAAGGAGGCTGTCAGGGTCGTTTCAATGTCACCTAAATGGACTCCAGGAAAGCAGAGGGACCGTGCTGTAAAAGTAACTTACACATTCCCTGTTATATTCCAGTTGAGATAACCGTATCAAGAGAATAATGATGAGTCGGCCAAAAAGAAATTTTTGACCGACTTTTTAAATATCAACGCCTTCGCCATGTAAAAGACCCTCCGGCAGCCAGGAAAAGGCATAGCTGCAGAATTAAGCCTAACAGTAATCAGAATCTTCAATTGCAGATTGAACAATTTATCTACAATTGATTCACATTTAATGACCTCAAAGATGAAAGAAGAAATATACGTAGAAAAGGCCGTATTTGTCGGCGTAATAAAGCAGGGCGATGATGAAAGGCAGATAATGGAATACCTTGATGAACTGGAATTCCTCGCTGAGACAGCCGGAGCCAAAGGAGAGAAGAAATTCATCCAGAAAGTCGATAAGCCGGACAGCAGGACATATATAAGGAGCGGCAAGCTACAGGAAATCAAGGACTACATAGCTGAGCATGAGATTGATGTCGTTATATTTGACGATGAGCTCTCCCCTACACAGCTCAGAAACATCGAAAGGGAACTCAACATCAGGATTCTGGACAGGACCAACCTCATACTTGACATATTTGCTCAGAGAGCTAAGACAGCATACGCAAAGATGCAGGTTGAACTGGCCCAGTACCAGTACCTGCTTCCACGGCTGACCCGAATGTGGACCCACCTTGAAAGGCAGAAAGGAGGTATCGGAATGCGTGGTCCTGGAGAAACACAGATTGAGACTGACCGACGAATAATCCAGGGCAAGATTTCCAAGTTGAAGGAACAGCTGCAGAAAGTTGACCGCCAGATGGCATCACAGCGCGGCAACCGTGGCTCACTTGTCAGGATATCACTTGTAGGTTATACAAACGTCGGCAAAAGCACACTGATGAACCTGCTTGCAAAAAGCGATGTATTCGCTGAGAACAAGCTGTTTGCAACTCTTGACACAACAGTCCGTAAAGTCGTCATCGAGAATGTCCCGTTCCTTCTCAGTGACACCGTAGGATTCATCAGGAAACTCCCCACACAGCTTGTGGAGGCTTTCAAGAGCACTCTGGATGAAGTACGTGAGGCAGACATACTTATGCATGTAGTGGATATCTCTCATCCAAACTTTGAGGAGCACATCAAGGTAGTGGAAGAGACATTGAAGGACATAAAGGCTATAGACAAGCCTATTTTCGTCGTTTTCAACAAGATTGATGCATACAGATACGAAGAATACGATATGTTCTCCCTGGAGCCTAAAAAGCCCGAAAACTACACTCTTGACGAGTTCAAGAACAGCTGGATAGCAAAGGAGAACACACCATGTATCTTCATCTCTGCAAAGGACAGGGTCGGAATAGACAAGCTGCGTGGAGACCTCTACAAGATGGTTGCAGAGATTCATGCCGGCCGCTACCCTTTCGACAATTTCCTGTGGTAACTATTTCAAGGCTGCAAGAGCTGCCTCATAATCAGGTTCATCAGTAATTTCAGGAACGAGCTGTACATAAACAACCTTTCCATCCTCATCTACAACTACAACTGCACGTGAATACAGGCCCTTGAGAGGTCCATCCATAATCTCAACACCATATTTGCCTGCAAAGCAGTTGCATCTGAACAGCGAAAGCGGAACTACATTATCCAGCCCCTCTACAGTACAGAACCTTGACTGGGCAAACGGCAGGTCCTTTGACAGACAGAGGACAACTGTATTCTCCAGGGAGGAAGCCATCTGGTTGAACTTCCTTACTGATGCAGCACACACTTCTGTATCAAGGCTCGGAAAGATATTTAAGACCACCTTTTTGCCCTTAAAATCACTCAGATGAGCCGTTGTAAGGTCACCTTTGACTCCACCGAAATCAGGGGCAATTTCGCCCGTTTTTGGAAGTTCCCCGCACAACTCGACAGGACTTCCCATGAAAGTAACTTTTGCCATAATAAATATTTAAATGTCAGAATATCCCTGTTAAAGGACAACGGACCGAGACATTAACAAATTGCGAACCAAAACAAAAATGAGGTGATGCCCTGAGCGGCTATCACCTCATATATATTCCAGGAAGAATCTACTAATAGAACCTTGCCCTGTTGTCCTTGACATCACCGTCTTCCATCATGACAGGCATCAGCATCTGCACGCTGTACTGTGCCATCTGGGCATTACGGTTCTTTGCATCATCCTCTGTAAAGAATGCACCTGTGTCGCGTCCTGTAACCTTGTAGACATAGACTCCGATTGTTCCGGCGAGAGGTTTGCTGATTACGCCTGGCTCTGCAACTGAAACGGCACCTATGAACTTAGGGTCAAGTCCCTGTGAAGTAAGCGATGCAAAGGTAATGTTGTCCTTTGTGCTTACTGTTGTTCCGAGAGCCTCTGCGATAGCCTCCATTGTTGTAAGGCCTGCTATCTTCTCGGCAACCTCTGCAGCCTTCTTCTCGCCTGCCTTCTCAGAATAAAGGATATTCTTGATACGTGGAGCGACCTCAGCTACGGTAGCATATCCTTCCTTGTGGATATCCTTGAGGGCAACGACAAAGAAATAGTTGTTATTTGCAGTAATGATATTGGAAACTTTGCCTTTCTTCGCCTCAAATGCCCATCTTGTAATTTCCTTGGTATGGTCAATTGCACCGAGACGGTCAGAGCTTTCAAGCATCTTGTTGACCGGATGGGCATAGAGGTTCTCCTCCTCTACAGCCTTCCTGAATGACTCATACTTGCCAGCCGCCTTTGTAGCGAGGGTATTTGCCTGTGAATAATAGTCGTTGTAAGTTGCCTTTGAAGCGAGAATCTCCCTTTCGAGGATTGCAACCTGCTTCTTCTCTACAGGAACTGTCCTTCTGGTAACTTCGACAATATGCTTTCCGTACTGCGTATCAAGGATGAACGCCTTGTCAAGAGCTGCAGTAAGCACTGACTCCATTCCAGGAATCATATATGTCTGTGTCATCCAGCCGATGTCTCCCCTTTCTGCTACATTCGGATTCTGGTCTGCTGAATAGAAAGCTGCAACATTTGAGAAGCTGTCCTTGCCTGTCCTGATTACATTCACAAGGCTGTCAGCAAGATTCTCATCAGCACCCTGGAGAAGAATATGTCTTACATAGACAGAATCAGGAATCATCTTTGTATCCAAAACCTTTGCTGCATAGAAGACATTGTCCTTCATGTAGAGCGGTGAAACATCCCCTGTATGTGCCTCTGCTACAAAAGTGCTGATATCTGAAGATATTGTATTCAGTTCACCTGCCTTGTACCAGTAATCTGAAAGCTGCCTGTCAGAGTTCTTCAGGAGGAAGCTCTTCATGTTGTCAGTCTGCTCAAATTCGGTATGGAGCGCATTTGTCTGCTCGGTTGCAGCTGCGACGTCATCTGCAGACGGCTTGACCTCGAATACGACATACTCAATGTCCCTGCTTGCCTGCTGCCTGTAGAAATCCTTGTGTTCCTTGTAGTATTTGCGGATTTCGCTGTCAGAGACAACTATTGTAGTATCCTGGACATATCCGAAAGGAACCATCACAAATTCAGCATCGGTAGTATTGTTGTTCTCCTCAATGCTCTTTGCAAGCATCAAGGCATTTGTGTAATTGCTCTGTGTGAAGAGCGAACCGTATTTTGCATAATATTCCTGGGTCTCCACTGTGCTCTGGAGATAATCCCAATAGGTCCTGAGCCTTCCAGACTCATCGTTGCGGATCTGCTGGACAAACTCAACAAGCCTCTCCTTTGAGAAATTGCCGGATTCATCTGTGAATACAGAAGCGACAACAGGTGAAACCATATCACCGGTTGTAAGTGCAAGCATCTCCTCCTCGCCTACAGTAAGGCCGGCTGCATGCGCATTCCTGATAAATAGATACCTGTCCACAAGCGACTGCCATGCAGCATTCCTTATCATAGCCTGCTGCTCCTCGCCCTGAACAGACCTTCCGCTTATGATTTCATTGATTACAGTCAAATTCTCAACATCCTTCTGGAAATCCTGGTATGAAACAGATTTTCCATTTATCTCTCCAACATCATATTTGGAAGACATTGACGATGATACTGACTCCAGAGTAGTCGGGTCAATTATAAATGACAGCAGGGCCAATGCAATGACCACTGTGATAAAGACTCCCAACTTTACGCGAATTTTTTCAAGAACCGCCATCTTTTTATGAAATTTTAATAATTTTCTTGTTACAATTGTCTAAGCAAAAATGCAATAGGGCTGCGAAGATAACAATTTTTATCCAAATTCGCCACTATTTCTTCAATAACGGACCGATAAAATTTGCAGTATCAATCACAACGGCAGTACTGTCCTGCTCCACAAGGATATAATTGTTGAATGGACGCTTAAGCTCGGATTCCCTTGCCCTCTGGTCGGACTCCATGCCATATCCCTGCATAAAACCGTCAGGAGAATACATCTTGACATAGCAATCCGTATAGATACGTTCATTCTTCCTGTCCCAGTAAAGTGTATCTGTCTCCATGGTCTCATGGTTCACAAGATTCCGGACAACGACATTGCCGAATGCCATCCATGTCTCACGGCCGTCCTTGTACTTCAGGTGACGGGCCTTGTCTGATACAATCTCGGTCTCCAGCATCCCCTGCTCAGTATATCCGAAAACGGCAAATCCGTCAGGGAAAAGTTCGAAAGAAAGCGTATCGGTCTCATACCTTTCCATCAAGGCAGCCTCCATCCTCATCTGCAATACACCGTTTTCAGTACTTACGATAAACATGTCATCAACAGTCTGGACCGGTGTCCCCTTGATGTCAAGCGCCCCTGCAGTCTCTATCTTTCCTTTACATGAATAAACGATGAAAGCAACCGCCAGAGCGGTTGCAGTCATCATTACCCTATTTGATTTACTTTTCAAATCAATTATTTCTGTGTCCTGACAGTTGTAGTAGCCTTAAGGCCATTGCAAGAAACGGTATAGGACTGTCCGTCAGTAAGATCATACATGAATGCCTCTGCAGCCTGCGGGAAGTATGCCCTGTACTGCGCAATCATCTTGTTGCATTCCTCAGCAAGCGAAGCATCTGCCTCCTTTGCCTTTGACATGAAATCAACAGCAACCCAGTATGGTGCCCTCATCTCGATTTCATTGCCCTTGCATACTGTTGATCCCCAGATTGTTCCGGCAAGCATATATGCCTTTCCTTTCACATTGCTGTCAGTATCAAGCTGTGCTGCACGTGTCGCATATCCAAGTGCTGCAGAGTTTCTTCCGTTCTTGAAGCAGAATGCTGCAAGCTCGAAATAGTAGTCAGCATCCTTGTCATCATCAGACTCAGGATAGTCAATTGCCTCCTGCATAAGCTTGATGGCATTGTCAACATCCCCCCTTGAAGAATGGAGCTTGTAGAGGAAATATGCAGAATTTACAGAAGGCTCAAGCCTGTACATTGTGCTGGCAGCATTTATAAACAATTCATTGTCAGTACAATCCTCAGTAGTGCTGAGCATCCTTACAATATTCTTTGCAAGATCAAGATCCTCAGGGTTTGCCTCATACCTTGGAGTGAACAGTGCCACAAGGCTCTCACAGCTTGCCACCTTGCTGGAAATGAAGAGGTTCTCGACATCTCCCTTGATCTTTGCAAGGTTGTCAGACGGTGCTGAAGCCTCTATCTTCTCGAGATTCTCCATTGAAGTCTCGTACACCTCAATGATTTCCTCGGCTGAAAGCACTCCGTCCTTATAGAGGGCTACAGCAGCATTGAGCTGGAAAAGGAAAATCTGCGGAAGTGTCTTTTCACCGTTGGCACTGATGATCTCGGAGAAGCCATCAAAGAGCTTCCTGTTGTCGTTCTTGATGTACTGTACCATATCCATACCCTTATTGTTCAATGCAGTCTGGGCATATTTAGGATAGTACTGGGCCCTAATGTCATGAAGCATCATAAGCGTATCGACAAGGGATTCTCTATATATTGCGTTGTTCTTGTTCTTGTTGATGAGGTCCCTGACAAGCTTGGTTCCGTTGATCAGCATATTATGGTTTGCCGTAGGAGGACAGAGCTTGAAAGCCTTTCTCCAGTTCGGAGTTGCCTCATCATAGTTCTTCTGTTTGAAATACTCGTTGTAGTAGGAGAGGTACTTGATACACTCAGCACTGTCTGCACCGTATTTTCCCTGTGCATGCAGCAGATTCCCGCCCATTGCCATGAGCATAGAAGTAAAAAGCAAAAGAGCAATCTTTTTCATAATATCTTAATTCTTTAATTTCACAATAGCCTATTCATACCTTGGTTTCTGGAACCATATGTCATGGATATTGAAACCTATCGAGAACATCACATATCTTTCACGGATCATGTCGCCCTGCAGCCTGCCCCTCTGCCCGAAGTCCACTCCGAGCGAAATTCCGTTATATAGCCTGAACACCGGCAGCGTGACACCAAGTGTTATACCCATTGCATCTACGTTGCAGCCGTTATACTTATAATATTCACGGTCATAGTAGACACCGGCACGGTAGGCGCACTTCTTAAGGTAGTACCTTATGTCATTCCTGTTAGGGACAATCTCAAAACCTGCACGGAAAGACTGGTAGACAGATGTTGTGAATCCGTCTGTCCTGTACCCCAGTGCTTCTGAACTTCCCATATTGGTCTTTCTCCAGTCTGACCTGAGATAGTCGAACTCTACGCTCCATTTCTCGCCTCCCCGCAAAGAGACACCGACACCGATTTCATCCCCGAACTTGAGCCTCTCGGCATTGTTTACGACCTTGTGGGAAATTGTGTCGCGGATACTTGAAAGCTCAGCGTATGTGTACTGGGTTGTCTGTCCCCTCATGTTTGTCCTGAGCCTGTAGGTCCCGCCTACCACAAGATGAAGGTTCCTCCCGAGCGGCTGGTCATACTGCAGTCCGAATTTTCCTGTCACCGCCCTGACAAGGATTGTGGATCCTGCGCTCTCGTCCCTGATTGAGCTGTCGGTAAAGTCAGTGGTGAAAGCCTTGTCCAGGGTTCCGAAATAGTACATCAGCTCAGCACCGACAGAAAGCCTTTTCCAGAATGTGGCTCCCGCCCCGACGAAAAGCTGGTAGACACTTCCCTCACCGTAATAGTTGCTGCTGTAGTTTCCTGTATTGCCTATGATGTCCGGGTCTGTCCCGTAGCTCGAATAGTCATAGCCTACACTGCTGAACGGCGATATTCCTATCATGAGCGCGGAAGAGCGGTACAGAGGGAATGCCATCACGAAGTCCGAGATATTGAAAGTATTGTTTCCAGACCTGTATTTCTGGCCGTCGAGATTCTGGGTGAATACCTTATTGTTCTCTGTCAGGCCGAAGTCTGCCATGAACGAACATGAATCAATTGCAGTTATTGCTGCCGGGTTCATGTAGTTTATGAATCTCCTGTTCCTTGCAGCTATTCCGACACCTCCCATGCTTTTGTTGAAGGCTGTCCCCTCCTTATGGAGGTCACCTATTCCAAATACAGTATATGGAGAATACGCGCCGTAGGCATTTCCAGTCTGTGCATTGGCTGCCGCACAGACCGTAAATGCAGCCAGGACGAAAACTGCTTTAATTATTCTTTCTGTTATATTCATCAGCAATTAAGGCTAAACCTATCAATACAAGGTTACAAACTACAAAGATGGAGTTTTTCATCTGTTTTGCAAAATAAATCGCATCACCACCGGTGAAAACAACGATATTTTCCGGACGGGACGCAACATATCCCTCTATCTCAAACATCATCCCGCGTATTATCCCGGCCCCTATTGAAGAGACAATTGAGGTTCCGGCCTCTTCTATTGTGTCAGGCGTGTCGACAAGCGGCAGCGATTTCGAGTACCGGTCTATTGACTTGAACCTTGTCCTGCATCCAGGGGATATGTTGCCGCCTGAATAACCTCCTTCCGTGTCAAGGAAATCAATGGTAAGGGTAGTACCGAAATCAAAGATAGTACAGCTCTTCCCGCCGAAAAGGTACCTGGATGCGACTATGGATGCTGCCCTGTCCGGGGCCAGATAGGCAGGGAGGCCATAGCCGGAGAGGACTTCCGTATGCCTCGAATCCATTATTACAATGTTCCTGCACTCCCCTGAAAGCACATTCCTGTTATGATGGGACAGTTCCCTTGCCGTAGCTATGACCATGGTGTCAGGCTTCATCCTGGAAGTCAGGGAAAGTATGAAATCCATTATCCTCTCTCCCTGGTAGCGGAATGTCTTGCCCAGTGTCACACCGTCAGCCCATGCCGCCTTCAAGGCCGTATTGCCTATGTCAATTATGAGATTTGCCAATTCCTATATATTTATTACAAGGTACAAAAGTACAAATTTAACTCAATTTCTTCAAAACGGAATATGCCTTGGCGATGCTGTCTATCTTTCTGGCTATTATCCTGAGCTTGTCGTCAGCCTGTTTCAGCTCGAACAGGGAAGAGTTGGCATTTATCCTGTCAATGATTTCCTCGAACTGCCTTGAACGGTAGTATGATGAAAGCGGATTGGATATGAAGAAGGCTATCATTACCCCGTTCTTGACAATAACCTTCTCAAACCCTAACTTCTCGGCAAGGTGCCTTATGCGCACAATGTCGAAAAGGCGCACCAGTTCCTCCGGGAATCTGCCGAAGCGGTCCTCAAGCCGGATCTTCATCTGCTCAAGTGCCCTGTCGTCTGCAGAAGAGTCAAGTTCCTTGTATATCCTTATCTTTTCCGCCGTTATATCTATATAGGTATCGGGAATGAGCGCAATCTGGTCAGTCTCGATGGTGCAGTCGGAGACGAATGTGTCATTGACATTCTTCGAAGTCATACCGGTCTCGACACCAAGCTCCTCCATTGCCTCTGCAAGAATCTTCTGGTATGTCTCAAATCCCATGTCGGAGATGAATCCGCTCTGCTCCGCCCCGAGCAGGTTGCCGGCTCCCCTGATGTCAAGGTCCTGCATCGCGATATTGAATCCGCTTCCAAGGTCGGAGAAAGACTCGATTGCCTTCAGCCTTCTCCTCGCATCCTCGGTTATGGAGACAAGAGGAGGGACTACAAGGTAGCAGAAAGACCTCCTGTTGGACCTTCCGACACGTCCGCGCAGCTGGTGAAGGTCGCTCAGGCCTATATTCTGCGCCTGGTTGATTATAATGGTGTTGGCATTGGGGACATCAAGCCCGTTCTCGATGATTGTCGTGCAGAGCAGCATGTCATAGTCACCGGCCATGAAGTCGAGAATCTTGTTTTCAAGCACCTTGGCCTCCATCTGTCCATGTGCAAGGCATATCTTCATGTCCGGAACCAGCCTCTGGAGGATATCGTTTATGGCCGGCAGCTCCTCCACACGGTTGTGCACGAAGAACACCTGGCCGCCACGGTCAAGTTCATAGTTTATGATGCTGCGTATCTGGTCATCGTCAAACAGCATTATCTCAGTCTGGACAGGGATACGGTTCGGCGGGGGAGTATTGATAATCGAAAGGTCCCTCGCGCCGAGGAGCGAGAACTGAAGGGTCCTCGGGATAGGTGTAGCTGTCAAGGTCAGGGTATCGACTGCAAGCTTCATCTGGCGCAGCTTCTCCTTTGCACTGACACCGAATTTCTGCTCCTCGTCGATGATGAGCAGCCCGAGGTCGCGGAACACGAACTCCTTGCCAAGGATCTTGTGCGTACCAATCACTATGTCGAGAGAACCATTCCTGAGCCTTTCCTTTATGCCGGATATTTCCTTTGCCGTCCTGAGGCGGCTCACATAGTCAATATTGCAAGGAAAATCCTTCAGACGGTGCATGAAGGTGTTGTAGTGCTGCAGGGCGAGGATTGTGGTAGGGACAAGGACAGCAACCTGCTTGCTGTCGGCGACAGCCTTGAATGCAGCGCGGATTGCAACTTCGGTCTTGCCGAAGCCGACATCTCCGCAGACAAGCCTGTCCATAGGGCACTCGTCCTCCATGTCGTGCTTCACTGCTGTTATCGCCTTTTCCTGGTCAGGTGTATCCTCATACATGAATGAAGACTCCAGCTCCGTCTGGAGATATGAGTCAGGGGAGAAAGCGAATCCCTTCGCCGCCTTCCTCTTCGCATAGAGCTGTATGAGTTCCTTGGCTATGTCCTTGACCTTGGCCTTGGCACTTGTCTTCAGGTTTGACCATGTCTTCGAACCGAGCTTGTGTATCTTAGGAGGCTCCGAGTCCTTGGACCTGTACCTTGAAATCTTGTGCAGGGCATGGACAGACACAAACACTACATCGTTGTCCTTATATACAAGCTTCACAACCTCGTTGACTCGCCCCTTGTCATCCCTCATCTTGACCAGCCCTCCGAAGATTCCGACACCATGGTTGATATGCACTATGTAGTCACCTATGCAGAAAGATGCAAGGTCGTTTACCGTAAGCTGCTCGCTCTTCTCCACAGTCCTTCTTATGCTCACCCTGTGGAAACGGTCAAAGATCTCGTGGTCCGAATAGCAGCAGACCTTCCCGTCATTGTCGACAAACCCGTTGTGGATGTTTATCCCGGAACGGAATTCAGGAATAAGGCCGCCGTTGCGGGAAAGTATTGAGCGGAGCCTTTCGAGCTGGGATTCCTTCTCCCCGAAGATGACCACCCGGTAGCCGTTCTCGATCCTTTCCCTGATGTCCTCAGTAAGAAGGTCGAAATTCTTGTTGAAAACAGGCTGTGGAGCGATGCTGAACTTTACCGGTGCGCTGCCGGCACAGCCGAGCGGGATGTCAAGGAACACTTTCCTGAAACGGGCCATCCCGGCGAAGAATTCCCTCTGGCGGTACATGTCGGAGGAATCGAGCCAGACGGTGGCATCATCCGGAAGGATATCCGTAAGCGGAACCATTGCCACATCCTCTTCCTCCAGTTCACCGGAGACTATGTCCGGGTATATCTCTATGATGTCCACCTTCTCGCGGGAGAGCTGTGTGTTGCAGTCGAACACATGCATGTCCTCTATTTCGTCACCGAAGAATGAAATTCGGAAGGGGTTGTTGAAAGAATAGGAGAATATGTCGACAATACCTCCACGGAGTGCGAACTGCCCAGGCTCAGATACAAAGTCCACTTTCTCGAACCCGTAACCGGCCAGGGCATCCCTCAGGGTGTCATGGCTGATTTCATCGCCTTTCCGCAGGCGGAGGAACTGTGTCTTCATGCTGCGCATATCAGGCACGTCCTGTCCGAGAGCCTCAGGATAGGTCACGACCACAAGGGGGGCATCCTCCCATCCATGCTCTGAAATCTTGCCCAGGGCAGATGTCCTCTGGACCCTCAGTGTCGCCCTGTAGTTGCTCCTCTCAAGGTTCTTCCCAAGCTCCGGCAGAAAGAACACGCGGTCTCCCTCTACCAGGCCGTACAGGTCAGCAGCGCAGTACTCGGCGGAATCCCTGTCAGGCAGCACGACAAGGTGCATCCCCCTCTCCGCAACGGAAGACAGGACGAACCACCTGGCTGAAAGGAACAGTCCCGAGCAGTACACATCACTTGAGGAAGACAACGCCTCCTTGATAGCTTCAGATGATTTTGAACTTATTAACATTTTATTGCAATTCTCTGTTGAAAACCCTTTGATAACCCTGTTTAAATCTTTTTAAAAGTAAATTATAAGATGCCGTCAATCCGTATATACCAGGGACGGATCCGGCTGTGCAAACATTTTACAAAAAACTTATAAATCTGTTTACACAATGGTTTTCAACCATTTTTCGAAATTCCAAATAATTGATATACAGTAATGTATTCACGTTTTTCAACATATCCACAGAAATATAATATACAACAGGACTTATTAAAATATAAACTATATTTGTATGTTTTTAAATTTGCTTGGCATGGACGGAAAGTTCGACCCTCACCAGGCTGGGGGCAAAGATAAGGAATTCGACGGAATAATAAGGCCGCAGGGCCTGGTGGAGTTTACGGGGCAGGACAAGATCGTCGCCAACCTGAAGGTCTTCGTGCAGGCTGCGAAGATGAGGGGGGAGTCGCTTGACCATGTGCTTTTCCACGGTCCTCCTGGACTCGGCAAGACAACCCTTGCGCATATCATAGCGAACGAGCTCGGGGTAAACATGAAGGTTACATCCGGACCTATACTTGACAAGCCGGGCGACCTGGCCGGGCTGCTGACATCCCTGGAGGAGGGTGATGTGCTTTTCATTGACGAGATACACAGGCTATCTCCCGTGGTGGAGGAGTACCTGTACTCTGCAATGGAGGATTTTGTCATAGACATAATGATAGACAAGGGACCGGGGGCACGTTCAGTGCGGATATCGCTCAATCCGTTCACGCTTGTCGGCGCGACCACAAGGAGCGGCCTGCTGACATCTCCGCTCAGGGCCAGGTTCGGCATAAAGTGTGCGCTCGAGTACTATGACACGGATAACCTTGTGTATATAGTCAACAGGAGCGCAGGCATACTCGGCATAGGGATAGAGGAGGATGCCGCATACGAGATTGCCCTGAGGAGCCGCGGTACGCCGCGTATCGCGAATGCCCTGCTGCGCAGGGTCAGGGATTTTGCACAGGTGGTGGGGAACGGCCATATCGACCTGAAGATTGCACGGTATGCGCTTGATGCCCTGAATATCGACAAGAGGGGGCTTGACGCCATTGACAACAAGATACTCCGGACAATAATAACGAAGTTCAAGGGAGGTCCGGTCGGGGCGAATACAATAGCGACAGCCGTGGGGGAGGAGCAAGGCACCCTGGAGGAGGTCTACGAGCCTTTCCTCATAAAGGAAGGGTTCATAGTAAGGACACCGAGGGGAAGGGAAGTGACTGCGCTTGCATACAGCCATCTTGGGCTTGAAACGGGCGATACGGGTGAGAACCTGTTATTTTAATTGGTCGTTTGCCTAAAATTGCTTAAAATTGTGCCGAAATTTCATTAAATGTATAAAAATGGCCGATAAATTAATTTCTAAGATTCCTGAGGGGCCTTTGTCAGAGAAATGGACAAAGCACAAATCTCAGATTCGCGTTGTCAGTCCCGGCAACAAGAAGAAACTGGAGATCATCGTCATTGGAACCGGACTCGGTGGAGCGTCTGCAGCAGCTTCGCTGGGTGAACTCGGTTATAATGTAAAGGTGTTCTGCATCAGCGATTCTCCACGCCGTGCCCACTCGATTGCAGCACAGGGTGGTATCAATGCAGCAAAGAACTACCAGAACGACAACGACTCGATCTACCGTCTTTTCTACGATACCATCAAGGGTGGTGACTACCGTAGCAGGGAAGCAAACGTATATCGTCTTGCCGAGGTAAGCAACAACATCATTGACCAGTGCGTTGCCCAGGGTGTTCCTTTCGCGAGGGAATACGGCGGACTTCTCGCCAACCGCTCCTTTGGAGGTGCGCAGGTTAGCCGTACCTTCTATGCCCGTGGCCAGACCGGACAGCAGCTTCTCCTCGGAGCGTACGCTGCTCTCAACCGCCAGATTGCCGCAGGTACTGTAAAGAGCTATCCTCGCTACGAGATGCTGGAGCTTGTCCTTATCAACGGAGAGGCAAAAGGTATCATCGCAAGGAATCTTGTTACAGGAGAAATTGAAAGATTCGGTGCACATGCAGTCGTAATCGCAACCGGAGGATATGGAAACACATACTTCCTTTCCACCAATGCGATGAACAGCAACGGTTCTGCAGCTTGGCAGTGCTACAAGAAGGGCGCATTCTTCGCAAACCCTTGTTTCGCGCAGATCCACCCTACATGTATTCCTGTACACGGTGAGCAGCAGTCAAAGCTGACCCTTATGTCTGAGTCGCTCCGTAATGACGGACGTATCTGGGTACCTAAGAAGAAAGAGGATGTGGAGAAGCTCCGCAAGCACCAGATAAAGCCTTCTGACATAGCAGAGGAGGACAGGGACTACTATCTTGAGCGCCGTTACCCTGCATTCGGAAACCTCGTACCTCGTGACGTGGCTTCACGTGCTGCAAAGGAAAGGTGCGATGCCGGCTTCGGTGTGAACGAGACAGGACTTGCCGTGTTCCTTGACTTCAAGACTGCAATAGAGAATCTCGGTGAGGCAAAGATCCGTGAAAGATACGGAAACCTCTTCCAGATGTACGAGAAGATTACAGCTACCAACCCATACAAGGAGCCTATGATGATTTATCCGGCTATCCACTACACTATGGGAGGTATCTGGGTTGACTACAATCTCCAGACCACAATCCCTGGCCTGTATGCTATCGGAGAGGCTAACTTCTCTGACCATGGTGGAAACCGCCTTGGAGCATCTGCACTTATGCAGGGTCTTGCAGACGGATACTTCATTCTCCCTTACACAATCGGTGACTATCTTGCATCCAAGTTCAAGGAGCCTAAGACAGATGTCAACGCACCTGAGTTTGCAGAGGCAGAGAAAGCTGTCAAGGACAAGATCAACAAGCTTCTTAGCATCAAGGGCAAGGAATCTGTGGATTCACTCCACAAGAGACTTGGCCACATCATGTGGGAGTATGTAGGAATGGCACGTAACGAAGCCGGACTGAAGGAAGGGATAGAGAAAATCAAGGCACTGCGCAAGGAATTCTGGGAGAATGTCTATGTCGCAGGCGAGAACGGTGAATTCAACCAGGAGCTTGAGAAGGCTATCCGTCTTGCCGACTTCCTTGAAATCGGTGAGCTGATGGCACGTGACGCCCTTAACAGGAACGAGTCATGCGGAGGACACTTCCGTGAGGAGTACCAGACAGAGGACGGCGAGACCAAGCGTGATGACGAGAATTACATGTATGTCTCAGCCTGGGAGTACAAGGGAGCCGATGTTGAGCCTGAGCTTCACAAGGAGCCTCTCAAGTACGAGAATATCAAGATAGCTACCAGAAACTATAAAGACTAAGCGAAATGGATTTGACATTGAAAGTTTGGCGTCAGAAAAACGCCAAGGCAAAAGGACATTTTGAGACCTATAAGGTCAAGAACATATCCCCTGACAGCTCGTTCCTTGAGATGCTGGATATCCTTAACGAGCAGCTTATAGCTGAGGGTGCAGATCCAGTAGCTGTCGAGAAGGGATGCAAGAGCAGCGGTCCTGTATCATTTGACCATGACTGCCGCGAAGGTATCTGTGGTGCCTGCTCACTGTACATCAACGGTAGGGCACACGGTCCGGACGATGAGGTTACGACCTGCCAGCTCCACATGCGCAAGTTCAAGGATGGCGATACTATCACCATCGAGCCGTGGAGAAGCAAGGGATTCCCTGTAATCAAGGATCTCGTTGTTGACCGCCAGGCATTTGACAAGATTCTCCAGGCCGGAGGATATGTGTCAGTGGGGACAGGCGGAATTCCTGACGGAAACGCTATTCCTATCTCACACGAGAAGGCAGAGGAGAGCATGGACGGTGCAGCATGTATCGGCTGCGGTGCATGCGTGGCTACCTGCAAGAACGGTTCAGCAATGCTCTTCGTTGCTGCACGCGTAAGCTCGCTTGCACTTCTTCCTCAGGGTAAGGTTGAAGGAGCCAAGAGGGCAAAGGCAATGGTTGCAAAGATGGATGAACTCGGATTCGGTGCATGCACCAACACCCGTGCCTGCGAGATGGAGTGCCCTAAGCACATCACCGTTTCACATATAGCACGCCTTAACAGGGAGTATCTCTGCGCAAAGTTCCAGGACTAATTTTTTTCATAATAGATTAGTAAAGTTCGAACATTGAGGAGGGGCCTGCGGGTTCCTCCTCTTATTTTCAGGTGGAAAATCCTGGAGAAATCCCGATATTTGCGGATGTATTGAAAATATTTATGAAATGGAGGAAATAAGGCGATATAGGGTACTGTTTGTATGTCTTGGCAACATCTGCCGCTCTCCGGCAGCCCAAGGCGTATTTGAAGCCATTCTGGCCCGTAACGGGGCGTCTGACAGGTTTGCCGTGGACTCGGCAGGGACATATTCCGGACATCAGGGGGAACTTCCTGACAGGAGGATGCGCAGGGCTGCAATGGAAAGGGGCTATGTGCTGACGCACCGCTCACGTCCGGTCTCATCAATGGATTTCCTGGACTTTGACCTTGTCATTGCCATGGACGACAGCAACTACGAGGACTTGATGCATCTTGCACCGTCTGTTGAGGCCACACACAAGATAAAGAGAATGGCCGGCTATCTGACCGACCATTCATATTCATATATCCCTGATCCATACTATATGGGGCAGGATGGCTTTGAACTTGTCCTCGACCTCTTAGAGGATGCCTGCGGCAACCTCTACCGGGAACTTACTGCAGAATCCATTCAATAGACATGTTTGAGTCCTGGAGCTTCTTTGTGCCCTCAAATGTTATGTGCATATAGTTGAATTCATATCTCTTTCCGTCCGGCCTGACATCGAGTTCAACTTCCACTGACGGATTGTCCTTTCCGATGACTATGTCTGTGTCCTTGATGGTACGCACCCAGCCTGCAACATTGATCTGGATTTTCTTGAGGTTGACATTGTCCTCACCGGATAGATAAGTGAATTTCAGACCCTTGACCTTGTTGAGGACTTCAGGTGTGACAAAGTATATCAGCCTTGTCGTGCCGTCATTGAAATTAAAGCTTGAACATCCCGGAAGGGTGGTGTAGTCTTCTTCACGTGCGACATGACTGCTGTATTCCACAAGGGAACGTGCAGCTGAGCATATATCCGTGTATGGAGTGGCAGGTGAAAGCGGCTTGCGTTCTTCAGCGAATTTGTATTCCCAGCCGTTGAAGTCGAACGGCTTTCCGCTCTTCCGTGATGCGAAATAGTTTTCCCAGCGTGGAAGGTAATAGTCGCGGATAAGTCCTGACCATATCCTGCAGGCGTAATCGTCAAGTCCGTCAGGACCTTTGCCAGGTCCCCATATTGTGACAAGACGGCGTGCATTTGTCTCATATTTACCGCTTTCCTCTGGAGTTGTGCCCCATGATTTCGCAAAGTCTGTCCAGCGTTCCAGACGGCTTATAGGATTGGATTCGAGGAATGAGTCTGCCATAAGCATCAGCTTGCGGAAGTCTGCCTCCAGTTTCTCTGCACCGGCTGTGTCACCGTGAAGATAGCAATCGTTGATTTGCTCCACGAGTATATCCGCCTTTCCGAAAGCGTAGATTCCGGCCCAGTATGCGAGGTCTGTCCTGTATGCCTGGTTGTCCCCAAGTTCGTCTGAGCAGCTGATGAATGCCTCTATTGCCTCGAAATGCTCATTGGATGTGTCGTAGCGTCCGCCAAGCAGGTCGAAAGGCCTTTTCTGGATACGGTACTGTGCACGGCTTGAGCATATCTTGTTGGATGATTCAAGCATCTTTGTCCAGAATGTGTCCATGGCTTCAGGATATTTGCCGTAACGTGCAACTGAATAGCTTTTGAGCCATTCGTCTATATCCTTGTGCACAAGGCTCCATGCAGCATCTGCAATGGCCTCATAGGTCACTTCATTGTTTTCTACGCCTTCCGGTGCAGTTCCGTAGCCTACAAGATTTCCCTTGTTTATTGAACCGAGGGCCTTAAGATGCCCGTTCAGATAGAATTCAAGGTCACCTACAGGCGCATTGCGGCCTCCGAAGTTTGGTACAGTGCTGTATAGCCAGTTCTTTCCATAGAGTTTCGGTGCATAGTTCCATGTGTATTCATTCTGCCATATCCCGTAGTTGAAGTCAACGCTCAGGTCAAGGAGAAGCATCTTGTCGTCAGGTACGGCTGAGAACAGTGCACGGATGCTTTCCGGATCCCATATATGCCTCTGGTAGCCGAACATCCATCCCTGGATTACCCATACTGCATCTGGATTGGCTTCCTTTATTGATGCGTAGAGTTCCTTTCCGTATGAAGAAATCTGCCCGAAACGTTCCGGGGTGCCTTTGGCTGCAAACGGGATGTCCATTTCGTTGAAGCTGTCTGCAAGGTAGTATTTGCCTTTGCCGAATTCATTCTCCCATTCATTGATATACATCACGGATATTTTCCTGTAGAGGTCCGTCTCCGGGCTTATGAAGTTCGAGACATAGTATTCTCCGTCTCCCCATCCGGTCTTGATCAGCTCTGTTTCAGGATAGAGCCTTTTGATCCTTTCCGGGACAAATCCGGCGAATGCGTTGTATATAGGTGACATTCCGAGTTCGTTCATCCTGTCGACTATCTTGTGCTCCAGCTCTATGCTCTGGTCATAGTATGACTGCGGTAGATTGCCGTCAAGCCGGGACATGTTGCCCATCCTGAACCATGGGAAGTGTGCCCCTCCTGTTACAAACTCGCCTATTTCCTCCTCTGTAAGCCCGAGCTTGCGCCATACACGTGCAAAAATCGCCTCGCTTCCGATAGGGGAAAGCGGCATGTCGAAGCCATGAAGTGCCATCCAGTCAAGCTCTTTCTGCCAGTTCTCCCACTTCCAGTAAGGCATGGTGTAGCCGAGGGTGCAGACATTCATGTACTGACGGTGCTGGAATGGGGTCACTACAATCTTGCGTGCCTGGTCGGGAAGCTGCTCCGGAAGGCTTATCGTGTTTACCGACCATGTTACGAGCCCATATCCGTTGGATTTCACATAATCGTAGAAGCCACGGCAGAGGGCCACGGTGCTGCTTCCCTCAATATGGAGCCTGCCTTTGATGACTTCTGTGGAGAAGTATTCCTGTCCGTCTTCGCATGGGCCAGTAACCGACAGGACCAGGTTCTTCGGCCAATAGCCGAGTGTCCTTTCGATAACGCCTTTTGCAGCCAGCTCCCGGCTTGACATTTTGGTGCTTTTAGCTATTGCAGGAAAAGTCAATAGAAAGCATAGTGCGATTGATATTAAGTTTTTCATGATAAAAATTATTGTCCTGCAAATTTGTATATAAGAGAAAACTTCAACAGAAAAAATTGTACAAAACAACAACAAAACCCATTCTGAGGCCTTGTGATATGATAAAATTGCCCTATATTCGATTTGAATTTGGCCATAGGCCCATTATATTTTGAAAGCGATGGAATTTAAGGTTGCAGATTCTTTTCTGCCTAAGGTTATCCTATGTATTCTCTGGCAATTGTGTGCGCCTGCATTTATGTATGGAGGTGCAGCTGTAAACAGGTATGTCTATACTGTAGATGACGGTCTTCCGTCAAGCCAGGTATATGACATCGTGCAGGACCGCTCCGGCTTCATATGGTTCGGGACAAGCAACGGACTGTCGCGTTTCGACGGACATAACTTCAGGAACTACAGGAAGAATGACGGTTCCGGGCTTTCCAACAACAGTGTACTTCATCTGCATGTCGACAGGACAGGGCGTATCTGGGTCACACTGGACAATGGTGTTGATATCTATAGTCCCGAATCTGACACATTTGAGCATTTTGACAAGAAGACGGCAGACGGACTGTCAATATCCGGCAGGGCGATAGATATACTTGAGGATATGGACGGTGATATATGGATTACCACTGTAAACCAGGGACTTTTCCGCTATTCTGCCGTTACAGACTCACTTATTGTCTATCTGAACAATCCTGATGATGACGGGACCATCTCACAGAACTATATCTCAACTGTATATGAGAGCCACGATGGAACCATCTGGCTTGGAACATACAGTTCAGGCCTATGTGCAATCGACCGGAAGACAGATGCCGTCACGAGGTATACAAGGGACGAAAACGGCCTTTCCGGCAATTCGATAGATGCAATAGCAGAAGACTCATACGGCAATCTGTGGATAGGTACAGTCAACAACGGTCTGGACTGCCTTGACCGCACAACAGGTCAGGTCAGGAATATGGGCAATGGCGAGCGGCTATACAGGATACACCGCATTGAGGAGTCCGCACTCGGAAAGCTTATAGTCTGCTCCGACATGGGAGCCATGGCATTCAACATAATGGACGGGAGGATAGAGCCTTGCATGCAGAATGAGGACGGATATGTGAGTACGGAGGTCAATTATGTATATGCTTTCCTTAAGGACCGTGAGGGAAACCTGTGGTTCGGTTCATCTGACAGCGGGGTTGAGTTTCACCCATCAAGTACGTTGTTTACCTGCTATGAAACTGCGGACAGCCATGATCCGAAAACCGGAAAGATTGTTACATCGATATGTGATTACGGGGAAGGACGGTATTGGTTAGGGACCAGAAACAATGGGATAATGCTGCTGGATGCCGGAAAGGAGACCATAGTACAGTCCTTTGTGCCTTCTTACCATGTCCTGTCGCTTGTGCTTGACGGGGATGTGCTCTGGGCAGCTGTATATGACAGGGGCATATGTTCGATAGACCTGTGTAGCGGGAGAATCAGGAGCTATATGGACGGGAAGAACGATGCAAGGGTCTTTTCACTCCTTAAAGCAGGGAATTCGAGGATATATGCCGGTGCCGCGGACGGGCTTTATTTCTATGATGTGTCCACTGATTCATTTTCGCAGCTGAGGGAAAGCTCGCGTGTGACGGATATCGATGAGGACAGGAACGGGATTCTTTGGATGTCCACGTCTGAAAACGGGATATATTCGTACAATCCCCGCAACGGTGAATGCTGTGAGCATGTCCATAGCGAAGATGACATGTTCTCGATAGTTGGCAATTCTGTCAATACATTGTCCGTGGATGATTCCAATGTCCTTTGGATCGGTACAAATGACGGGCTCTGCAGCTATGACGGGCAAAGGTTCAGGAGCTATCCGGAACTCGGGCTTCCGGATGACAACATATCCGAGGTTATCCCGGACGGGGAGAGGATATGGGTATCGACGGACAACGGACTCGCTGAATTCCATGTGGATACGGGTGATGTGAATGTCTACAGGCAGCAGGATGGCCTGCTGAGCCAGCAATTTTCAAAGAATGCCGGGATATACAGCTCTACAGGACAGATTCTGCTCGGGTCTGTGAATGGAGTAGCGGCTTTCTGGCCGGACAGGATGGACAGTTCTGTCCCTTTGCCTCCGGCAGTGATTACAGAGCTTCTCATAAACAACATCAGAATCTATCCTTACCTTGATGACTCACCGATAACAAGGCCGATAGAGAAGACCGGTGAACTGGTGCTGTCGCACAGGCAGTCGTTCATCGGACTCCGTTTTGCTTCCCCGAGCTACATCATGGCAGGAAATATACGCTACAGGTTCAGGCTGGACAGGAAGCGTGGGGAAGATTCCTGGCATATGCTTGAAGGCCATGCGCCAGTATATTATAACCTAAGGCCTGGAAAATATGTGTTCCGTGTGCAGGCTGCGGCAGGGAATGGCGGCTGGGGACCGGACGAGACTGTACTGCATATTAAAGTAAAGGCTCCTGTCATGAAATCTACAGGAGCATACATTGTATATGGAGCAATGGTACTCCTCATGATTGCATGTGTGGTAATTGCTGCGTTCAGGCGCAACAGGGAGAGGTACAGGATGAGGATGCTACAGCTTGAAGGATGCAAGGAGCAGGAACTCAATGAAATGAAAATAAGTTTCTTTACCAATGTGGCACATGAAATCCGCACTCCGCTCAGCCTTATCGTCGGACCTTTGGAATATATAATGCAGGACAAGGAGGTATGCGACCGCTACAATGAATATTTCCATGTGATAGAAAAGAATAACAAGAGACTGTATGAGCTTGTCAACCAGCTGCTTGATTTCAACAAATCCTCTTTCGGGGGGGGCAGTTATGTGGTGCATTACGACAGTTGCTGCCTTTCGAGGATTATTGACCAGATTGTGGAAATGTTCTCTTTCAGCGCGGAAAAGAAGGGAGTGACCATCCATAGGGAATATCCGGACAACATGTCAATGGTAATTGATTCAGAGGCTATTACAAAGATAATCAACAATATTGTCAGCAATGCCGTCAAATTCGCTGACAGTGAGGTAAGGATATCTGCATCGCTTTCGGAATCAGGGCTTTCCGTACGTGTGACAGATGACGGTCCAGGAGTGCCGGAGGAATCAAGGGAAAAGGTCTTTGAACTTTTCTACCAGGTGAATGGAGGTCACAGGAGCGAGGGAATCGGTATCGGGCTTCATCTGGTGCGTATGCTTGTGTCACTCCTTGGAGGTGAAATCCATGTGGAGGAAAGACAGGGCAGTGACGGGAATCCGTGCCGTGGGGCCGTGTTCGTGCTTGCCATACCATATACGGAGCATATCCTTGATTCAGGGACAGTGCCTGAAGGGCATGTGACAGCAATGGCGGAGGAAGCATCTGATACATGCGGAGCATCTGGGAAAAGGATACTCGCAGTGGATGACAATGCGGACATGATAGACTTTCTGCAGAAGATTCTTTCCTCCGGATACGATGTCTCTGTCGCGTATAATGGGGAAGAGGCGTTGGAAATGCTTCACAAGGCCGACTTCGACATGGTCGTGAGCGATGTCATGATGCCGGGGATGAGCGGTATAGAGCTTTGCAGGATGATAAAGAATGACATCAGGACAAGCCATGTCCCTGTAGTGCTTCTGACTGCAAAGATTGACAATGGTTCAAAGATAGAGAGCCTGGAGTCAGGTGTGGACGCCTATATTGAGAAGCCTTTTTCCCCTAAGCATCTGCTTGCCCAGATAAGCAACCTGCTGAAAAAGAATACCGAAACAATAAAGGACTTTGCAAAGACGCCACTGGTGGAAGTAAGGCAGCTGACCCGAAACCGGCTCGACAAGGAATTCATTGAGAAATGCAGTGCCCTGGTCATTGACAATATGGGGAATGCGGACATGTCTGTGGATGTGCTTGCACGTGAGCTCGCCTTGAGCCGCACAGCCGTGTTCAGGAAACTAAAGGCAATCACAGGAATGACTCCGAATGACTTCATGAAGTTCGTCAGGCTGAACGAGGCCTGCCGCCTGCTTGTGGAGGGCAAGTATTCCATCACTGAAATAGGATATATAACAGGGTTCAGCTCGTCTTCATATTTTGCAAAATGCTTCTCGAAACAATTCGGCATGCTCCCTTCCGATTTTGTCAAAAATGTGGAAGGAGATGCACAGCAGGGGGATTTAAGGGATAATTATCTTTAATCTGTACAATATTTTCCATTGGCAGGATAGCCTGAAGCTATATTTGTAGAGCATATATCCCCTTTGCGGGAAATGTACATTGACACTAAGCATAACCATTAACAAAATTGTTGTATGAAACGATTATTTCTACTGTTCCTTTTCCCTGCATTGCTTCTCCTGCCGGCAGGATGCCAGAAAGACAATGGCGAGACAGCATTGAAGGTACAGAGTATCACAAGTACCTTGTTTGACCATAATGGAGGTCTTGGGAGCATTGTTGCAGATGTTCCTGGAGACGGGGGGCTTGCTGCAGAGTCTTCTTCCCCGGAATGGCTGCGTGTACAGGTCAGGAACAATATTGTACTGTATAATGTGGCTGGATATACCGGAACGGAGGACAGGAGTGCCACAGTTACCCTTACATGCGGGAAATGCGCTCCTGTGAATATTGAGTTCACCCAGACCGGTTTTGTCGGGTTGAGCGTGGTTGTGCGTTCTGTGGAGCTGACCAACGACAGGCGTGAGCAGATTGTGGAGGTTGTCTCTTCCGGGGACTATTCTGTCATCATCACGGATGATCCTGGAAAAGTCTTCTCTTTCAGGAAAGTGGAGGAAGGTGTATGTTTCAGTACAAGCCGTTCACAGGGAAATAAGGATATCACAGCACGTGCCACACTGAAGCCAGAGGATGAAAGTGCGGAATCAGTTGACATCCTCCTGACAATACCTCAGAAAAGCATGTATGACTATATCCTTGGGACATGGAAAGTTGAAAGCAGTGATGTCGATGGACTTGAGGCCATTACGTTTACAGCACGCGTAAGGCCTGATTCATTCAATATGTCTTTCGGTATCACATCTATCCAGGATTATCCTGTACTTGCCCGTTTTGTTGACGATATGGTTGTCGTGGCTTCAGGGCAGGAACTTGGAAAGGATGCATCAAAATTCTGGTCACTCCATTACAATGGTACTGTAAATGGAAATGGATGGTATATATTCAATACCCCTGGCCGTGTAGCCTGGGGGGCAGTGCCTGAATTCAATGATGTGGACGGAAAGATAACATTGACATTCAGTGACAATGGGCAGGGCATAAGCGATGTTGCCAAATCCCTCAATATCTGGGGGTGTTCTGGCTCCTACTTTAATTTCGGAAACGGTGCACCTGTCGTATCGACAGAAAGGCTTGTGCTTTCAAAGAGCTATACGGAATAGCATTTTCACCGCTTAAAACAATTCGTTATGAAAAGATTTCTGATTCTTTTCCTTATGATGCTGACAGCATCTGCCGGGATATATGCCCAGACGCGCAATGTCAGCGGAAAAGTGCTTGATGACAACGGTGAACCGCTTCCTGGAGCCTTTGTGCAGATTGTAGGCACAACGCGTGGAGCATCTGCCGACATAGACGGAGCCTTTACGCTGGAGAATGTATCCGCCAAGGATGTCCTGCGCGTCAGCTATATGGGTTTCAACTCTGTTGACAGGGTGGCTGACAAGGAATGGCTTGAAATAGTCCTGCAGCCGGACAATATGCAGCTCCAGGAGGTTGTGGTGACAGGTATGCAGAAGATGGACAAGAGGATGTTTACTGGAGCAACTGACAATCTGAAGGCAGATGATGTCCTTATAAATGGTATAAGCGAAATAAGCAGGGGACTGGAGGGGCGTGCAGCTGGAGTCTCTGTGCAGAACGTATCCGGTACCTTCGGAGCGGCACCAAAGATAAGGGTACGTGGTGCCACCTCGATTTTCGGTGATTCGAAGCCTCTCTGGGTTGTTGATGGAGTCATAATGGAGGATGTCGTCAATGTTGATGCAAATTCCCTCTCTTCCGGAGATGCCACGACGCTTATCAGTTCGGCTATTGCCGGGCTTAATGCCGATGACATAGAAAGCTTCAATATACTTAAGGACGGTTCAGCTACCTCAATCTATGGTGCAAGGGCAATGGCAGGCGTGATTGTCATTACCACAAAGAAAGGAACTGCCGGACAGGTTAGGGTAAACTATTCCGGAGAAGCGACGGTGCGCCTTGTTCCGTCATATTCCGAGTTCAACATCATGAATTCCCAGGAGCAGATTGGAGTTTATGAGGAGATGTACCGGAAAGGATGGCTCAACTACTCCAACATAGTCTACAGTTCGCAGGGAGGAGTGTACCAGAAGCTTTCCCAGCTCATAAACACATACGATGAGTCTACCGGAAGGTATATGGTAGAGAACACAGAGAAAGGACGTCTTGCCTATCTGAGGCAGGCCGAGATGCGCAATACGGACTGGTTCAGCGAACTGTTCAGGAACAGCGTCATGCACAACCATTCAGTGAGCATATCGGCCGGTACAGACAAAGGTACATACTATGCATCCCTTGGAGCGATGGTTGATCCGGGATGGACTGTCCAGAGCAAGGTAAACCGCTATACTGCACTGTTCAACATGTCGCAGCGTCTGTTCAAGGACAAGCTCACACTCAACCTTATCGGCAATGCGTCTTACCGTAACCAGCGTGCCCCTGGCTCACTGTCATCGGAGGTTGATGCAGTATTCGGGACCGTGAAGCGTGACTTTGACATCAACCCATATTCGTATGCGCTGCGCTCATCCCGTACTCTTGATCCGGATGAGTTCTATACAAGGAACTATGCCCCGTTCAACATCAGGCACGAGCTGAACAACAACTATATGGACATAAATGTCGGTGACATAAAGGTGCAGATGGAACTTAAATACCATCCGATCCCGAAAGTGGAGATTGCAGCACTCGGGTCGGTACGTTACCAGGCTACAAGCACGGAACATCATATCCTTGATGACTCCAACCAGGCTGAAGCATACAGGGCTGACTATACATCAATGATTATCAGCAGCAACCCTTATCTTTACCAGAACCCGGACATACTGAACTCCACCAAATATTCAATCCTTCCCAACGGAGGAATCTATACCCGCAGGGACTACAGTGCGTTGAGCCAGGACTTCAGGGCTACGGCAAGCTACAATGACACTTTCAAGGGAAAGCATATCATCAATGCCTTGGGAGTGGTCGAGATAAATGCCATAGACAGGCGTTCGACCTCTTTCCAGGGATGGGGACTCCAGTACAATATGGGAGAGACTCCGTTCTATATCCTGGACATGTTCAAGAAGCAGCTTGAAGACAATCTGCAGTACTACAGTGTAGGAAACACACATGAGCGCAATGCAGCTTTTGCAGGAACATTCTCATACTCCTATGATTACAGGTACACATTGAACGGTACTGTAAGATATGAAGGCTCGAACCGTCTCGGCCGTTCGCGTTCTGCACGCTGGCTGCCGACATGGAACATCGCAGGGAAATGGGCTGTGGACCAGGAAAAGTTCTTTGAGAAGCTGCGTCCTGCATTGTCAACCCTGAATTTCCGGCTTTCATATTCGCTTACTGCAGACCGTGGACCGGCCTGGGTCAACAACTCTACAGTCACAATCTATGCTTCAAACCCATGGAGAGGGGATACGGACATCATGGAGCCTTCCCTTGTCATTTCATCTCCGGAGAATTCGGAGCTTACATACGAGAAGAAGCATGAGATGAATTTCGGTTTCGACATAGGCTTCATAGACAACCGCATATCGCTTTCAATGGATGCCTACAAGCGTAACAATTTCGACCTTATAGGCAATGTGATAACTTCAGGCCTCGGAGGATTTGTCAACAAGATGGGAAATGTTGCGGAGATGACTTCATCAGGAGTGGAGCTTTCATTGAACACAAGGAATATAGAGACAAAGGATTTCTCATGGACAACCAACTTCATCTTTGCGCACATGGACAACAGGGTGACAAAGCTGAACACTTCACTGCGTACCATAGACTACCTTACAGGTTCCGGATATTCTATGGAAGGCTATCCACGGGGTTCGCTGTTTTCACTTAAGTTCAGGGGACTTGACAATATGGGTGTGCCGACATTCGAGGGACTTGACGGGCAGACTACCTCGACAGACCTGTATTTCCAGGAGACGAAGAATTTCTCCAACCTGAAATATGAGGGGCCTTCTGACCCCACAATAACTGGAAGCTTTGGCAATGTATTCAAGTTCAAAGGATTTACCCTCAATGTGTTCATGA
Organism: Bacteroidales bacterium; assembly: GCA_023667095.1. Lineage (GTDB taxonomy): Bacteria > Bacteroidota > Bacteroidia > Bacteroidales > UBA932 > Cryptobacteroides. Next base: position 30,856 of record JAMPAT010000020.1, read on the forward strand.
CATATTCATTCGGTAATGTAGTCCGTCTTGACCCGGTATTCTCAAGCAGCTATTCTGACCTTACGGCAATGCCGAAAGAGTTCAACAACAGGTTCCTGAATGCTGGTGACGAACGTATTACGAATGTGCCTGTAATATTGAGCAAGAGACAGCTGAACCAGAATTCACAGCTCTATACTGCATACAGTGCATACAACTACTCGGATGTCCGTGTTGCAAAGGGAGACTTCATAAGGATGAAGGAGATTTCACTTTCGTATGATTTCCCTAAGTCAGTGACTTCTGCAATGCTTCTCAAGGGTCTTGGACTCAAATTCCAGGCTACCAACCCGTTCCTTATCTATTCTGACAAGAAGCTGAACGGACAGGACCCGGAGTTCTTCAATACCGGAGGTGTGGCAGTACCTATGCCTAAGCAGTTTACCCTGACCCTCAAGATTACATTCTAAAATATCTGGAATATGAAAAGAAGACTATTATATGTTTTGGCGGTCCCTGCAATTCTGCTTACAGGAGGATGCAACAAGTTCCTTGATGAACTTCCTGACAACAGGGCGGAGCTTGACAGTGTGGAAAAGGTCAACCTGCTTCTTGTCTCGGCATATCCTAACCGCAGCTATGTACGTATGTGCGAGCTTGCCTCGGACAATTATGACGATGCAGGGGAGACTAACCCGAACTATTCCCAGCTTATAGAGCAGAACAGCTACTGGATGGACATGACCATTGCCGACAATGACAGCAATGTCAACACTTGGCAACAATACTATAATGCCATAGGAGTGGCCAATACCGTGCTCAAGGCGATTGAGGACCTCGGTACTCCTGATGAATATCTTCCGGCAAAGGGAGAGGCCCTGATGTGCCGTGCATACAGCCATTTCTGCCTGACGCTTCTGTATTGCCTGCCTTACCATCCGGAAAAGGGTACACAGTACCTTGGGATTCCATATATGGACAAGCCGGAGACAACCCTTAATCCTGAATATTCGAGGGGCAATGTCTGTGACGTCTATGACAAGATAGCAAGTGATATAGAAGAAGCTCTTCCGCTGATTGAGGATTCACACTATGCAGTGCCCAAATACCATTTCAACAGGCAGGCCGCATACGCTTTCGCTTCAAGGTTCTATATCTATTACATGAAATGGGAGAAGGCAGTGGAGGCTGCGGACTATGTACTTGGAAGCAATGCTGCGATAATGCTGCGCAACTGGGATGCTGTCAACAAGCTTCCGTATTCAGTCACAGACAGGGCGAGGGACTATATAGACCCGAAAAACCGTTTCAACCTTATGATGATTCCCCTGTATGGAGTGACTGGAAGCCTGTTCAACGCATGGGACGGAAACGGTGCACGCTTCATGCAGATGACAAGGGTCTCAAAGCAGGAGCTGTTCCGCTCAAAGCGTCCTATGGGAGGACCTGTAGACACAGGCAAGGACAACTATGCGGACGAGAAGACATACAGGCATGTACCTCTGCACTGGAATGACAATGTTACCAACAAGACTTTCCAGCCTAAATGGTTCCCTCAGTGGGAGGTTTCAGATGCAGTTACTGGAACAGGATATTCACGCTGTACATTTGTGGCTTTCACTACCAATGAAGTCCTTCTCAACAGGGCTGAGGCATATATCCACCTTAAGAAATATGATGAGGCAATAAAGGATCTCCAGACATGGGAAGAGTCATATTATAAAGTTGGCCAGAACGGGATCGTGCTTCTTACAAGGGAGCGGATTGCAGAAGTATATGGAGACCCTTCATCGTCAGCATATATCCCAGAATACACTGTGGATAAGCCGACTTCGCGCAAACGTCTTTTCCCTCATGGATTTACAGTTGAAAGCGGTGAACAGGAGAACATGATACAGTGCCTGCTCTATTGCCGCCGTATAGATTCACTTGGAGACGGGCTGCGCTGGGGTGACATCAAGCGTTACGGAATAGAAGTCAACAGGATGCTGCTTGACAACTATGTGGACGGCACTACAACCGGATACAGGGTCGCAGCGACATTGTCTTCAAATGACTTGCGCCGCGCATTCCAGCTGCCACAGGATGTAGTGTCCGCAGGCATCGATGAAAACCCGCGTGATGACTACTCGCATCCTTTTGTTCAGCAATAACCGACATTCATTATGAAAATTATAGAATTTCTGAAAATATCCATGGCGGCCGCAGTACTTTTCTCGGCAGCTTCATGTGAAAAGGACATTCCTGGAGATGAGAGCATCCTCCATCTGCCGGAGTCGTATTCAACAGAGTTTGACGAATGGCTTCAAAGACACTATGTCGAACCATACAATGTGAGGATTGAATATCATCTTCCTGACATAGAGAGCCATTTTAACTATTGGGTAACACCTCCTGAGATAAGCAAGTCCATTGAGATAGCAAAGCTTCTGCAGCATACCACATTGGGCGCAATGAACGAGATGATGTCCACAGGAAGTGAAGATGAAGACCCTACAGTCTTTGCAAAGAAATATTTCCCTAAGGTCATCTATCTTGTCGGTAACTTCGAGATAGCCGCTACCGGTACCACCAGCCTTGCATCTGCGGAGAACGGGCTCCAGATAAATATTCTCGGTGTGAATTATTTCAACAGGGCAGCGGACAGCGAGCGTATAGCAGGTACCATGCTGCATGAGTTTACACATATACTTGACGGAATACACAATGTTCCGGATGAGTTCCGCAGCATTACGCCCAATGACTATGTGGGCAGCAAATACACAACTTACGGCTATAATGAGTGCATAAAGCTCGGATTCATAAGCCCGTATGCACGCAGCTCGATTGCCGAGGACATTGCAGAGACAGGAGGACGTATCATATCATGTACTGATGCCCAGTGGGAGCAGTTCTACAGGGATGCAGGCGAAGGCCGTGAGAAGCTTGAGAGGAAATACAATGTAATCAAGGCATGGCTGATGGATTCATTCGATGTAGATGCAGACAAATGGAGGGACATATATCTCCGCCGTCTGAAGGAACTGGACTCTATTGACTGGACTAACCTTAATGATTAAGAATATGAAACGTATATTATATGCATCTCTCTTTGCTGTGGCACTGAACCTTTGTTCATGCACCAATGAGCCGGACTATTTTTTCGGGAATTCATCTTCGGAACGCATTGAGGAAAGTCTCGCTGATTTTCAGTTTGCCCTAAGGACGCGTGGACAGTGGGTAATGGAATATTTCCCGGGATACGACAAGGATTATGGAGGCTGGATATATGTGGTTGAATTCAGGGAAAACAACACTCTGAAGGCATGGTTTGAAGGCAGTACATTCGTGACGGCAGAGAATCCTGTGACGGAATCTGACTATGCTGTCAAATTTTCTACAGGTACAATGTTGACTTTCAATACATACAACGACTATCTCCACTGGTTTGACTATCCTGGCACAAATGGGGGATACCAGGGATACGAAGGTGACCATGAATTCACACTGATGTCGATATCAAAGGATTACGATGAGGTCATGATGCGTGCCCTCAAGACAGGCAATGCTATACGTATGACACCGCTTCCGGAAGGATACACTCCGGAGCGTTATGTCGAGGATGTGCGTGCCTCCCAAAGGGCTATTTCACAGACTACCCTCAAGGTACTTGCCAATGGGAAGCAGGTGGCGGTGCTGACACGGGCAAATGTATTCGACGGAAATGATTTCAGCAGGTACAGGAACAGCAAGGTATGGACGATTTCCTATACTTGCAGAAGGCAGGTGAAGGATGTTGCAGGGAACCTTATGTTTGATTCGGAAGGCATGCCGCTGTATGAGAATATAGCCGTCAAGGATGAACTGAGCATGATATGCTTTGCTGACAGGAGCATACGCCTTTATGAACCATATATCTTTAAGGGTGAAGTTATCTTTGGAGATGAAGTCATTGATTTTGTCAACGGTGAACAGATGCAGTCGTTCAGCAAGCATATAGGTGCAACACAGGCATCAGACTTTTATATATGCACTGATTCTTTCATTGATTTCAGACTTGTACCATAATGAAGCGACTGTTTTGGGCAGTGTTGATGCTCACCTTGGCCGGGTGTACAAAAATGGCCCATGAAGTTAAATGTCCTGACAGCAGCTGTCGGGACATTCGGCCCTATGTCAATGGAATGCTAAGGGTGAAGATGAAGAGCGGCTCCTATGATGTGCTGACAAAGGGCGGGGAAGAGCATGGTGCCGGGCTCGGTATGGCAATGACCCGTTCAGGGGCAAGCATGATGCGGCGGTCTATACCGGACAACGGGCGTTTCAGCAGACGCAGGAGCGAAGCCGGACTGGATTTGTGGTATGATATATATATTCCAGAGTCATGCCCTGTAGAGGAGGCCATTGAACTTTTCAGGGCATCGGAATCTGTGGAGATTGCAGAACCGGTATATCGTATGGAACAGGTCGGGATGGACGCTTGTCCTGTCAGGCAGCTGTCGCTTTCCGGCGTGGATATTCCTTACAATGATCCTTATGCAGGGAAACAGTGGCATCTGTTTCCCACTTTTCCGGTTACGTCATGCTATGCAGGTGATGCCCATCTGAATATCCTTCCGGCATGGCAGGCAACTCCAGGTGACAGGGAAGTCATAGTGGCTGTCATGGATGGCGGAATAGACTTTTCACATCCGGACCTTGCAGATGCCATGTGGGATGACGGCAACGGAAACTGCGGATATAATTTCCTCCGCAACAGCAATGAAATCATTCCATCAGACCATGGTACCGGAGTCGCTGCAGTCATAGGTGCTGTGAACAATAATGGTGAGGGGATATGCGGAATTGCCGGAGGGGATTCCGGACATGGCGGTGTGAGGCTCATGTCATGCCAGGTATTTGATGATGACGGGATTGCCTCTCCGGATATAGGAAAATTCATGGCATATGCCGCTGACAATGGCGCGGTGATAAGCCAGAACAGCTGGAATTATGTTGGACTTAAAGACCTCTCACAATATGGGAAGGATGCCATCGACTATTTCATACGGAATGCCGGAATGGATGAGAACGGCAACCAGGTCGGGCCGATGGCTGGAGGGATAGTGGTGTTTGCCGCAGGAAATGCAGGAATAGATACTCCTCAGTACCCGGCGGCATATCCGCCTGTGATATCGGTAGCATCACTGTCTGCTGACTTTGTAAAGGCTGATTCCTCCAATTATGGAGACTGGGTGGATATCTCGGCATTCGGTGGTGCACCTGGAATCTACTCTGCCGGAGCCGGAGGGGGCTATGGATTTGTGCAGGGTACTTCAATAGCAGCTCCCCAGATTGCAGGGCTTGCCGCACTTGTGGTGTCTCACAAAGGAGGCCCTGGCTTCACAAATACACAGCTTGAGGAAATCATTCTTGGCTCTGGACGTGCAGAAAGGGTGAATGTATGCAATCCTGAATATGCAGGGAAGCTCGGTGCAGGTGTCCCTGATGCAGGATGCATGATGTATTACGGTGTAGAGCCGGGGAACGTGACAGATTTAAGTGCAACAGGGAGACGTTCACATATTGAACTTTGCTGGACAGCCCCTGAATGCTATGACAATAGGCCGGTAACTGACTATGATGTCTTCTTCTCTGCAGAATTATCCTTGGATGGACTTGACTGTGATCATCCTGGAGACGGTGTGCAGGTGCGTCATTTCTGCCTTTCTCCCCAGAATGCAGGCGATCCTGTCAACTGCATTATAGATAGACTTGACAGGCTGCACAGGTACAGCATTGCCGTAGTTGCCCGTTCTCCTTACGGGACAGCTTCAGTACCAGCTGTGATCAACGCCTCTACTTCAGGCAATTCCGCACCTGCAGCCATTTCTCCTATAGATGATATCGTCTTGCCTGGACTTGGCAAGGAATATGGGACGGAGATTGACCTTTATTCCCATTTCATGGATATTGACATGCCGGGAGACAACCTTATGTTTTTTGTTTCAATGTCCCGTGAAGGCATTGTCTCCTGCAGAGAAGAAAAAGGCATCATATATCTGATGCCAATGGCATCTGGAAATACAGTCTTGACGGCAGTGGCAGCGGATGAGGACGGCGAGATGGCAGAAATATCATTCCGCGTGACCTGCATCGGTGAACTTGGAGCCTATCCGAACCCTTTTGTAGATGTGCTTAATATCGTCCTGCCTGGAATGTCGGGTGAAGTCCCTGTTGTTATTTATGACCGTGCGGGGCATGCCGCCCTTCGTACTTCCGTGGAGCTTGATGCAGACGGGAAAGGCAGTATTTCTGCAGGTGGACTTTCTCCCGGGAAATACAATATGGTCATCGAGATGTCAGGAAAGACTTTCAAAAAGGGGGTTGTCAAGTGTTGACGCTTGTGCAGATGTCCATGTCAATGCTTTTATTGAAACCTGTCAGGAGAGGCTAAAGCAGATGAAAAAGGATGCAGAGAAATTGAATAAGATTGCAAAGCTATGAAGAAGATATATTTATTGACGGTGCTTATATGGGCTTTACCTATGCTTTCCAAGGCGCAGGGAGTATTTTCTTTCCTTGATATGGATGCAGATGCACGTACTGCTGCCATGGCTGGAGCCGGTTCAGTAGCCGGTGACAATCCTCTTGCCGTCTATTCCAACCCGTCTGCTGCCCTGGCAGGTAACAGGAAAGGCGCGGCAGGGCTGCTTGCAGGCCCATGGAACACTTCTTTCAGCCCGGATGATGTCATCTATGGTGCAGGCGGATTCTGGCGTCCTGGAGGCCGCAATCTCGTTTTTGCAGGAATCCGGTATGTATCCGGAGAAAAGATGGACATGATGGATGACTATGGCAATGCCTGCGGTACGATGCGTTCATCGGATTGGGCTGTTGACATGGGATATGGCCGCCTGTTCGGTAAGCATTGGGCTGTCTCGCTTGCTGCACGCTACGTACGTTCTGATGCCGGATATGGCGATACTCCTTCAAATGCTGCAATGTTCGACCTGCATGGAGCTTATCTCGGGCAATTCGGCAACGGCAGCGGATGCTGCGGCAAATGGAATGCAGGACTTTCTGTAAAGGGGCTTGGCCCGGCTGTCAGGATTGGTGGAAGCAGCTATGCACTTCCCCTGGATATTGTTGCAGCCGGAGCAGTGGAATGCGATTTCAGCCCTGAGCATGTACTGCTGTGCTGCCTTGATCTGAGGACAAGGGTTGTGCCGGAGAGAAGGGGCGTGTCTGAAACAGGAGCCGGTTCTGAGACAAGGTTCGTTGCCGGTGCTGGGGTGGAGTACGTCTTCCTCCGCCATGGTGTCGTGAGAGCCGGATACAGCATCTCGGACAGTAGCTTCGCCTCGGCAGGCCTCGGTGTGATTTTCGGGCCTTTCAGGTTTGATGCCGCAATGCGTTTCTGCAATGACAGGCATAACCCTTTGCACTGCTCGTCAGTTTTCTCTGCTTCTGTGCTGTTCTGATTTGTCAGGTATCCCAACGGACTGCCGACTATCGGAATCCTGTTGTACACAGTGAAACTCAAGGTCTTAAATTACCATATATATTCTTACTATGTCTCAGGCATCGCCTATTGCTCCGGAAATCCTGTTAACTTTTAGAGTCAAGGACAGTATCAATGGGAAGAAAATAAACACACATGAATTCAGTTCAAGGTTCGGAAGTCCGGAGTTATCCTAACTTCAGAAGCGTGTCATTCAAAATCTGTTGATGCAAAGTACTTTGTATTAATTATATAGTCGGAGGGGGAGTTATAGCGGTGAAGCCGGAGCAGGCAAGCCTATTACAAATGGGAATATGGACAATTAAGAGTGATTCTATCGGAATTGTTTTTTCGGATACGGTGTTCTATTGTGCGTTCGTGAGCGAAAGTGCCGGTTTTACTCACGACTGGGCGGTTTGGTGTGAGTTCGTGAGCAAAATGACCGATTTTACTCACGAGCGAATAGCCTGCATTGCGTTGGTGAGCAAAACAGGCCATTCTGCTCACCATCGGTTCTGATTTTGAGAGTTTCTGCTCAATCGATACGACAACAGGAGAATATAAGATAGAAGTAACGTACAGGACATCTTCTGGAGACCGGACACCTCTTGTCTCGATGATTTTATGGCTTCAGCAGAAATGGCTGACATCAAAAATTTCCGTTGATGCAAACTTGACATTCACAGGCCTTCTGGATTTTCCAGAAGACCCTTTTTGCCAACAGTACATGAATTATTCTTCATCATCGGGTACTTTATATTTTTGATTGGGATGATTTATCATATCGGGATTAGTATATGCCAGTCTGCCGTTTTCACGGAGTGGTGCCACAATATCATGCTTTACATAATTGTCCGTTCTATGAATAATTCCTGCAATTTCTGGTATACTGCGTGGAGCTATTCTGCACAAATCCACGACAATACTGAAAAGCAGCTCCTTATTTCCCGTTCTCTTTCCAATCCTCCTGATTCTTTCTGCAAGGTCGGTGGATAAGCACCCGGGGTCGGTGGATAAATGCTTTTATTTGTACGTTCACTTATCCGTTTCTGCAATTCTTTACCTATAACATAATAGGTCTGATTTCCATGTTTTTATCTCAATCAGATGGGCATGCCATGCGGCTAAAATCACGGGATGCACGCGATGTCTTTACTCCACTTAGTTGACGGTATGTGATATTATCTATGACACCAACTTCACGGACAAAGACTTGCAATAAGTCAGACAAGAAAGGTACTGCAGCCATGGGGGCAACAGTACCTTTACATATAATACGGATTGTCTGCCAGCTATTCCTTGACACACCGGACTGTCCTGCCGTTAGCGGAGGCACTGTTTGGATTCTGTGTTGTCTCGGTCGGCAAATCAAATGTAACGTTATCGTTCAATAATTGCCAGTTGTAGTATTTCTGATACATTCCCCAATAGTCATAACAGTCAGAAGTTGCTGTCCATCCGAGGAAAGGCATATTTGCCTGAGGCTTCACGACATAGCCAAGATTGAACAGGTTTGTTCCATTTGCTGCATTCCTATACCCTCCATTGAATGCAAAATAGCTTCCGGCGAGATATACACCATAGTCACTTACTTTATATGGAGGATCTGTTTCTGAGACTTTCTTCATCTCCATGATGGTGGACTTGGTCCATAGTCTCCATCCGGCTGGACATGGATCATATATGGTCTTCACTGCATCGTCTTCATCACCATTTGTAGGGTCTCCCCAAAGTTCGAATGTATGCGTATCTGAGCCCTGACTTGGGAGCCAGTTAGGAAACACATCACAGTCTGTAATGAACTTGTGCGGATTCCTTATTGCCCTTGTCACACTGGCGACATAATCATCCTCGCCTTTTGTAATCTTGTATGCAATCTTTGTCGCATTCAATCCGTTAATGGCTATTCCTTCATTGCTGAATATCTGCTTCTCAAGCGTTCTATTTGCTTTGTCCGTGATGGTATGCTGCAACGCCTTTATCGGCGTATAGGTCGGAGTCGTCGCAAGCAGGCTGAAATAGAAAGGATAATAGTTCCTTGAATCCGCATGGTGCGGGAACGGGTCTTTCCTGCCCCACTGGTAATAGTTGCCGATAGTGAAAGGTGCCGTAAAGTCCTTAGGGCAATCATCCGTAAGTTCATTCCTCAATGCACCGAGGTTCCTGTCCATCATCACATAGCCTCCGACAGATATACCGCATTCTTCAGGGACATAATCCTTGACAGCCCAGATGTTCCAGCTCCAGAGCATTGTAGAATTCGTGATAAGTCCATTTTCATCGGCCTCAATGCTGTCGTAAGTGACTCCTTCCTCTGCGAATGCTGCAATTATCACATTACCTTCAACGAAATCCTCAGGTGTCTCAAACCTTATCTTTCCGTCTACAAGTTCAAGGCTTTCGATTACTACAGGGCATTCATCCTTCCATTCTGCATCAGTCTGTAGGCAGTTGTACCAGAACAGCAACGCGCTCTTAGGCTCTATCGTCAGGTTTTCCTCCAGTTCAGTGCCATAGAAGCCCCTATGGATTCCATTGCCTTTCACTGAAGCATTGAAGCTGTAGCATGTCGAAGGATTTGTCACAATGTAGGTGTTGGCAGTTCCATTTGCACTAAGGTCAACTGGAGGCTCTCCAAGTTCTATTCCTTCAATTCCGGTAAAGTCAACTGTGAATCTTGATGCCTTGCCTTCATTGAATGCAAGTGATTTGCCCTCTGAAAGTGTCACAGTTTTCGTGAAAGAAAGCGACTGGGTCTCTACAGTTACACTGAATGTGTCGCCTGATACAAGTGAAAAAGGCCACACTGTGAAGTATGCAGTCATGCCGTTTGCAGCAATTTCCTGCCCTGTATAGTCAAGTACAACATTGTCAACGCCTGTACCGTCACGTATGCAGATGCTTTTCCTGTGACAAGGCTGATTTCACTGTTTCCTGTAACAGCCTTGCCTGGAGCAGTGAAAATAATCCTGGAGACATTTCCACCGGATGCAAGATTCCTGACAGTCATCTTTCCGACTGAAACAACGCGTGCGAACTGGAGACTGAGAGTAGCCGGCTGCTCCTGGAGGCCATCAATTGGCTTTGATACAAGGATATCTGCATCTGTCCCGAAACTGATGTCTGTCGGATTCTGGATTGTCTGGAGGTTGACCTTAATCCTGTCCAGGTCTTCATGACTAGTATCAACATGTGCTGAGCCAGGATACAATGCATAATATCCAAAATCTGCTGCCCCGGAATTTTCTGCCAGGCTGACACCGAAGGTCATTGTCTTTCCTCCATCTGTGCTGACTCCTTCATTGGAGACTGCCTTTGAAATTTCACCATCTGCAGCCTGGAATACGGCAAGCGTCTCCCCATCCAGGTTCCAAATCACTTTTCCATCACTGTCCATGGCTGTTTTAGTCTCGACATCTGAATCTGCTATAACTTCCATTGTCAGCATTTTCTGGCTTCCGGGAACCATTTCCGTCTTCTGGCAGGAGACAAGCAGGGCAGTCACGCCAATAAGTGCTCCTGTGAATTTCATCATCTTGTCCATGGTCTCCTTTTTAGTATATCCCGTATTCATCTTCGTAAAGATCCCCTCCAGCTTCTCCATCATTACCATAGATTCCGCTTTGACAAAGTACTCCTTCCGCCTCGAAAGACATGACATTGCAGCAAGGAGCCACATAGGACTCATCTGCATTGATAAAATCTGATTTCTTCATATTTGTGAAAGTGATATTATGAGGGTGACCAAAATTGTTAAACCTTTAGTCACCCTCGAATTGTGATATTTCTATTATTAATTTCTTGGAAATAGTCTATATGTCTATTCCTTGACGCACCTGACAGTCCTTCCGATTGAGGACGCACTGTTCGGGGTCTGTGTTGTCTCGTCCGGCAAGTCAAATGTGACATTGTCGTTCTTCAGCTGCCAGTTGTAGTATTTCTGCTGCATACCATAATAGTTCATACAGTCTGAAGTCGCTGTCCAGCCGATGAATGGCATATCCGCCTGAGGCTTTCTTATCCAGTCAAGGTTGAACAGGTTTGTTCCATTTGCTGTCCTTCCCCTTCCGTTGAAGGCAAAGTAGCTTCCGCAGAAACATACACCGTAGTCACTGACCTTATATGTGTTGTCTTCCCCTGAGATTTTCTTCATCTCCATGAGGGTAGTCTTTGTCCAGAGCCTCCATCCGGCTGGACATGGGTCATATATGGTCTTCACCGCATCGTCATCATCACCATTTGTAGAATCTCCCCAGAGTTCGAATGTATGCGTGTCTGCGCTCTGGTTAGGCAGCCAGTTAGGGAAAGTTTCGCAGTCGGTGATGAACTTGTGAGGGTTATTTATTGCCCTTGTAACGCACGTAACATAGTCTTCCTCACCTTTTGTGATCTTATATGCAATCTTTGTAGCATTTGACCCGGTATTCGTTATTCCTTCATTGCTGAACATCTGCTTCTCAAGCGTTGTCCCGTCATTGTCAGTGATGGTATGCTGCAATGCCTTTACCGGTGTATATGTAGGTGTAGTTGCCAGTTTATTCAGATAGAACGGATAATAGTTCCTTGTATCCGCATGGTGAGGGAACGGGTCCTTTCTGCCCCACTGGTAATAGTTACCGATAGTGAACGGCGCGACAAAAGCCTCTGTAACGCCGTCAAGGACAAGCTCATTTCTCAATGCACCGAGGTTCCTGTCCATCATCACATAGTTTCCGACAGAAATTCCGCAATCTTCAGGGACATAGCCGGCTACAGCCCAGATGTTCCAGCTCCAGAGCATTGTGGCATTTGTGATAAGTCCATTCTCATCAGCTTCAATGCTGTCGTATGTCACACCTTCTTCGGCAAATGCTGCAATTACCGCATTTCCTTCAACAAAGTCCTCTGGTGTCTCAAACCTTATCTTTCCATCCACAATCTCAATGCTTTCAATTACAACAGGACATGCATCCTTCCAGAAACGGTCCTCCTGCAGACAGTTATACCAGAACAGCAACGCACTCTTAGGCTCGATGGAAAGGTTCTCCTCCAGTTCAGTGCCATAGAAATCCCTCTGGATTCCGTTGCCTTTCACAGAAGCGTTGAAACTGTATAATGCAAGAGGCTTGTTCACGACGTATGTGTTGGCTGTACCGTTTGCACTCAGGTCTATGATGTTTGCAGGATCAGCCGAAGGCCTCTGGATATCAATGTCCATGACATAGATATGCCCAGCCTGCATCTGAAGCGACTTAAGAGTAACTGTCTTGAGTTCCGTAAACTCTTCAGAGCCGTGATACAGGGCACTTACCGTCATTGTCTCTCCATCAAATGCAGCAGGAAGAACCAGGGTGCTTGCGTATAGGGACGAACCATTTGTGACAGTTATATAGCCTGCACCTTCTGCCCCGGCCATATTCAATGTAATCTCTCCATATCGTCCTTCGGACTCCTTCTCTGCAAATGAGAACGGTTCATCCCCTGACGGGTCGATTGTCATTTCGGCCGATTTTGGGAAAATGTCCTTCCTGTTGCCTTCCGCATCGGTTATGGTCATCTTGATGGTACTGATTTTCAGATTCTTTCCGGAATTGTTCACAATGTCGAACCTGAACGTTGAAGGTACGTGCCTGAAAGTCACCTTTCCTGCAGCGACATCGGAAGCATCAGCTGATACAACCGCAGCCTGTCCATAGATGAACATATAGTCCGACAGTCCGTCCACTTCCGGACCTTTCTGTATAAAGCTGTCCGGGAGTGTGAATGTCACATCTGACGGATTCTCAGGATTTACTTCCCCGTTTGTGAAACAGATGAAGTCACCGGCTGCTATTTCTGTATTGGAAATTATAGTACCCTTTATGTCTGCAATCCTGCTGTCATTGGCGTCTTTGGCTACATTGACTTCCAACACCCTTGAATTGCCTGTAAGGATTTGCCAGTCTCCCTTGTCCTTTGAGAATATTGAAGTGACAAGATTTTCCTTGCCGGTCCAATGGAATGGTGCACTTCCACCATCCATATAGTGCCAATATCCCTTTGTTGCAGGCTCTGAAACGGCTTCCGCACTTGCTGTAAGCCTTGTCCCTTCCTCAGCCATAGGAGCACCTGTCTCAATGTCTGCAACATTGCATCCTGCAAGCAGGAGAATGGAACATAGCTGAAAATATTTTATTGCTGTCTTTTTCATTGTCTCGAACATTATATTATTCATACCATCCATGCTCCTCTTTTCCGTCCTCTCCTGTCATTCCCCCGTCTCCGCCGAAACTTACTTCAGGTCCCATCTTTATGCATCTCACAGGCCTTGCGACAGCATATCCCGTGTTTCCGTTGACTGGAGTATCTCCCATGTTGAACGGATATCCGTCCCTTTCCTGGCCGAGATTCCATTCGTACCACATCTGATGGCACTGGCCGTAAGCCTTGAAGCATTCCGCAGTGGCAGTCCAGCCGATGAAAGGCATTGTTGCCTGTGGCTGCACTACCCATCCGAGGCCGAACATATTGTTGCCCTGGGCAGAACGTCCTCCGCCTGTGAACGGGAAATAGCTTCCTGCCACCTGGACTCCATAGTTGCTGAGCCTTTCAGGAGCCTCTGTCTCCGAATGTTCCTTGATGGCCATCAAGGTTTGCCTTGTCCACAGCCTCCATCCGGGAGGGCATGGGTCATAGATGGACTTGAGGGCATCGTCCTTGCCATCGGCAGTAGGGTCGCCCCATAGCACTGTCAGAGCTGCTTCACTGCTCTCCGGATTGTACACCCAGCTTGGACGGGATTCCTTGTCGGAAATGAACTTGTGAGGGTTGCGTACTGCCAGCTCAATTGACTGGCTGTAGCTTTCGTTCTTTATGGAATATCCTATCTCTGTGAAATTGCCGCCGGTTGCAGTAGCACCTTCATTGCTGAAAATCTGGTTCTGCAGGACTGTTCCCTCCTTGTCAGTCACGGTGTGCTGCAACGCCTTTATCGGCGTATAGGTCGGAGTCGTTGCAAGCAGGCTGTAATAGAAAGGATAATAGTTCCTTGAATCCGCATGGTAAGGGAACGGATCTTTCCTGCCCCACTGGTATGAGTTGCCGATTGTCATAGGTGCAAAGAATGCCTCTGTACCGTCTATGGCCAGTTCGTTGCGCAATGCACCGAGATTCCTGTCCATCAGTTCGTATGAGCCTACGTTTATGCTGCATGTCTCCGGATTGTAGCCACTGACCGCCCAGATGTTCCAGCTCCAGAGCATTGTCGCATTGGTGAACAGTCCGTTCCCGTCAACCTCGATATTCTCGTATGTAAGGCCTTCTTCCGCAAATGCCGCTATCACTGCATTTCCCTCGACAAATTCAGCCGGAGTCTCAATGGTAATGATGCCGTCCTTGAACTTTATCCTGTCCACACATACCGGACTCATGTCTTGCCATTTGCTGTTTGTCTGCATGCAGTTGTACCAGAGTACAACTACGCTCTTAGGCTCTATTGAAAGGTTCTGCTCGGACGTCTCTGTGTAATACTCCCTGTTCATGCCGTTGCCCTTGACATTGCCTTTGAAGCTATAGAGCATCGAACGTTCCGTTACAATGTACGTGTTGGCTGTTCCTTCACTGCTCAGATTTACCGGAATTTCTTCTGCTGTCGGAGTGAATTCACCTGACAGCATGTAGATTGCAGGCTTGAATCCTCCGGCCGGGGCTGTCCTGGTCAAGACTGTGCATTCCTCGCCATTGGAGAGGACAACCGCGATTTCAAATTCCTTTCCCTCATGTCCTGGAGTCAATGTGAAATAGAAATGCTGTGCTGCCTTGTAATAGTCTGTAAGGAAGCCGCATTCAAGTTCTATTTCAGATGCTCCTCCCTGCACTGTAGAATAGTTGATTTCCCCTGTAGAAAGGTCAGCTTCAGCAGATGTGAAGGCAATTGTCTCGCTGTTGTCCTTGCATCTGAGGATGACAGAACTGATTCTTGTCCTCATGTCGTTTGAAGGTGTGATGGCAACATCCACCATTGCAAAAAGATGCTTGAACTGGAGTGGAACTTCTTCGTAATCATCCTGCCTGACACCTTCTGTGCCTGCATAGAGGATATCATACTCCGCAAGATGGTCAAACCTGTCTGTACCCTTGGTCTGCGACTGTCTTGCAGGGAGTGAAACCTTGGCTTTCCTGTAGTCATCCCCGCCATTCTCCTGATAAGGGTAAATGGCATAGAAGCCATGAGGTGTCCCGCTGTCGCTCCATTTGATTATCTTGTCAGTATCGTATGCCACGAACTCCACCTCAGCACCGGATGTGAGTGCCTTGTAGGCAATGTTGCTGCCTGTCGTCTTGCCCTCCACTGCGGAAAACATGCCGACCTTGTCCATTGCGTTCCATGTCACATGAATCGCATCAGAAGCATCCTCATATGATGTCCTTGTGCCTATCCTGCTGCTGCGGAAAGCCACAGCCATGCCGTCATCTGTGTGTACCGGCTCAAGATTGTCCACCTTTGTGCAGGCAATACCCAAGAGGGCAAAAATGTATAATGCAGTATATCTTTTCATTATAGTCAGAATTTATATGTCCGGGGATTACCATTCAATCTTGTCAATGTCATCGATATTTCCTCCGAGGTTTCCTCCGTCAGGGTTGATTGCCTTGTCAATGGCTTTCCTCAGTATAGGTTCCATTACAGCGTATGCAGCCGCATTCGGGTGCACATGGTCATTCTGTCCCCAGCCTGTGAAGCGGTATTCCTCCTTCATGTCGTTGTCCTCATCAACGAGCGCACTCCAGTACTCTGCAATCACGAATCCGCGCTCCTTGGCATATGCCCTGAGCATGCCGTTCAGCTCTATCACCTTCTCACCGATATTCGGATATTTTGCATTCCATTCTTCAGGATTGGCTACCCAGTGGATCCAGTTTGTAGGAGGTGTTGCACCGATGACAACCTTGATTCCTGCAGATGAGGCAATCTCAGCCATGGTCTTGATATTGTTGAACACCTCTTCAGGTGTCCTCGGTACATTGTTGTTGTCATTGCCGGCAAGGTCATTGACACCACATGTAATTGCGACACACAGAGGGTCATTCATCAGGACATCATTCTCGAAACGGTTCATGATCTGTCCTGATGTCTGTCCGCTGATACCTTTCGGGAGGTAATTGTTGTCCTTGAAGAAATTATGGTTGTCTGTCCTTGACTCCCAGACTTCTGTGATTGAGTCCCCGATGACGACTGCACGTACACCGTAGGAGGTTGAACCTCCTTTCTCCTCTTTCACGCAACGCATCTGATATCCTGCTCCAGCGTAGCTGTTGCCAGTTGTGATTCCTCCGAGATAGCCTCTGTATGGGTGCACCCGGTCTCCAGATGTGAATCCGGAGCATCCGAGGAATATGTCTGTCCCGTCAAGGCCTGTAATCTGGCTTCCACCGAAAGAAGACTGCCTCTGGCCTGCGTACGGGAAGAACAGGCCGTTGTCCATGAGCACTCCGTGCGGCATCTTGGTATAGCTTCCTTCCAATGCGTATTTATAGGCCTTAGGAGGGGCTGCTTTCCACCCTGCAGGGCATGGGTCGTATATGCTCTTGTCATTGTCAGCTACGCCCGGACCTCCCCATAGCCAATGCCAGTCAGTTACGTTTTCCGTAGGGAGCGAACCGTTCATCATCCATGTGTACGAACCGTCTGCACGCCATTTGTTGTTCTCGGCAACACCGTCATTAGGGCCGCTTGTGACCCATTTGTAAGGGTACTTCACACCAGCCTCGACTGCCTGCCCGATACTGAATGATTCGCCATAATACTTTGCTATAGGGTAGACATTGTCTGCAAGAGTGTTTCCATACATCATGTCCTGTGCGCCCCATGGCTTTGAAGAATAGTCCTGCTGCAGTTCCTCTATAGGGGTCCATGTCGGGAGTCCCCAGTTCATGCTGCCGTCTATCCTGTTCATATTGCATTCTGCAGCTGCCGGATACGGATCTTTCTTGCCCCACTGGTAATAATGTCCTATCGCCCACGCTGCTGTCCTGTCATTGCTTTCGTTCATGACTTCCTTGCCCCTGATTGCACCGAGATTACGGTCCATGAAAAGGTAGCCGTTTACATTTGCTGCAAGAGCATCCGGATTGTAGTCCTTGACAGCCCAGATGTTCCAGCTCCAGATAACATCCCCGCCGGCATCGTATGCAGCAATCAGGACATTGCCCTCGACAAAATTTTCAGGAGTCTCGAAATATATCCTCCTGTCGAATTCATCGTAGTACACCGATTCTATTTCCACAGGGCTTGCATGGTTCACTCCTTCAGCCGGCATTGGTGTGTTATACCATACCAATCTGGCTTCCACAGGCTCAATCTGCAGGTCAGCCATGCTGTATGACGCGCTCTTGGTCTGGTTCTGGTCAATCCATGTATATGTGCGTTCTATGCCGTTTCCCTTGACGCTGGCATCGAAATAATATGAAGTTGAAGCCTTGTCCACAATGTATGTATTGGCAGTTCCGGATGCGCTGAGGTCAGTGCTTGCCGCGCCATGGTCCTCAATATATTCATATCTATATACATGTCCGGCTTTAAGCCCGTCCTCCGGGATGTTGAATTCTGCCTTTTCCTCTTCATTCCCGTCACAGTCAACCTTAAGGCGCAGTTTCTTTCCTGCAAGGCCTGGAGCAACGATGAAATTGAATTCTGAAGCCACCCTTGAAATGGACAAAGGGTTTTCCGGTATGAATGTAACTGAATTTGATCTTCCTTCAACAGCTGTCACCTGTCCGTCTGACAGGTCAAGCTTTCCTTCTGTAAATGCCATTGTCCCGTCGGCATCATCGCATTCAATCTTTACTGAATTTACTGATTTGGTGCGGTCAAATGCTATCCTGACACTCACAATGGAAAACACCGGACTGAATTCGAGTGCTACGCCTTCCGGCTGCTTCACGGTCCTTACCGGTGGGGCGAGGAATAGGATTTCATCCTTTTTCGGCATCGTTCCAGGCTTTCCTGTCTGTTCAGGTGCGATTGTCACAGGAATTGAAGTCATGTCACTGTAGCCTTTTCTCCATGGGAAATATGCATGGAAATCATATTCAACATTGTCTTCCCAGCAGACAAGGAAATCATCATTCAATGCTGTGAAGCGGCTTTTGGCAGATGAAGACACTGCGCTGAAATAGGCATTGTCCAGCAATGTGCCAGACTTGTCGGAAGATGCAAATACTCCGATCCTGTCACTTTCGGCCTGCCATGTGTAGTCCATGCCGTCTTCTCCTTCTGTTGCGGCAAACGAACCACGGAATGTCACGTACTCTGACGGCTCTTCCGGTTCAATCTCCTGCGGCTTACATGATATCGCTGCAAAGGCCGGAATCATCGTGCCGATAAGAACGTATGAAAGAAACTTTTTCATGTTTGGTTGGTTATTAGTTGTCAGGTGTCTGTTGCAACATACATTGAACAGTTTTCCAAAATTGCCGAACTTTTCCATGATTATAGGAAAAAATTGTATCATTTTAGGCTAAATCCGACAAATATATTTTGCGGTAATTTTATCTGCCAGGCATTATATTGTTGAACAGTACAGTGTTAAATTGAGATTCAAATCTTTGCCATGGGCCAGGTTCCCAGATGGCAACAAAAGTTCACTTCAGGAAATGCAACTGGGCAGAGTGAAGAACAGAAAGGCATAAAACAAAGAGACTGCACCATAAACTGAATATGGCACAGCCCCTAAAATCCCGCAATGACATCATCCATGGCAATGTCATCGGTTATGTTCCAAAGTTCCTCTACACATTGAAGAGGAAGTGCATGATGTCACCGTCCTGGACAACATATTCCTTGCCCTCCACACCGAGCTTGCCTGCAGCGCGGCATGCGGCTTCGGATTTGAGGGTGATGAAGTCTTCGTACTTGATTACCTCTGCACGGATGAATCCCTTTTCGAAATCAGTATGGATTACTCCTGCAGCCTTTGGTGCCTTGTCTCCCTTGTTGATTGTCCACGCACGGCACTCATCTGCACCTGCCGTGAAATATGTCTGGAGATTAAGCAGGGAATAAGCACTCTGTATGAGACGTACTACCCCGGACTCCTTAAGGCCGATTTCCTCAAGGAACATCTGCCTTTCCTCGTATGTCTCGAACTCCGCTATGTCGGACTCAATCTTCGCCGCGATTACCATAATCTCGGCATTCTCGTCCTTGACAGCCTCACGGACACGCTCCACATATTCATTTCCGGTAGCTGCCGAAGCCTCGTCAACGTTGCAGACATACATTACAGGCTTGTTGGTAAGGAGGAAAAGCTCTTTTGCGAGCTGCTGGTCCTCCGGATTGTCCAGCACTACAGTCCTGCAGGACTTTCCCTGCTCCAGGACTTCCCTATAGCGCACAAGCAGCTCAAGCAGCCTCTTGGCACCCTTGTCTCCACCGGCCTTGGCCTGCTTCTCTACCTTTGCAAGACGGTTCTCCACAGTCTCAAGGTCCTTGAGCTGAAGCTCCATGTCAATAACCTCCTTGTCGCGTACCGGATCGATGCATCCGTCCACATGGACGATATTAGGGTCATCGAAACATCTGAGTACATGCAGGATAGCATCTGTTTCACGGATGTTTGCCAGGAACTGGTTACCAAGTCCTTCTCCACGGCTTGCTCCCTTTACAAGTCCTGCGATATCCACAATCTCAACAGTTGCAGGGACTACGCGCTTAGGGTTACATAGCTTCTCCAGCTCCTCCAGACGCTTGTCCGGTACGATTGTGGAACCGATGTTCGGCTCGATGGTACAGAACGGGAAGTTTGCACTCTGGGCCTTGCCTGAGCTTATACAGTTGAAAAGGGTGGATTTGCCGACATTCGGAAGTCCGACTATTCCGCATTTAAGTGACATGGTCTAAATATAAATTTTGTTTCCGCCTTTGCGGAAGTTTGTTATTTCTGCCGATATTTCCCGAAAACACCGTCAATCTTTGCAAGACAGGTAAAAGATTTTTCCGGAAAGGCCGCAAATTTAAGAATTTTATTGCAATATTTACAGTCCCGGTACATAACCGTTGTGGATAATTATGGACGGGAGCCTTTTCGCTGTGGCCGCGAAAATACCGATGCTTTATGAAAATAAGGTTATTTGCCGTTATGCTGCATTTAGTGGCATTGCTGACGGCCATGCCAACTGTTGCAGGCCAGGACAGCGGTCCTGAAATTGGGATGTCCCCCAAAAATGCAGCCAGGCTTCCTTACGAGGTGACAGTAATGAATGCCAAGCCCCAAAGGAACCATGGAAATGCCCATGGACTGCCTGGCGACAGTACTGCAACGGACAATATCTCCGTGATGTTCTGGAACCTGGAGAATTTCTTTGACTACTTTGACGGAGGCACAAGTGACAGCGACAGGGAATTCTCCTCAATGGGGAACCGGCATTGGACAAAGTCACGTTTCCACACCAAATGCAATGCTGTGGCCAAGACCATATTCTGGGTACAGGAACATTCCGGCAGGCTGCCTGATGTGATAGGCTTTGCAGAAGTGGAGAACCGTTTTGTGCTCAATTCATTGCTGAACAATACACTGTTACGTAAAACAGACTATGAGGCTATCCATTTCGATTCGCCGGACCGGAGAGGGATAGATGTCGCCATGATTTACAGGAGCGACATATTCAGGAAAATTTCAGCAAAGCCCTGCAGGATATATGATGATGCCGGCAATGTAATCCCGACAAGGGATATCCTGTGTGTGGAACTATGCAGGATTGCCGATGGAAGTACAATGTATTTCCTTGTCAACCACCATCCATCGAAATTCGGTGGAGCATCGGCTTCGCAATCCGGAAGAAGACTGGCCATGGACCATCTGAAGGGAATATGCGACTCTCTCTCCACTGCCGGAATGCCAGAGAGGGCCGGGCTGCCGGATGGTGTGTCTTCCAATGTTGCAATCATTGCAATGGGCGATTTCAATGACACCCCTGACAACGGGCTTTTCAACGTCTTTGACGGCTGCATGGAAAATCTTGCAGAAAGGCTTTTCCGCAAGGGAGAAGGCACAATCAGGTATGCAGGCAAATGGGATCTTATAGACATGTTCCTTGTTTCATCCGGCCTTGCCGGAGACTATGTGCAGGAAATACTGTATCCACCTTTCCTTATGGAGCCGGACAGGACCCACGGCGGACGGAAGCCGCTCAGGACATACATAGGCCCGAGGTATAATGGAGGTGTAAGCGACCATTGCCCGATTCTGCTCAGGCCACGGATTCCGAAAAAGTGACTTTTCACAATCCGTGCTATATTTTGAGCAGATTGTTGCAGAATTAGTCTTTCCCGGAAGTTGATTTGTCAATAGTATTTGATAACTTTGAAGCCGGAAAAATTTGCTGTGCCGCAAAAGGCGGACATAGGCAGAAATCAATAACCAATAAAATATTAAAAAATGAAGGCTAAAATAGCTGAGAAATTCAAGAGCCTCTTCGGTGCTGAAGGGGAATTCTTTGCTTCTGCAGGACGTATCAACCTGATTGGAGAGCACACTGACTACAATGGCGGATTCGTATTCCCTGGAGCAATTGACAAGGGAATGATAGCTGAAATCCAGCTCAACGGAAAGGATAAGGTATGTGCATTTGCACTTGACCTGGACGAATACTGCGAATTCGGTCTCAATGAGGAGGACAAGCCGGACCAGGGATGGGCACGCTATATCTTCGGTGTCTGCCGCGAAATCATCAAGAGGGGAGGCAAGATCTCCGGATTCAATACTGTCTTCGCAGGCGATGTTCCGCTTGGTGCAGGAATGTCATCGTCCGCTGCCCTTGAGAGCACATTCGCATTTGCCCTCAATTACCTTTTTGACCTCGGCATCGACAAGTTCGAGCTTGCAAGGATAGGACAGAGCACAGAGCACAACTATTGCGGAGTAAACTGCGGCATCATGGACCAGTTCGCATCTGTATTCGGTAAGAAAGGCAACCTGATGCGCCTGGACTGCCGTTCGATGGAATTCGAATATTTCCCGTTTGACCCGGGTCAGCATGGCTACAGATTAGTGCTTCTTAACTCTTGCGTAAAGCATGAGCTGGTAGGCTCGCCTTACAACGACCGCCGCGCATCCTGCGAGCGTGTCGCAAAGGTTCTTGGACAGGAATTCCTCCGTGGTGCGACAATGGAGCAGCTTGAGGCAGTAAAGGACCAGATCTCAGAGGAGGACTATCTGCGTGCACGCTATGTCATCGGTGAGGAGAAACGTGTCCTTGATGTCTGCGATGCGCTTGCAAAAGGCGACTATGAGACTGTCGGGAAACGTATGTATGAGACCCACTGGGGAATGTCAAAGGATTACGAGGTATCCTGCGAGGAGCTTGACTTCCTTGCCGAGGTTGCAGAGAAATGCGGTGTGACAGGATGCCGTATTATGGGCGGAGGCTTCGGAGGCTGTACCATCAACCTTGTAAAGGAAGACCTCTATGACAAGTTCATCGGGACAGCAAAGGCTGAATTCGCTGCAAAATACGGCCACGAGCCAAAGGTAATCGACGTGGTGATAAGCGACGGCGCCCGCAAGCTGGAGTAGCCTGCAGCATATGATGCCTTGTATATGGGAAATGCCAGCCTCCTCTTCCGAAAAAGAAGGTGACCAAGAGTAAAGTACCAAAGGATAAATTCAAAGCCCGGTGCAATACCGGGCTTTTTCCGTATTCACCGTGAAAGCATGAGAAGGCTCCCGCCCTTCAGGACATAAGAAATATAAATACATTCTATATTTAAATATGGAGTGTTGTATATTATATTTTTGTTGATATGTTGAAAAGCACCTGACATATACTGTAAATCAATAGCTTGATATGTTACTAATATGTTGAAAACCGTTGTGCAAACAGATTTATAAGTTTTTGCTAAAATGTTTGCAGCATCGGAAGCCTCCGTGGTATATACGGATTGCCGTCATATTATAATTTACTTTTGATAAGATTTAAACAGGGTTATCAAATGGTTTTCAACAGGATTTCAGCATGAGATGTTAATAAGTCCCGGATATTTCCGCCAACGTTAAAATAATGACAACTTGAAGAACTGTCCATGAAACTTGCCCCCGGAAGCTACTATGCCGTTTCCAGGTCCTTATGGATTTTCCGCTATGATATCGGCAATCCGTTTGTCTTCCGTTACAATACACGAAGAGGGCGGCTCTGACTTTTGAGCCGCCCTCTTTTTTGTCCGTACTCCTGATCCTGATAGAGGCTTTTTCAAATATTCAATTTCCAGAAAGGACAAATTCATATCATATATGTTTGGAGCATTCCCTATCTGATAATGGAGTCAATCCACGATGAATCCACCTTGATGAAGCCGTCTCCAGGCTTTGCATGCGGATTGCGCTCCAGGATTCCGAGGCAGTCATAGTAGACATTGATGCCTATGTTGATGCCGAGCATCTTTCCGTCAAGCGGATACATGAATGTCATGAGCCTGTCATCGCCTTCACCTTCTGTCCTGTAGAAATGGAATGTGGATGAAAAGAGTTCAGCTGCCTTTGCATTGTCCCCGAGCTTTGAAGCCATCTCCATCTTTGTCACATATTTGCACATCTCGATTGCAGTGTCCTCCAGTCCGGCATCCATTATGAGAACCTTCTCCATAAGGCTTCCCATGTCAGGGACGATTCTCAGGGTATAGCCTCCCATGGCCTTTGTGTGGTTTGCTATCGCCTGCATCTGGGTCTCTGACACATCCTCACCCTCCACAAGCCAGACCATCAGCTTCTTCTCGGGATCATGGTACAGTGTCCCGTATCTTGCCAGGTTGACTTGTCCGCAATGCGGACATTCCCACAGGAAAAGCGAACCGTCCTTCACCCTGTCCTTCAGTTCAGGGCAGTCCGCAACGTTGATGCTTTTGTATATCTTTATGGTGTTCTGTGTCCCGCATCTGGTGCAGGCTCCGGTTGCTTCATTGATAATTGACATGTGCTGTAAGTGTATTTCAAGGTTGATTCGGCAAAAATAGTAATTTTATGCAAGAATGTCTCCAGTTACCATGTCGAATGCCTGTTGGCAATGCATGTAAAAGGCAATACCTTAGCAATTTGTATTTTGCCAAAACATATCCTAAATTTGCATGGTTTTGAAAATGGCTCTACAGGCTTGCCAGATAGAAAGGCTTAAGTGGCAGGCAGAAGGTTGAAAACAGTATAAAATTATAAACAGGTTCTTAAATTCCGCATGATGAAACAGGCTCTTGGAATCCTATTGGCTCTATTCTGCGTATTGACTTCTTCCGTGGCAGGTGCTGCCGTTAAAATCCGTCCTTCCGGACTTAAATGTGAACTCCTTGAAATGCCTGTCGGCATTGATGATGCCGCACCGAGGCTCTCATGGAGAATGGAGGACAGCCGAAAAGGTGCTGTCCAGACTGCCTGCAGGGTGATTGTGGGAACATACCGCAATGCCGTGGAAGCCGGTAGCGGTGATTGCTGGGACACAGGAAAGGTGGAAAGCTGTGATATGCTTGTCAGATATTCCGGAAAGGCACTCGAACCGTTCACCGGATACTGGTGGAGAGTGACCGCGTGGGACAAGGACGGCAAGGAACATTCCTCTGAGCCTGCATATTTCGAGACAGGAATGATGGACATGGAGAACTGGACAGGAGAATGGATAAGTGACGGGAGGGATATCGAGTTCGGTCCTGCACCGTATTTCAGGAAAGAGTTCACGATTGAGCCTGGCGTGCTGCAGCAGGCAAGGGCATATATTTCCGCTGCAGGGCTGTATGAACTGTATATAAATGGAAAAAAGGTAGGTGACCATCGCCTGGACCCTCTCTATACAAGGTTTGACAGGAGAAACCTGTATGTTACGTACGATGTAACTGATTATCTGCAGGAAGGGCGGAATGTAGCAGGAGTGATGCTCGGCAACGGATGGTACAACCATCAGTCAGGTGCG
Organism: Bacteroidales bacterium; assembly: GCA_023667095.1. GTDB lineage: Bacteria > Bacteroidota > Bacteroidia > Bacteroidales > UBA932 > Cryptobacteroides. Next base: position 56,204 of record JAMPAT010000020.1, read on the forward strand.
GTGTGGGACTTTGACCGTGCCCCATGGAGAGACCGTCCTGCATTCTGCCTGGACATAAGGGTGACATGTAAAGACGGGACGACAATGACCGTGGCATCCGGTGAAGACTGGAAAGTCGGATATGGAGCACTTCTCTTCAACAGCATATACACATCAGAACACTATGACGCAAGGCTGGAGCAGAAAGGATGGGCGGAGCGTGGGTTTGACGATTCCGGGTGGGACAATGCCATAAGGCGCGATGCCCCGTCTGCGAATGTAACTGCACAGAAAGCAGTGCCGATAAGGAATGTGACAGAATACAAGGCCAGGTATATCAAGAGACTTGATGAGAACAGCTGGCTTTTCGATTTCGGGCAGAACATGTCCGGGGTGACAAGGCTGAGGCTTTCAGGGGAGGAAGGTACAAAGGTAAGGCTTATCCACACAGAGAGGCTTCATACGGACGGCCATGCCGACCAATCCAATATAGACGTATATTTCAGGCCGAAGAATGGCAATGACTTTTTCCAGACGGATATTGTCACATTGAGCGGAAATGGCGAGGATGAATTCATGCCAAGGTTCAACTACAAGGGATTCAGATATGTGGAGGTCGTGACGGACAGGCCTGTAGAAATGAAGGAAGGTAATCTGACAGCATATTTCATGCACAGCGATGTGGAGCCGGCAGGGTTGCTTGAGACATCCGAGGATATTGTCAACAGGCTGTGGAAAGCCACAAACATGTCGTATCTTTCCAACCTCATGGGCTACCCTACGGATTGTCCCCAGAGGGAGAAGAACGGATGGACAGGAGACGGGCACCTTGCAATCGAGACCGGTCTCTACAATTTTGACGCGATAACAGTCTACGAGAAATGGATGGCGGACCACAGGGACGAGCAGAGGCCTGACGGAGTGCTTCCGGACATCATCCCTACCGGAGGCTGGGGATATGGCACAGCGAACGGTCTCGACTGGACAAGCACCATTGCGATAATCCCATGGACACTCTACACCTTCTATGGCGACATCAGGCCTTTGGAGGACTGTTATGAAAATATAAAGAGGTACGTGGACTATGTGGACAGGAACAGCCCTGAAGGACTTTCTTCGTGGGGACGCGGGGACTGGGTGCCAGTGAGGTCGCATTCTTCACTCGAACTTACCTCGTCTGTCTATTTCTTTGTGGATGCGACCATTCTCTCCAAGGCAGCAGCCCTGCTCGGGAAAGAGGATGACTTCAGATATTACTCGTCCCTTGCAGGGAAGATACGAAACGCAATCAACGGCAAATACCTTGACAGGGAGAAAGGGATATATGCCTCAGGTTGCCAGACGGAGCTTAGTGTACCTCTTTACTGGGGTGTCTGCCCGGATGAGTGCAAGGCGGCTGTAGCAGCCAATCTTGCAAAAGATGTGGAGGCACAGGGATACCATATCGATGTCGGTGTCCTTGGTGCAAGGGCTGTACTGAATGCATTGAGCGAAAACGGCTATCATGAGACAGCCTACAGGCTTGCAACCCAGGACACATATCCGTCATGGGGCAACTGGATTGTCAACGGAGATGCGACCACATTGCTTGAGAACTGGGATCTGAATGCACCGAGGGACATTTCCGACAACCACATGATGTTCGGAGATATCGGGGGGTGGTTTTTCCGCGGCCTTGCCGGAATCAGGCCGGACCCTGCAGTACCTGGCTTCAGGCATATTGTACTGACACCGTCATTTACAGGTCCTGAAAGGCTTTCTGCAAGCCATCTCTCGCCATACGGCAATATCTCAGTGTCATGGAAACTCTCAAAAGGCAAGGTGAAATATAATGTTGAGGTACCTGCCGGATGTACCGCGACACTTGTCCTGCCGGAGAATGTGCAGGGCGAGACAATGGAACTGGTTGCAGGCAAGCATGAATTCACATTCGGGTTCAAGGCTATATGATAATGCGAAACTTTAGTGTTAACGATATGAATGATTACAGCTACTGCTGCTCGCAGGACGGGCATGGACTGAAATACCCTGGATTCTCCGTGGTGTTTCTCCAGGTGTTCGCCATGGACACCATCAAGGATTTTGTCGAATGTCCCAAAGCCATTGGCTCCGGATTTCTGAAAAAGGTGGAGAACGGCATTGACAGCATGATATTCAACACCGGGCGGAATTCCTCAGGCAATATCAGGCGTTATGAACTTGGAGGATTTGAATTCAGGTTTCCTTTAGAAGAACCTTATCCAGTGGAACTTTCAGGACACGTCAAGGTAAAGATGTCTGTCCTGTTCGGCCATGCTGTAAGCATTTCGTACAGATTTGTGTTTGATGGGAGTGATGCCCTATGCAGAATGTCGGAACCGGTTTCTACCGACCATATAATAGCCTTGCTGTCAACCCACCTGAGTGCAGAGCACTGGAGCCGGAACAAGGGAAAGTCAGAGACAGACATCAATATGGAGATCGCCGGATTTTCGGTTACGGGGCTTGGACTTGATGAAAACGGCAATATCCTTGAAGCCAGTCCTGAAGAGATTTCCCTGGATGGGACAGGGCGTGTCTTCGACAAGGTCAGCATACGGTACAGGAATTTTGTGAAAAGACATTGCAGCAAGTACCGTAACGGAATCGGCACGGAGCACAGGATACGCTATGACAAGAAATTCTCATCCATGGATGACAGGTCGATGAACGATTTCCATTATGCCATGGTGGATGTGTGGGAAAATGTCATGCATCCTGTCATGGAAAACGGGAAATATGCGGACCTGTTTGACACAAACCGTAAATTGAGGCTTTCCGAGGCGGATATTGTCAACCATATACGCGACTGCCACAAGCCGGAACTGATAGGCCTGATGACAATGTATCCTGGGGAATGGCCTTACCGTGACCCGGCTGCGTATGACGAGGTGTGCGGAGAGAATATAGCAATTGATACCGATGACCTTGTGCTTGTCAACAATAATGTGTGCGTTGTCATAGGTACATACGGACGGCGCGGTGCAGATTCTCCTGTAGACTGGGAGGAGCATCTGAAGGAAAGGGCGAAATATCATGTGTCCTGGCCGGAGTACCTTCTTATTCTGGAGATGGTGCTTGCGAAGAAATTCGTCATCAGCTATGCCAAGGACCAGCTCATACATGCCACGCTGGAGGTTGACAAGGTCTCTTCTACAGATCTTATTGCCCATAATGCGGCACTGAGCATGAGCCTTTCAAGGCTTGAACTCCAGCTGGATGTCGTGAAATATTCCCGTTTCATGTCCCACAAGGTGATGTTCGACAGGACGACAAGGAGACTTGAGCTTGCGAAGGACACGGAGGTCCTGAACAGCCTTATGCAGGTGGTTGACAACAGCCTCCACAACCTGAGCGACTACAAGGCGATGAAGTCGGACTTTATCCTGAACTTTATCCTTGGCCTTATCTCGATTGCGTCTACATTCGAGCTGTTCTTCCAGAAGTCAGAGATGCCGTTCCTTACATATTTCGGGATGGAGAACAGCCGTTTTGCAGCCGTTTTCCTCAGTGTTGTTGCATCTGTGACCATTTTCGGTATCCTGCTTGTCTTTGCTAATATGATAAAGAGGATATACCATAAGATTAAGGTGCTGCTTTAGGCTCCCGATGCAGCTGGCTGCATTTGAAAGAGGGCATGAAATACGGATTGATATTGGAAAGGCTATTCGATCCGCTGATTACAGATTTGCATGATGGAAAGCAGTTCGTTATATTTGCCTTCGGCTTTTGATTGGAATAATATGGAAAACATTGAAATAAAGATAGCAGAAGATTCAGACAAGGAAACCCTTGCGGATATTTTCATGGGGCATCTCACTTCAAACAGTGAATATATCTCGCATGGCGAGCTGCAGATGGGGGTGGGTATTGTCAAGGTTGCTCCGGACGGGGAACCTGTATTTGCACCGGCCCCAGACGGCAGGAAGATGTGGCTGAAATATATATCGGAGAAGATTGGCTCAGATGATGCAGCCGTGTACAAGGCCGTCTCGGGCGGTGAAATCGTCGGATTCTGTGTTGCGGACATCGAGGAGGACGGTGCCGCACCTTTCGGGATGGTCTGCGATGTTCTGGTAAGGCATGGTGTACGTGGAGGCGGTGCAGGAGGCCGGCTTCTTGAAGCCGCTGTTGCATGGCTCAGGTCGCGCGGAATCTCTGACATATATCTGGAATCGGGAAAGGACAACCATGCTGCACATGAATTCTTCATGAAACGCGGGTTTGTCAAGGTTTCGGAGATATTCAAACTGATGTAATGTTGCACTTGCTTGTTGGCTCTGCCCTGGGGACTTTGGGGTATCCTGTTTTGTTTTTAAAGTCAAAAGTCTATAACTTTGGCCGATTTTTGTACTCAATGCTGTTTTGTGATTGATATAAATAATTGCAGGACAGCATAAACTAAACCTATATAAAATGAAAAAATGGCTTAAACAGTTTACCTCCGAAGACTGGATTATAGTCTTTGCTGGTGCAATTATCCTTGCCCTGGCGGCAATTTTCCCTTCGGCAATGCCAAAGATGCCGAAATCACTTCTGACTGGTGCAGACTGGCTGTCTGCAGGATATATGTTCCTTTTCATATACCTCCTTACCATCCTTACTTCCCTCTGTCTTGGCAAGAAGTCAAAGGACATAGTGTTTATACTCCCTTCGCTCCTGGTGATATTTGCACTGACCGTCTGTGCCCAGCTGATTGCCAATATCCCTGTTGTCAAGGAGTTCGGCTTTGAGTCAGTCTTCTTTGCTGTAATACTTGGACTGATTATCAGCAACTGTTTCAGGGTGCCGGAGTGGATGAAGTCTGCCATCCAGAGCGAATTCTATATCAAGATAGGAATCATCTGCCTCGGTTCCACAATACTTTTCGGTGAGGTCATGAAATCCGGTGCCTATGGTCTTGTCCAGTCCCTGGTAGTGGTGTTTACTGTGTGGTATTTTGCATTCTGGATCGGGCGCAGGATGAAGGTTGACCCTGAAATGGGTACCATGCTTGCAAGTGCCGTCTCCATCTGCGGTGTCTCTGCAGCCATTGCAACATGCGGAGTAATAAAGGGAGACAACAAGAAGCTTTCATACGTGATTTCCCTGGTGCTTATCATTGCAATACCGATGATGTACCTTCTCCCTTGGCTTGCCGGCCTTATGGACCTCAGCCCTGAGGTTACGGGTGCATGGCTTGGAGGTACCATAGATACTACAGGTGCTGTTGCAGCAGCTGGAACCCTTGCAGACCATGGAAACGGAGATGTTGCTGCACAGACTGCCGTGATTGTGAAGTCTTCACAGAATGTGCTCCTTGGAGTGGCGGCATTCATTATTTCACTTATGTGGTCTTATCAGGGCAAGACTCAGGAAGAGAAGCCGACTCTCGGTGTCATATGGGACCGTTTCCCTAAATTTGTTGTGGGATTCATCCTTGCATCGCTTGTGTTCAGCTTCTGTTTCGATACAGCTACGGCAAAGGCTGTCGGAGCTGTTACAAAGGGATTCCAGAATACTCTTTTCAGCGTTGCGTTCGTATGCATAGGACTGGAGACACGTTTCAAGGAGATATTCAGCAAGGAGAACCGTGTACCTCTCAAGGTATTCCTTACTGCGCAGGCTTTCAACATTGTCGTGACACTGGTTATAGCATACGTCATTTTCGGCCTTGTGAAGCCTTGGCTTGCAGGAATGTAGTCCGATGGCAGGAATCGGAATAAGAAGAACCGTGAGGGTGTGTCTGGCAGCCATTGCCATGTCGGGTATGGCTGCCTGCCGCCTTTCCATTGATGATGTCCCTGCTGAAGAGCCTATGGTGAGCAGACCTGTCTTTACTGATTTTTCGCTTGGGAACTATTCGGGGACAAAGAAATCCCTCTCCACTGAGATCGGTGACGGCAATGTCGTGGTCATATATCCATATGGCGAGAATGTAGATATCCTCAAGGCTACTTTTGCGACAGATGCTGTAGAGGTGACAGTCAATGGCATAAATCAGGTTTCCGGAACTACATCCAATGATTTTTCCCGTCCGGTCAGGTACAGGCTTGTCTCTGAGGATGGAATTGTCTCTGAATATATTGTATCGGTGCGCTTTGCGTCAGATGTACCGGTGATCTATATCACGACTCCTGGCAAGGCGGCGATAAACAGCAAGGTGGACTGGATTGCCGGAGGGGAAATTGATATCTGTAACCTGGACGGGAAAGTAGATTCGCTTGGCGCGGTATCTGTCAGGGGCCGTGGAAACTCTACATGGAGCTATCCGAAGAAGTCCTACAACATCAAGCTTGATTCAAGGCAGGAGGTGCTTGGAATGAACCGGCACAAGAGGTGGTGCCTTCTTGCCAACTGGATGGACCGTACAATGCTGAGAAATGCCGTGGCGTTTGAAATTGCGAAACGGACAAAGGGGCTTGCATGGACTCCAGACGGGCAGTTTGTGGACCTTGTGCTGAACGGGAAGCATTGTGGTGCCTATTATCTCTGTGAGCATATCAGGATTGACAAGAACAGGGTTGACATTGCAGAGATGACTTCTGCCGACATTTCCGGGGATAATGTTACGGGAGGTTACCTGATGGAGCTTGATTCCTACTATGATGAGATCAACAAGTTCAGGTCAAGGTACCGTGGACTTCCGGTGATGTTCAAGAATCCTGATGAGGAAGTCCTTGTGAAGCCGCAGTTTGAGTATATGCAGAACTATTTCAACCAGATAGAGGCTTATCTTTTCGGAGGCTATGTACCAGATACGAGGTATATGGATTATATTGATGTGGATTCTTTCATTGACTGGTGGTTTGTGAATGAACTGTCAGGAAACAGGGAGCCTCAGCATCCTAAGAGCGCGTTCATGCATAAGGACAGGAGCGGAAAGCTGGTTGCAGGTCCAGTCTGGGATTTCGACTGGGAGACATTCGTTCCTTCTGACAATGCTTTCCTTGACAGCAAGTCAATCTGGTATGAGGCCCTGTTCCGTGACCCTGCCTTTGTCAAGAGGGTAAAGGAGAAATGGATTGAGTCCAGGGCTGGGTTCAAGGGCATACCGGAATATATTGACTCCATGGCTGAGAAATATGGAGAATCTGCCACGAAGAATGGTGACCTGTGGAAGATCAGCATTGTCGTCAACAGGGATGAATCCATGTCCTGGAAAGAGTCCGTTGAGCGGATGAAATCAGCCTACACCAGCCGTTTCAATTATCTTGACATTGCTATTCCTGTGCTGTAGTGGGCAGTGCATTTGACGCAGGGGTTTTTGTGCTTGTGATTTTTGCCGGCTGCGCTGTTTGTGGCTGAGTTGTCTGTGCCTGTATCTTTTCTGTTTTCATCGTACTTTACGCAGATGCAGCTATCTTTCATTGATACCCGGTTTGAACAAAACGTTACAGTTCTGATTGTTCTTCATCAATGCGCATCATGGCCTTTGCCGTTTTTGTGAAGTTGTATAGGTGGCATTGGCCTCTTGATTTACTTTGGTGTAAATGTAAATAATTTAACGTCAGTTCAACGGAATTGATTAAACGTAATTAATTGTATATTAATAGAATGGTAAACGTTTTTTGTGTATTTGAATAAGCAGACACATCAAAACCACAAAAACAATCGCTATGATGATCGCCGATGACAAAATTACTGAAATTTTCTGTATGGCAGATGACTTTTGCAGAATATACGACAAAGTCATCAAGGTAAACGGGCTGAAGCATTTCTGCACATGGGAAGTGTGTATAAGTTTTGCCATTGAGCGAGCACGCCATGAAATCATAATTCACTGTATAACAATTATTTGATTTTTAAGAGTGTGCTTCATTCTCCCTTTTAAAGTGCCACCGGGCACGCAAATCCCCATTCTACGCTCTCCATGGCACTTTTGCGTGCTCGCCCATTGGCAAACTGCAGCGGCACAGAGGTATCATAGGCATATATCTCAAATCAACAGTCATGCTGCCGACTGTCAATGACGAACTCAAGAACATGGTTCAGATTGAACATTCCGGACATCGCTCTGTCGCGAACCTCACGGCTAATCTAACCGCAGCTACCTCATCATACTGTTTCTTCCCGAAGAAACCTATGATTGCATCAGTCAGGGAAGAAGACTCTAAGCAATTGACACTGTTTTAGTTGTTTTCATCGAATTTACGTTAATTTATGTATGAATGGCCGTCCCATTTAGGCTTTTGCTTAAATAGTTGCTATTCATGGAATTGCGATTTGTGTTACATGGCTCTTCCGTTGTCCGTGCCCGAAACCATGTGCTTGGTGCACGGAATGTTGTTTTGCTATCGGTATCCGGAAGTGTTGTGGACATCACTTTTGAGACTGCTGGGAACAGAGGAATACTTGTTTTACTATACTATGGATTGTATATGACGTATAAAATAAATTTAAGACATAAAAAAGAGTACACAAAAAAAGAAAAAGGCATGACGAAATCATATAAAAGATAAAAATCGTTATAAGATTCGTAAAAATCGGCAGCCCTGGGGTTGCCGTTTCTGTTTTATGTCCCTATGTTTGCGTCTCTCACCACTTTCTTTTCCGGTGTTTTCGGAAATCACCATATGATAAAATAGCAAAAAGATGCAGTAATGGAATTAGAACAATGTAAGAAAATTGAATGTGGCCGGGAACCGGATAAAGAAATTGTACCGGAAATCTGCAATGAACAAGAAAAGTGTTGGGAACAGGTTCATAAACGAGAATTTGAACATGGACGTGACCCTGTGCAGATGCCAGCACGCCATATCCGCAGCGGGGTCTACGCAAACCTGACAAACGACTACATGTTCAAACGCGTG
>JAMPAT010000021.1 GCA_023667095.1 Bacteroidales bacterium
GTATCCGCCTTGCCTATGATGATTTCCTCAATAATCCAATGCGTGCGGAAAGGTAAAGATGGATGTCCTTCTGTTTGGAAAAATGGGGATGATTGGCCCTGCAGTCAAGGATTCCCTCTCCGCACATGGACTTGATGTCAGTCTTGTCGAGTTTGAACAGAATGTTTTCAGGGACGAGCCTGGCTACAGAAGGTCCCTGACTCATGCCATAGCTGCCTGCAGGCCGTCTGTGGTGCTTCCGATAGGACATACGCTTGCCATGGCGCGATACAGTGAACTGCTCAGGACGGAGACTGCCCTAGGCAAAGCCTTGAATGCTAAAAAAGTGGATGACAATCTTGAACGTCTGCTCCGCAAGGTTATGTTCGTTGTCGCTGATGAAAGGCATATCCGTCTGCTGGACAGCAAGGTACAGTGCTGCTCCATTGCCCGCTCGATTGGGATAAGGCAGCCTGCTGTGTTCCGCGAAGATGAACTCCGTGACAGTTGTGACGGAGGATTTCTCATAGGAGGAGAGCAGTCTGAGAGGATTAAGGTCATATTCAAGCGCGACATATCCTTTGGAGGGCATGGTGTACACCGACCTATGGATATGACTGCATTGGGGAACCTGGTGAGGCACCAGAGTCCAGGTGAGCCCTACCTCATAGAGGAGTATGTTGATGGGGAGGACTGTAGCCTTGATGTTGTCCGGCTGCCAGGCTGTTTCTATGCAGGAGGTTACCGTTCTGTATGCCAACGTGGAAACTGCCCGTCTGAATCCCGTGTGATTATTCCTCCTTCAGATCCAATTCTTCAGAAGATGATTGAAGCTGCGTATGCTCTTCTTGGACATATCGGCTACTTTGGTGTCTGTGGATTTGATTTCCGTGTAGATTGGAACGGTGAGGTGTATCTTCTTGAGTGCAATCCCCGCTTTACAGGGGGAATTGCGACGCAGATTGCATCCGGCTTTGACATCCCATGGCTTCTTGTCAAGGATATCCTGGATACGTAGGGCAATGACCTTGTCTTTGGAAGACAGGACATCAGGACAGGCATGACAGCAATATATAGTATTGTAAGTTATTGAAAATTAACGATATATATAGTGCTATCGATTCAGTATGGAATATTTTTCTAAAAAAATATTGTCCATTCTTGCCTGTTATGTAAAATATTATTCCTAAATTTAGCTAATCATTAAAACTAATTGTGTATGAAGACTTCTGAACTCATTGCAGCCCTCCAGCAGGAGCTACAGACCAAAGGCGACAAGGATATCATAATCGCAGCCAATAAGCACAGCTACTATGCAGTAAAGATTGTAACGGGAGAGGCAACCACGACTCTCGCGCTTTTTGACAAAGTTGCAGACTGACCTCTGCCTTACCTGAAAAATATTCAGCGGGATGCCTGCAGATAAACCATGCAGAAATCCCGCTGATAATGTCATTTTGCCGTATTCTATCTATCTGCCTTCAGTCCGGCTTCCGTAAGGATTTCAGCCATCCTTTCAGACTGAGGGTCAGTATCCCCGACCTCTTCACGCAGACGCATCATTTCTTTCTTCATCTTCTTGATGATGTCGGCATATCTGCGCTCACCGTATGCATTGTGGTTTTCATGCGGGTCTTCCTGCAGGTCGTAGAACTCCCATGATGGCTCGGACACGTAATCATCAGAGCCTGTCATTCCAAGCCTGTCGCCATAGAGGAACATCAGCTTATACCGGTCTGTCCTGACACCTATATGTGCAGGCCTGATGTCATGCTGTGTCCAGTATCTGTAATATATGCTCTGTCTCCAGTTGTCTGGTGTATTTCCTTTGAGGTTTTCCCTGAAACTTGTGCCTTGGCTGCCTTCCGGTGCAGGGACTCCGGCAAAGTCGGCTAACGTTGCAGCAAAGTCCACGTTCAATATCAGGTCATTGTTCCTTGTCCCGTGAGGAAGTTCCTTTGGATACCTGATTACGAAAGGCATACGGGCAGATTCCTCATAGAACATGCGCTTGTCATAGAATCCGTGTTCTCCGAGGAAATATCCCTGGTCTGCAACATAGATGACAATGGTGTTGTCTGCCACGCCCATTTCATCAAGTGCCTCAAGCAGTTTGCCGATATTGTCATCAACCGTTGCACCGCATCTGAGATAGTCCCTTATCAGCTTCTGGTATGCTGCGCTCCTGGCAGCAGCCCTGTTCATGCCCTTTGTGCTGAACGGCAGCTCCGGATACCTGCACCACCAGCTGTCCGGATCCTCTGAGGCCCACATCCAGTTCCGTGCGATAGTCTCCAGTTTCTGTCCTTCGAATGTACGTCCGTTTGTCTCCGGTCCCCAGTCATAGAGGTTTTCAGGCTCAGGAAATGTGACACCGTCATAGAGATGCCTCATCCTTTCCGGGAAATCGTATGGCTCATGTGTTGCCTTGAAATGGCAGCACATCAGGAAAGGCTCGTCTTTGGGCTGAGCCTTCATCCATTCTATTGCCTTGGCTGTCACAATATCAGTAGAGAAGCCATGTACCCTTTCACCGAAGTTCCTGCTTTCCCCGGGCCATGGGTCTGTGCTGTTCTTGAATGTAGGGTCCCTGTATTCTCCCTGGTCGTGGAATACGGAATACCAGTCAAAGCCCTGTGGCTGTGATTTCAGATGCCATTTCCCTGCAAGCCCTGTATGGTATCCATTTGCCTGGAGGACCTTGGCTATTGTCGGCAGGCTTACGTCAAGTGAGTCATCAAGGGTGTATACACCGTTTGTATGGCTATATCTGCCCGTCAGGATGGCAGCACGGCTTGGAGTGGATATGGAGTTTGTGCAGAAGCAGTTGTCAAGCACGACACCTTCAGATGCCAGTCTTCTTATGTTCTCATTCTGTGCGTAGTCCTGCAGGATTCCTCCATATATGCCCCATGTCTGTGAGGTGTGGTCATCGCTTAAGATGAAAAGGATGTTGGGCCTGTTTCTATCCTGTACATCCTGTGCCATGGCATGGTCTCCCTGGAGTGTCATGGCAAATGCAGGCAGGACAGAAAGTCCAGCCATGCAGTAGCTTGATTTTTTATCCATAAGTACAATAGCTTTTATATGTCATGTTTTCAAATCATCCCGCATTCGATGAACATCTGGCGATAGGATTCCGCTTTCTTCTCAACGGAAAGCGGATAGGCCCTCGATGATGACGGCATACGGTAGAATGTCATTTCCCTTTTGCTGCTGCCCTCAATGACTGTGAATGATGACTTTCCTCCTGTCGGCGGTTCTGTGCATCCGAATGTCCCGACAATCACGTCTGTTGCCTTCTGCCCAGTTGTGACGATTGACTTGCATTCCGGAATACTTTTCAGGAGGGCCGGGATGTCTGTAGGGGTGACTACTTCCAGGAATTTGTCTGCGGCATTGTCCTTAAGCCTCCTTACCTCTGCGGCAGTGTCGTACATGGCAATGCCTTTCGTGCTGCAGAATGCCGCGATTTTCTCCTTGTCGAATTTCTTTGTCAGCTTCCCGTTGCTGTCATGGATGATGAAATGATTCTTGTCTCCAAAAAATATCAGCCCTATTATCCTCCACATGTCATTGATGAAGTTAGGGTAGAAGAACTCCATTGACCAGCGTTCCCTCTTTGGCGGGAAGCTGCCAAGCATCAATAATTTAGCCTTTTCCGGAAGGAATGGCTCCAAAGGGTGTCTTTCTGTATCTATGGTTTCCATCTGTATCTTCCAATTTCAGTCAGCATTTTATTTTGCCGGGATGAATGTTAAATGTTATGCCTGGCAAAGATAGTCAACTTTTCCGGAATGCATGGACAGCAACATTGCTCTGCAGCCCTTACCTGATGTGGTATTCTTCAATTGGGGCATATCCAAGATTCCCTGTCAGTGCATTCCAGTTGTGAGGCAACTCTATTTCTACTGTAGCATATCCTCCTCCTGGCATTGTCTGGACTTTGTTCCTGCTTTCATCACCTGTGACAAGGAAAACGGTCATCCCTTTTTGCATTGTGGAGATAGTACAGATTGTTTCTGAATCATTGTCATACCATGTCGGAGCTGTTGTATACTCTGCGTTTTCGGTCCGTGAAATGTGGCCTTTCCAATGGTTGAACGGATGCTTTTCTTCAGGGCTGCTCCCTGGATTTGCATAATAGCTGGCAAATGCACGTTCTTTTAACGGTCTGCGGGAATTGACAATGAGATCTTCTTCCAAGGCTGCCTGTGAATGGTATTTTGCCGCAAGATTCCGGGCAACAGGTTCAGTGACCAGGACGGTTCTGTAGGTGTATTGTTTCCCGCTTCCAAGCGCGAATTGGCATCTTTCTGCGATATCCCATGCCATCAGCTCCATAATCTTTTGTGCATCAGTCGTCGATGGTGCCATGTTGTTACCCCACAGAAGGGCAGAGGATACTGTAATTGCATTGTCGTTGAGATTATATCCCTGTGTCACGTGATATGGCTCCCATCCGATTTCTGTACATGCCTTATCGTTTTCCGCCAGGCACCAAGGCTGCGGATAGCCGAATGTTCCCATACGGCTGTCACCGACATAGTACCCTGCAAGGTTCATCAATGCAAGGCTCATGAAACGGCTGAGCACCATGTTGGCATCTCCGGAGATTTCGCCCTGCCCTGAAGAGATTCCAAGTTGACGGGCGACAGGACCGTTAAGCCAGCAGTATGGAATCCATCCGTGTGTGCTTGCCAGTGTCCGGCGGAACCCTGGTGCCCCAAGTGCCTTGGCCATTGCTGTCAATATCGGCATATATTCGGGTCTGCATCCAGCCATGACACCATTCACGGCAACGTGCCAGACTGTTGTCTCCCTGTGGGCTACAGGCAGGACGGCAACTGTCTCGTCCCATGCCATGTCAGTATATTTAAGGAATTCGTTTACAGCCTCAAAGGTCGGAGGTATGACCGGCAGCCCGTCAGACCATTTCATGTCAAGGAAAAACTCGTTTATTTCCTGCAATGTCCCATAGAATACATCATCGCGGATATCGCCCTTGTCCAGACTTGCATTAGCCTTTAATTCCTCGTCTGAGACAGGCCTTGTCAGGCCGTCTACTATCTTCGGCCAGAGTATTTCCCTTGTGTTCTTTATCAGTTCATCTTTGGTATGGGCCGTAAAGGCTCCGGGATATTCAGCGATTCGTGGTGCCGGGACACCATTGCTTATTGATGTATAGTAGACCTCATTGACAAATCCGGGAGCAGCTATTGCAACAGCCGGAATACCGATATATTCGGCTGCAATGCATGAACCGGCTTCCTTTGGCGTGCAGAGGCCGCAACCGCAGTTACCTGAAATGACGGCATCAACCCCCAGGTCGCGTAATCTTTTCTGAAACTCATCTTTGTTTCTCCTTGTTATGCCGGGTGCCGGATATACACCGGCAGAGCCGATCTCATCCTGCAAAAGCACTTTCGCTGTCGGGTATTTTTCTGTGATGAGCTTCTTTATTTCGCGGTGAGTTACCGAAGCCATGAAACTTTCCCCGACTACAGCTATTGTTTTTCCGTCAAGAGTTTCAAGGCGTGGTGCCATTTCAATCATCTTTACAGAGCTTCTCCCGACCGGTGAAACTACTGGATAATTCACTTCATTTGAAATCGGCTGCCTGGCAGAACCGGCTTCATCTGCCGGGCGTTGAAATTCAGCTTTGCAGGTTTCGTCACATGTTATCCTTTGCGCATGGGCGGCAAATGAAATGGACAGCAGAAGAAAGAGAGGGAATTTTGTCATATTGTATCTTTAAAATTATTGTTCTTGCCCGGTATCTTGCCTGAACCGGATTTGATTACCTCTTCGTGACGAAAGTATGCACTGTAGCCTATTCCGTTGGCATTGTACCATCTGCATATCTCATCGCTATTGATAATCAGTTTTTTAACCTTTGTTGCCGGTGTGGGCGTGGCGGTACATAGTACAGGCCAGGGTATCTTTCACGGACATGGTCCATCATTATAGACTTATATCCGCCCCGTAAGTTTAAATCCTCGAACCGATATTTATCGATAAATCCGCAGGAAGCCTCTATGATTCCTTTCCTGTCTGTGATGGCAGACATGGACAGGAAAAGGGATTTATACCATCCGCTCCATGCCTGGTGAGGCGTTTTGTGAATGACGCATCATATTGCGTCGGATTTTGCTCCTGATTATATGCTCAGTCATTTGGCGTTAGTTGGCATCTTTGCATATATTGAGGATCTCTTCTCCGTATTTTTCGAGTTTTGCCTTTCCGAAGCCCTTGATGCTGAGCAATTCTTCCTTAGTTTTCGGTGCAAGTGATGCAATTTCAAGAAGCGTACTCTGGTGCATGATGTTGTAGGCCGGTACATTCTCTTCCTTGAATTTCCTTGTCCGCCATTCTGTCAGCCTGTTTCTCAGTGATTCATTTACAATGCTTGTCTCACCTTCTTTCCTGATGATTTTCTTCAGTTTCCTGGCCTTTGCCTTGCTCCTGTCCACCAGCATGCATTCTGTCCGGATTCTTGAGTATTCTTCAGTGGAAAATCCTTTTACGATGATTGTCTGCATTGTCTGGCATGAGATTTCAAGGGCAGCAAGAAGCTCGTCACCAGCCTCCTTTACCTTCTTTGCAGTTTCCTTGTTGTCTATTTCCAGCGCAAGCACCTTTATGCAGAATTCCCTGATGCCTTCAAGCACCGGGCTGAAATAGTTTGCTGCCTTGTTGAGCCTTTCGTTGAGGAAACCGTTGTCCAGGGGTTCTGCCATCTCTATCCTATTGAGCTGGGAATTGAAGCTTTTTCCTGTACCCTTGATTCCCTGCAGAATCCTGTCCTGCTCCTCAAGTCCTTTATATTCATCTGGATATAGGGTTATCAGACGGTCTCGCCATACTTTCATAAGCCATCCCAGGCCTTTCCCGATGCTGTCAAATGAGAATATGTCGCGAAGCAGGCTGAAATGCCAGTCCCTTTCTGCTTTTTCCAGGTTGTCGAGCAATGCTTCCGATGAAGGGATGGTGCCGTTGAACTCTGAAACATTTGAGTCAGAGTAGATCGCAGATAGCCTGATTGGCGATTCAAGCCTGATTCCCTCTAGTGTGCGGCAGCGTGACAGAGCTACATAGACTTGCCCGAAAGCGAACGCATAGCCGGCATCTATGGCTACACGGTCGAATGTCAGACCCTGGCTCTTGTGTATGGTGATTGCCCATGCAATCCTTAGCGGGAGCTGCCGGAAGACACCGGCTGTGCTCTGCCTGATTTCACCGGATTCTTCATCAAGGGCATATTTGACATTCTCCCATTCCGCCTGCATCACAGGTATGAGGTTGCCGTCTGAGTCAGAGACCGTTATCTTGCCTGCAGCATCTATGTCCTCGACCTTGCCAATCTTTCCGTTGAAGAATCTGCCCTCAGGGTCATTTTTCAGGAACATTACCTGGGCGTCCTTTTTCAGTGTCAATACAGCTTCTGCAGGATAGCTGGTCTCCGGAAATTCCCCTTCAATTTCAGCCTCGAACTGGTAGGCCTCCCCTGGCAGGGCGTCCAGTTTCCTGCTGTTGATTTCATCGGCCTGGCGGTTATGTGTGGTAAGGCGGATCGGTTCGGAATTGTCATTTGTGCTTCCTTTCATGGAGTTATGGCCGGGAACTGCCTGGATATCGCCATCGCTCTCTGTTGCCTGAGTAATGGGTGAATCTGTATTCCTGATGCAGTCCTCTGCCCCTGTTCCTTGCATTTGACGGTGCCGGTCTTCGGGGGCAGCAGGCTGAATGTGACCGCATTCAGCCTGAGTCTTGCGGTCTGTGCCTTTTTTTCTTGTTGCTGGCACGTGGTTCTCTGCTGTGTAATGCTTGACCCTGGAGTTCAGCTTGTCAAGTATTTCCCGTGTCACACGGTTTTCCCTGACAGCATTGAGGATTTCCAGGAATTCCAGGTCTTTCTGCCTGTATACTTTCTCGAATTCAATAGTGACGTACTGCAGTTGCTGCAGGGCCTTGGAATGGAAGAAATACGGTGACTGGTAGACCTGGGCCATATATGGCCTGTCCTCTTCCCTCACGACAGGGGAGAGCTGCTGTGCGTCTCCTATCATGAGCAGCTGTACTCCTCCGAAAGGCTTGTCGCTGTGACGGTATCTGCGCAAAGTCATGTCGATTGCATCCATGAGGTCAGCACGTACCATTGAAATCTCGTCAATTATGATAAGGTCCAGTGTGCGTATGATCTTTATGCGTTCCTTCCGCAGGCTGCGGTGGCGCTCCGGTAGCTGGTACTCGGTGACAAGCTCCTTTATGTCAGGTAGATATGGACAGAGAGGCAACTGGAAGAAAGAATGTATGGTGGAGCCTCCGGCATTGACGGCGGCAACTCCCGTAGGTGCAAGCACCACGAATCTTTTCGAGGTCGTCCGTGTAATGTATTTCAGGAATGTTGTCTTTCCCGTCCCTGCTTTCCCTGTCAGGAATACTGACTTTGCTGTAGACTTGACGTACCTTTCGGCCATTTCAAAAATTGCATCCTTCTCCATATCTGTTCATCTCATGTCTTCCAATTACCCCGCGCCCGCCCGCTCTGCACCTGCGCTGCAGTTTCCCTCCGCATCTCGCATACCTGCCTGTTGACCGTATCTTTGGGCTGTCCGGAAAATGGGGCCGTTACCTGTCCGGCGGAAGGACTCCGCCAAGTAATGACAAATATAGAAAATGTTTTTCGGATATGGCCTTGTGCGGCACAAATTTCTTGTTACATGTATTGGAATCTCCGAGGGCGAATTCAAAAGTGAACTTTTAGAATCTGTCTGAATTTTATTTGTCATAAATTTTATGACAGATTTTTTAGGATAGTTTTTCTGTCTGCTGAAAAGGACAGCAGAGCTATCAGATTGAAAAAGACAGGGAAATAAATATACGATTGAGTCGATGTAAAAGGAAACTTGGTTTTCTTTTACTGAGACTAGGGTATATAAACGAAGCTTTTATCGTCTGCATGTTGCCAAGCATACTCTTTAAAATCTGAGTATTTCGATGCAATACCATGTACAAGATCAAAATCATTTCCTATAATATGCAATGTAGCCATAACTTAAATCATTTTTTCAGATACAAATATAAAACTTGTTTTTACTAAAACGCTAAAACGCAAAACATTAGAATAATAGGGGAAACATTGCGCATTATACATCAGATTGTTTGAACTATTATTATCTTTGTAGCGCACATACTGAAGTTATGATGTATGAGTAAATATATGAATCACTTGCAAGTGGTGTTGGCTGAAACGAAACGCACCAACATATGGCTGGCAGAACAACTGGGGAAAGATCAGGCTACAGCTTCAAAATGGTGTACTGGCACCAGCCAGCCGGGCCTTGAGGCGCTATTTCAAATGGCAGAATGTTTAGGTGTTACAGTTCAAGAACTGATAAACAAGGATAGTACCAAAGGAAATGAATAAGAAACACGATATAGATAACGGCATTGTAACCGATGTCGTTGAGCGAATTGAACGATTGATGATTGACGCACGAACTCATATTGCACGATCAGTAAATATTACTGAGGTTGTCACCAAATAAGAAATCGGGCGCATCATCGTAGAAGTTGTGCAGGATGGCGAAGAACGCGCGACATACGGCAAGCTATTACAAGGTGTAGCTGGCATGTTGACTGAACGATTGGGAAATGGTTGGTCGGTGGCAACTCTAAAAAATTGTCGTCAATTTTATCAAGTATATTCCGTCAAAGAAATTGGCTACACACCGTCTATCCAATTGTCAGAAGAAGATTTGCTAACCACTGTTGAGCCAATTCAAAAATCCGCAACATTGCGGAAATCAGATGCAATTTACCCCTTCACTTTGTCGTGGTCGCACTATTTAGTGCTGAATCCGATGCGGAACGCAGTTTTTATGAAATCGAATGCGAAAAACAGAACTGTAGTGTGAGGCAACTGCAACGGCAGTATAATTCAAGTCTATATGAACGATTGGCTATTAGCAAAGACAAAGACTCGATTATGCGTTTGGCTCAAGAGGGACAAACTGTCGATAAGCCTGACGATATCATAAAAAATCCGTTGACATTGGAATTCTTGGGACTTAAACCAGATGTGTCATACTCTGAAACTAAACTGGAAAATGCCATAATTGACAAACTGCAACAGTTCCTATTGGAGTTAGGAAAAGGTTTTTTGTTCGAAGCACGTCAGAAACGATTTACTTTCGGTGAAGAAAATTTCTTTGTAGACTTGGTTTTTTATAACCGGCTTCTGCAATGCTATGTACTTATTGACTTAAAAGTAGACAAGCTAGCTCATCAGGATTTAGGGCAAATGCAGATGTATGTCAATTACTATGACAGATATGTTAAGCAAGATTTTGAAAAACCAACAATCGGGATTCTGCTTTGCAAAGAAAAGAAAGACGCATTGGTAGAACTTACTTTACCGAAAGATTCCAATATCTATGCGCAGCAATGCACTGTATTTTCCTGATAAAAAGTTATTGCAGACAAAACTGAGAGAGTGGATAGAGGAACAGGAAGAATAGGCTTTTTCTTTGTTTGCCATCTTCGGAGTACGAAGGTATATTGCTGACCAACCTGGTATGGTAATGTGTCTCTCAGCGCATATAACGCAGGTTTTCGGCGCAAGTTGGTATCTGCCGCAACCAACCTGGTATGGCAGTGCGTATTCAGTTGCATATATTGCATGCTTGCATTGCACTCTGTCCTTTCAGTTTGCTAGTCTGGCGTGCTCGATACTCCTGCGCCAAAGTCTGATGGAGTGGCGCAGGTTGGCAATACTGCTGACCAACCTGGTGCCGTAATGTGCCTCTCGTCGCATATATTGCATGTAGTCGGCTCAGGTTGGTACCTGCTGCGACCAACCTGAGCCGGCATAGTGCTTTCTGTTGCGTATATCGTATGTTTCTGTTCCTGGTTGCTGTGTTTCTGGAACGCAGAGGGAGGAATGCAAAGTTTAAGTCCTGCCGGCCTTTAAAACAGTATCCGGCTCTGCAATGCATGCTATGGTAATGGCATCAAAAAAACAATCCATCCGTATTGTGCGGATGGATTGTTTTTCTGATATCGTTTTAAAGCGTTGTCAATGATCGCTTTAGAATATTAATACTCCTCCTCATTGAAGAAGAAGTCGTCCTTGGTCGGGTAGTCTGGCCATATATCCTCTATGCTTTCGTATATTTCGCCGTCATCCTCCAGCTCCTCAAGATTTTCAACTACTTCAAGCGGTGCTCCTGAGCGGGTTGCATAGTCAATAAGCTCTTCCTTTGTTGCCGGCCATGGAGCATCTTCCAGCCTGTAAGCGAGTTCTAGTGTCCAATACATCTCCTGTCTATTTTTAAATTATTAATTTACAATAGTTAACGGGCGCAAATGCGCCAAATCCCCTAAAGAGGGCGCAAATATAGGAAAAGAATGTCAAATATATTCAATCTGTTTCTTGAATTTTGTGCCCTTATGAATTTTTTTGCATCAAATAGGGGCAGATTTCCGAAACAGTTCCTATTTTTGCAGCGCAAACGGTAAACAAGATTTATACCAATTAGATAAGATGGCATATATAAAAGAAGAAAAATATGATGAGCAGACTACAATGGAGATAGCTGCACATTATCGTGAAATACTGCGTCTGCTTGGGGAAGACCCTGAAAGGGAGGGACTTATAAAGACGCCTGAGAGGGTTGCCAAGGCATTGCAGTTCCTGACACACGGATATAATCAGGACGGAGCGGAGATCTTGAGCAGTGCGATGTTCAATGAGGAGTACAGCCAGATGGTCCTGGTAAAGGATATTGACCTCTATTCTACATGTGAGCATCATGTGATGCCGTTTATAGGGAAGGCGCATGTGGCATATATACCGGACGGGAAGATAACAGGGCTGAGCAAGATTGCACGTGTCGTGGAGACATACGCGCGCCGTCTGCAGGTACAGGAAAGGCTGACAATGCAGATCCGCGACTGCATACAGGATACATTGAATCCTCTCGGTGTGGCTGTGGTGATAGAGGCCTCCCACACATGCATGACGCTTCGTGGTGTCCAGAAGGCCAATGCCGTGACCACCACATCCGCATTTTCGGGAATATTCCTTCGGGATGAACGTACAAGGAATGAATTCCTGAATCTTATAAAGTAGAGCTGCACCATAAGGATAATCCCATGTCTGAATGGTTCAGGTTTGATAATGTTGATGGCATTGAACCGAATCCATTGGTTGGCTGTTCTGTTCCAGCGTGTCTTGACATCAGGCTGGCTATCATATTTGAAGATACTGCTCCGTCTGGAAAGTCTGCTTGATCTGGTATAATTTGCCAATGAGCGAGCACGCAAAAGTGCCATAGGGAGCGTAGGATGCAGATTAGTGTGCCATCTGTACATAAATTGGCATGTATATAGCACACTTTCAAAAGGGAAGTATTTGTAAACCAATGGCTTATGCTTGTGTGGTGTGCTCGCTGAACGGCAACTTTCGGCAACGTGGAGTGCATTAAGCGTTTATCCATTCACGTTCTGTGGCCTGAATCAAATCTGAAATGTAAGAATTTTAGGAATTATCCATGTTTAGTGTCCGATTTTGAGGATAGATTGATGAAATTCTATAAATCATCCACTTTGGGGCCCTATTTTAGGGTGGCTTGATGAGATTTTGCAAACCAGACATGTGTTAGGCCCTTTTCAAGGATGGAATTGGGAAAGTATTCCATCAAAATACCACCGCACCTATAATGCCACAGTTCTCAGGTGTCTTCCCACTTCGTAACTCCGACACTCACACCCATCATCTCATCATCCGCTATTTTCGGCAAATTCCCCGCTGCCCGCTGTCTCTTTGCTGCCGCTCAAATCCGCAATCACAGTCAACAGCCACGGCATCTCCGCAGCCTGCCAATCCGAGCGGCCCCGTCTTACCACTTCGTCAACTGTCATCAGTTAATCCACAATTCTCCACTGCCAGTTAGCCTCCCACAGCCCAGCCAGCGCAAGTCTACACCAAAAAAAGCGGCCCCAAAGTCCATTTTAGTGCCTCCATCGTCATCTGGATCTTTTGCCATCCTGTCTCTCTACTGCAAGATGGCCTGCTCCTGGAAAATAAGGGGCTGATCACCAAAAGTCCATTTTAGTGCCTCCATCGTCATCTGGATCTTTTGCCATCCTGTCTCTCTACTGCAAGATGGCCTGTCCCTGGAAAATAAGGGTCTGATCACCATAAAGTCCATTTTCAGGTTGCCATCCTCATTTCCGCCTTTTGCCATCCTGTCTCTCCACTGCAAGATGGCCTGTCCCTGGAAAATAATGGGCTGACCCAAAATGAATTTTTCCTTTCCGGGAATTGGATATCTGAAGAAAGCCTCCATCATGAGTGCGGACCAAAAGAAGACGGCCCAAATTTTTGAGTCGTCCCCCCTGGTGGGTCTTTTGCAAAACAACTGCAGCCGGATGCTACAGGTTGTCTTTCTCTATATCCTTGAAGTATTTGTAGGTGTTCACCTTCAGTTCACCGGCAGCAAGCTCGTCGCAGACAATCACTCCGTTTGGATGTGCCTGGAGGGCAGAAAGCGTACATACATGGCTCATCGGACCTTCAACAGCCTGCTGGAGTGCACGTGCCTTCTTGTGTCCGAATGCAAGGATGAGGACTTCCTTTGCAGAGCAGATAGTCTTTACACCGACAGTCATTGCCTTTGTCGGCACCTTGCTGATATCATTGTCGAAAAACCGTGAATTGACTACGATAGTGTCATATGTAAGTGTAACCACCCTTGTCTTTGACTCCAATGATGAAAATGGTTCGTTGAAGGCAATGTGCCCGTCTTCACCTACACCTCCGAGGAAAAGGTCTATGCCTCCTGCCGCAACGATGCGCTCTTCGTATGAAGCGCATTCGGCTTCTACGTCTTCAGCATTTCCGTTGAGAATGTTGATGTTTTCCTTTGGGACATTGACGTGACTGAAGAACTCCCTTGCCATGAATGAATGGTAGCTTTCCGGATGCTCTTCAGGAAGTCCGACGTATTCATCCATGTTGAATGTTATTACGTTTTCAAAGGATATTTCCCCGGCATTGTACATCCTGATAAGTTCCTTGTATGTCCCGATTGGAGTAGACCCGGTAGGTAGCCCCAATACAAAAGGCTTGTCCGTTATGGCAGCCTTTGCCTTAATGGCTGCAGCGATACGCCTTGCGGCCCATATTGAGCCGTCCTGGTAAGTGTCTTCGATAATAAGTCTCATGTCGATAAATGTTTTAACGGTCGGCAAAAGTAGCAAATTTTATTTAAAAAAACTTTCATTGCACATTTTTCATGAATATTGCCATGAACTTCCCATGAACTTCCCATGCACATGGAAGTTGCATCTCATTGTGAAATGGCAGTCAATGTCCTGTATGTGCAGATATTGGCGGCAGTTCTTCCTGTTGAGGTTCCCGTGTCTCCAGACGTTATCGTTGTGTACCTGGGACATTGCCGGCACTGCCGGCGGCACCAATGCGGCAGCAAGTCCTGATATTCCTGTCTTCATTTCAAAAAAGCTTAATAGTCATAACAGATATCGGCTTCCGGTTGCTTGTCTATTGGCCTGTATGTGCAAAATGAACTCTTCCAAAACAATTCCACGGTTTTGAAATGTACGGCTTGCCGGCTCTGCCGTTCCCAGGTTTTCATGCAGTGTAGGGGAAATATGTTGAAAAATTAATATATTTACAGATTGTTTGCTTCGGCAAAGGATTTTGGGAAACTTAAAGCTCAGGAATATGGAAAATACACATGTCGTAATTATGGCAGGAGGGGTCGGAAGCAGGCTATGGCCTATCAGCAGACCGGAGATGCCAAAGCAGTTCATTGATGTACTTGGAGTAGGGAAATCCATGATACAGCTGACCGTGGAGCGTTTCAGCGGAGTGTGCAGCAAGGAACATTTCTGGGTTGTGACATCGGAACATTATGTGGATACTGTAATGGAGCAGCTTCCGGAGATTCCGCGTGACCAGATTCTGGCTGAACCGGAGCCGAGGAATACTGCTCCGTGCATTGCGTATGCCTGCCGGAAGATAGGGAAAAGGTATCCTGAAGCCAATATTGTTGTGACACCGTCTGATGCCCTGGTGCTTGATACAGGAAAGTTTGTGGACAATATTGCAAAGGCACTGGAGTTTACCGGGACCGGCAGCGGAATTGTGACTGTCGGGATTACCCCGACCCGTCCGGAAACTGGCTATGGATACATCCATTCGTCCGGAGCTGTGGAGAACAGTGTCTGCAAGGTGACAGAATTCTGTGAGAAACCATGCCTGGAGACAGCCAAGGCATATCTCGCAGAAGGTGGCTTCTTCTGGAATGCCGGGATATTTATATGGAATGCGGGTACAATCAATGCACAGCTGCGCAGGTTCGCCCCGCAGATTTCCTCTGTCATGGACAGGCTGGAGCCGTCATTCTACACAGACCGTGAGCAGGATGAACTCAAGAGGCTCTTTCATCAATGCGAAAAGATTTCCATTGACTATGCGGTCATGGAGAAATCATCAGATATATATGTAATACCTTGTAACCCAGGATGGAGCGATCTTGGAAGCTGGGGCTCTGTAAAGACTCACATTGCAGATGATGAAGACGGAAATTCTGTTGTAGGAGATGATGTCAGGCTGTTTGGGTGCAGAAATTGTATAGTGCATGCCGGCGATGCCAGGACGGTGGTCGCTGAAGGCCTTGACGGATATATCATATCGGAGAAGGACGGTGATATACTTGTGTGCAGGCTTTCGGAGGAACAGAGGATAAAAGAATTTTCTGCATGCAAAAGCAAAGGAAACAATACAAGACGATAGCAGTCTCTGATATCCATCTTGGATACAGGCAGTCAAAGGTCAAGGAAGTCAGCCGCTTCCTCAGCTCAGTGGATTGCAGCAGGCTGATTCTGAATGGAGACATAATAGACGGCTGGAAACTGAGGAAGTCAGGTGACAGGAAGTGGAAGCCGGAATACACCAAGTTCTTGAAAATCATCATGAAGATGATGGAGAATTTCGGTACGGAGGTTATCTATGTAATGGGAAACCATGATGATTTCCTTGACAATGTAGTACCTTTCAGCTTCTCGAATGTCAGTTTGGTGAGGGACTATATCCTTGACGGTGGTGAACATAGGTATTTCGTTACCCACGGTGATGTGTTTGACAGCGTCACCTCCAATATGAAATGGCTTGCCAAGCTTGGGGATATAGGATACCGTGCCTTGCTGAAAATCAATGTGCTTTACAACCGTTACAGGGCATGGAGGGGCAAGCCGTATTATTCGCTTGCCCAGTCGATAAAGGCAAGGGTCAAGAAAGGGGTATCTTCAATAAGCGGGCTGGATGATATGGTTGTGGATGTTGCCAGGGCACATGGCTGCGACGGAGTCATCTGCGGGCATATACATCAGCCGGCGGACAGGATGATAGGGGATATACGCTATC
Organism: Bacteroidales bacterium; assembly: GCA_023667095.1. Lineage (GTDB taxonomy): Bacteria > Bacteroidota > Bacteroidia > Bacteroidales > UBA932 > Cryptobacteroides. The sequence goes on from JAMPAT010000021.1 coordinate 16,436, forward strand.
TCAATTCGGGGGACTGGGTAGAGACGATGTCTGCGCTTGTTGAGGAACTTGACGGCAGCTGGAGGATATTCAGGTATTCAGAAATGGAGGGTGCGCTATGAAATACCTTTTTGTAATACAGGGTGAGGGGAGAGGCCATCTTACACAGGCCATAACCATGGAAAGGCTTCTGAGGGAGAATGGACATGAGGTGGTTGAGGTACTGGTCGGGAAAAGCCCTTCAAGGAAGTTGCCGGAATTCTTTACAAAGGCTGTGTCTGCACCGGTATCACAGTTCAGCAGCATAAATTTTCTCCCGTCTGCCAGGAACCGGAAGCCAAACATGGTCAAGAGTGTCCTGTACAATGCATTCGCATTTTTCAGATATTTCCCGAGCATGCGCTTCCTGAACAGGAAGATCAGGTCATCAGGAGCCGATGCCGTGGTGAATTTCTATGAGATGCTTGTCGGGATGACTTACATGGTGCATCGAATAAAGGTCCCGCAGATAAGCATAGGTCACCAGTACCTGTTCCTGCATAGGGATTTCGGGGTCCCGTTCGGCCGCTATCCGGGACATGAGAGCCTTAACCTTTTCTCATGGATAAGCAGCTACGGGGCTGTGAAAAGACTTGCGCTGTCATTCCGCCCGATGCCTGACGATCCGCATGGCAGGATAAAGGTGGTCCCGCCGCTTTTGCGCAAAGAGGTCCTGGAACTGCGTAATGTTGATGGGACTGACGGCCCGCAGATGTCGCGGGGAAACTATATCCTTGGATATATGCTTAATTCCGGGTTTTCCGAGGATGTCCTTGCATGGCACCGGGAGCATCCGCAGACAGAACTTAGGTTTTTCTGGGATAATTGGGACGAGGGCAAGGTCAAGAAGGTGGATGACACACTTAGCTTCTACCTTATAGATGACAGGGAGTTCCTCAGGCAGATGGCAGGATGCGGGGCGTATGCAAGTACAGCCGGGTTTGAGTCCATCTGCGAGGCCATGTACCTTGGGAAGCCTGTACTCATGGTCCCTTCGCATATAGAGCAGGAAATCAATGCCTTTGATGCAATGAGAAGCAATGCCGGAGTCTCAGCGGACAGGTTTGACATGGATTCCTTGCTTGAATTCTCCGTGGACTTCAGGCCTGACGTGAAGTTTGTCGCCTGGGTACGTTCCGCCTCTGCAGCTTTTTTACGTGAATTGACTACAGGGCTTTCCAGGAGATAATGTCAGGCTGCCTTTCCTGATGCATTCTGTTTTGGGTTATCTTGAAGCATAATTCAAAACAGATTTTATCATGGCAACAGTCAAAGTCAAATTCAGGCGTTCTTCGGTTGATGGACGTCCTGGGGTTATCTATTATCAGGTCATACACAGGCGTGTGGTAAGGCATATCACTACGGATATACGCGTTGATGCCAGGTGCTGGGATGCGGATTCAGTGCATGCCTCAGGGAATGGCCATATGCTGCAGGCAAGAATCGATAGTGATGTGTCGTTGTTGAACAGGATTATCTCCGGCTTCGACAGGGTAAATGAGGAATATCATGCCGATGATATAGTCTGTGCATACAGGAAGGCATCCTGTGGCAGTATACCTGTGCTTGCCTTCATGAACGCCAGGATATGCAGCCTTTTGTCTGCCGGAAGGTACGGCACGGCCAGGAACTATATGCGTGCCAGAAGCAGTTTCGCGATGTTTCTTGGGGGAGTGGATATTCCGCTTTCTGCAGTTACGGAGCAGCTGATGTCCGGCTACAGTGCATTTCTTTCGGAACGCGGCATCGTGCGCAATTCAGTCTCTTTCTATATGCGCATACTGAGGGCTGTCTATAACCGTGCCTTGAGACAGGGGATAGTTGACCAGGCTTTCCCTTTCAGAGGTGTCTATACCGGAGTGGACAGGACGAGAAAACGTGCTGTGGATGAATCCATGATCCAGGTTCTTGCCTCCCTCCGTCTTCTTCAAGGCTCATATCTGGATCTTGCAAGGGATATTTTCATTTTCAGCTACTGTATGCGTGGGATGGCATTTGTGGATGTTGTATATCTGCGCCGTTCCGATATACGTGACGGTGTGGTCTGCTATGCGCGCAGGAAGACAGGGCAGAGGCTATGCGTCAGGATAGAGCCGTATGCGCAGGCAATCATTGACAAGCATTCTATGCACTCTGTGCCAGGTTCTCCATATGTCTTTCCGTTTCTTTCCGGCTCTGACTCTGCTACTGACTACCGGCAGTACCAGTCTGCCCTGAATATGTACAACCGTATGCTTGCAAAGCTTTCGAAGATGCTTCCAGACGGTTGCCATCTGACTTCATACACCTCCAGGCACAGCTGGGCGACGGCAGCCCGTAACCATGATGTACCGCTTTCCGTGATCAGTGCAGCCATGGGGCATAGCTCAGAACGCACCACACAGATATATCTCGCCAACCTGGAGAATTCCGTAATCGATGCTGCCAACCGCTGTGTGCTTTCCGGGCTTGGGCAAATGGTATGATATATATGCTGTATGGACGGCATTGTGCCATCGCTGTATTAAGATTAATGCACTATATTCAGTGGACTTTAGCGCCCCGGCTATGGAGTGTAGGGGCGATAGAGATGCCGCTTCAGGAGAACACAGTTCTTCCGGATACCGACTTCCATAAGGCTCAATCCATAGATACTGCCAAGGATGGAGGCGCATAAGACAAGATAAAACAAAAGACTGGAGAACGAAAGTCCTCCAGTCTTTTGTGCTCCCTCAGGGGCTCGAACCCTGGACCCCAACATTAAGAGTGTCGTGCTCTACCAACTGAGCTAAGGAAGCAGAATTTCAATCTTTAGTGATCCGTTTGGGGCTCGAACCCAAGACCCCAACATTAAAAGTGTTGTGCTCTACCAACTGAGCTAACGAATCAATCCAAAGTCGTTTTCAATCGGCCCTCGTAGGCTCGTTTCTCAAACGGGATTGCAAAGGTACGACATTTTTTAAAACTTCCAAACATTTTCGTGAAAAATTTCAAAAAAACATCATTTTTTTTGAAATTTGCCCGTTCTTCAGCCATTAGACATCCCGTAAAAATCAGCTCCGGTGGCCTCTCCTATTTGCAGACCATGATGTCAAGTATCATGTTGTCTGTGTTTTGCATTCCGATAGAGCCGATACGTGCAAGATTATGTATGGTTTTCTCTATATCTTTCTCGATTATGCCGTCATTTTCTGAAATGCATGTCCCGTCCATGGCAAGTACGGCAGACTGAATCGAGCTTGACACACCTGATGCCACTTTCATTGCACATCCGACCTTTGCCCCGTCGCAGACCATGCCTGTGATATTGCCCACCATATTCTTGATTGCCGAGCAGACATGGGTGTATGAACCGCCTCTGAGATATACTATTCCGCATGAAGAGCCTGTAGATGCGATGACGCAGCCGCACAGGGCGGAAAGCTTGCCGAGATATCCCTTTATATGTATTGCCACAAGATGGCTCAAGGTAAGTGCCCTTGCAAGCTCCTCGTCAGAGACCCTGTACATTCTCGAATAGGCGATTATAGGCATTGTGACTGTAATTCCCTGGTTGCCGCTTCCTGAATTGCTCATGGCAGGGAGTGTGCATCCGGCCATCCTCGCATCTGAGGCAGCGGCTGTAAGTGCCATTGCGTAGCTCATGAAATCATCCCCGAACACCTCCTTGTGACTGGAGCAGTGTATTGTCTTTCCGACTTTCAGCCCATAGTCGCCTTTAAGGCCTTCCTCTGCAAGGGCCATATTCATGTCGCGTGCCTCTAGAACAAAAGCAATGTCGTTGAACGCGACATTACGGGCGAAGTCATATATCTCTTTAACTGTAAGCCCGTACTCCTTGATTTCCCGTGCACATCCGATGCCAGCCTGTCCTTTGTGTGAAGACTGGAGAATCTTGTCATCGAAGCAGGTCTCGACTATATTGTCATGGTTATCCTCAATCACGGCAAAGGCATAGTGTCCGTCATTGTGGGCTTCACCTGTCTCGGGGCAGCGTGTCCCTTGGCAGCATTCCGGCTTTACACCGACAGCCACAGATGCCTTTATATACAGCTTGTGCTCCGTGTCTGCAATGTCAATCTTTATCTTTTTCTGTTCCACCAGTTCCTTTGCCCTTCTGATTGACTCCTTGTCAAGGTCATGCAGCACCTCCAGCCCGTATTCCGATTTACCGCAGACAGCACCGAGTGCGGAGGCTATATAAAGCCCTATCATTCCGGTCCCGGGTATTCCTACCCCCATCCCGTTTTTCAGGATATTGCCGCTTACAGATACGCTTACATTGAAGTCCGCGGACATCCTCCACTGCCTGCTACGCATGCAAGGGCATCTTTCTTCCAGGATTTCCACGGCCTTCGCCACTGCAAGGGCCACTGCAATAGGTTCCGTACATCCGAGGGCAGGCTTGACCTCCTGCCTTATAAGGGATATTATCTCAGACTCTCTTTCTGTCATTTTGAGAAGAATTTAAGTGTAGTCTCTATTATGGCATTGCGTTCACGGCTGTCAATGACTGTCTCGATAGGGAATCCTATGCTGACTGTCCTGTAGCCAGACGGCGATATGAAGCGGACTCCTGCGGATATTCCTGTGTCAGAGTATCTGAATATGGTCTTGCCGCCGGAAGAACTTGGAACTATCCCGTCCGGTGTCTCGACCGGATAGACTGCATTTTCAGCCTCCCTGTTGTATGACACTGTCCTGGCAGGGAACATGAAATCCTTGTCTGCTATGCTCCTGACGGTGCAGTTGCGTGATGCATAGTCCGTTGACCATCTGAAGCCCAATACCTTTTCCGCAAATTCCATTGACGAATCCATGAACCTGCAGTCCTTTTCGACCGGATAGATCCGGTCCCAGATGTCTGTGCCTATGTATTCGCCTGATACAAGTACATTCTTGCCTTTGCCGGTAAATCTGCGTACCGCATTCTGCAGCTCCTGTGTGAATACGGTATATCTCTGCCGGCCGGATGCGCTTCCGTACGGTGTCGTGACCTGTTTCCCGCAAATTAGGTCCACAGCCCAGGCCGCCTCATCCATGGACTTGTCAGAAGAGAATGCATCAGCACTCGCAGAGCAGAATGGATAGCCTGCTTCAAGTATCGAAGCCCCATGCACCGAAGTGTAGTCAAAGGTATTCCCGACAAATGTCACTCCGGCCTTGTCGCTGTACGATGCCCCGAATCCTGGGTTCTCGTTGGAAGTCCAGACACTCTCCCTCCTCTTTTCGTACATGTCTCCTATAAATGAAATCTCATCCATGTATGGAACGCCCCTGTCATGGCTGTTGTCGAATCCGGCATACCCCTCAATGTCAATCCATGCAGGAGGTGCTGTCCTTGTGAAATTGTTCACCACAAGGACTACTGAGTCTGCCCTTGATTTCCACCTTGATGCCGGAATGCCGGCAGACAGGGTCTCTGACTGGAAACTCTTGCCTCCGTCATTGTATGCGGCAATCCTGAAACTGTATATATGTCCCGGGTCAATGTCAACTGATGCACATACCTTCCCGTCCTTTGAATATGTGCCGCTGACTGTTTTCCCGTCATCGAATCCGCGTCCGTCAACCCTTGTATAGAGTATGTATCCTTTTGCGGATGCTGTCGGTTCAAGCGGGTCCGCTGTCTCCTTCCATGAAAGCTCCACCTTGCCGCCGTCCCTGATTATGGCAGCAAACGAATTGACAGGGAGTGGCTGCACTGCATACTGGCAACCGTATCTGTTGCTAAGGTATTTCAGCATGCCCTTGTATACGGCCCTGCTGAATATGAACCTGAATCCAGGATCAAGACCGAATCTCATGTCCGCAAAATTCTGGTGTGAAAGGCTTTCTATCAATACGGTGGGTGCCGGGGGAGTGCGTGATTCACGGTAGCCCCTGTCCCAGATCTGCCTCCTTGTCCATGTGCTGTCCACCATGCCCTTGAGGTCGTGCACAATCTGGCTCTGCACAATGTCTGCAAATTCCCTTGAAGTCATCATCGGTTCACCTCCAGGGAGGGTCCTTATGTTGTTGCTCCGGCCTGAAAATATAGCAAGAGTGCCGATAATGGTGTCTTTCTGTGCAATTCCCGCATCTGAATGCAGTGCCATTGCCAGGTCGACAGGAATGCCGAGACCTTTCCTCTTTGGATTCATGTGAGAGCCTCCGCTGATATAGTCGACCCAGTCACCGCGTGAGAAAAGGTCATCCCTATAGTCATCCTTCATGCCGTGCTGGCTGAATATGGTTGAATCAATGCCGGCCCATTGCAGCCAGTACCTTGCGGCCTCTGCATATCTCGGAAGTCCGGAAGTCTCGGCTACGGAAGGATCACATCCTTTCCTGTAGCGTGCGATGTTACCCGTTCCTCCGCCGAATTTCACGGCATCTGCGCTTACTGTGCTTCCTTTCACGAATTTCCTCTCTTCCGGGCACACATTGTCAAGGGTCACGCTGCATCCCTTGTCAAATTCAAATGTCCCGAGATATATCCACGTGCCTCCTCCAATCTTCTGGTTTACGATAAATGTTGTGTTGCCTCCAAGGTGATTGACCGTATACCGCGCAGATTCTGTGCTGTTAGGGAAAGACTTGTAGGAAACATAGACTGCATATTCTGCCCTTGCCGGAAATTCCGGCTCCCATTTGGCTACTGAAATGCTCCCGTCATTGCCTGATATGCACTCTGCCTTTCTTGCCGTACCCATTGAGAACGGGTTTTCGCATCCCATGTATGTCTCCTTTGCATCTGCGAATCCTTTTCCTGCATCGGTCCAGCTGCCGCTTTCTGAATATCTGCCTGCTCCACGGTACCCAGGTGCTCCATTGTCCACGTAGGAAGGATCGTTGTCCATGACAAGCTCGACTGGATTTGTGTCGCGTTCCCTCGGCATCATGACGTAAGCCCCTGCATTCTCAAGCATTGGTACAATGAAAGGAAGCATATATGAGGACGTGTAGAGGTCCTCCACGGTCTGGAAGAGGCATGGACGCTGCCATAGCCACCTTTGCTGCGACTGGTCATAATACCGTCCGTGGCTGGCCCATAGCGCGATATTCCTGCCGTCCAGGCCTTTGCTGAATTTCTGTCCGGAGGCTTTCTCAACAAACAGGCTTGCCTGTGGAGCCTTTATCCTGTTGCGTGACGATGCCGGTGAGCCGCTGAATCCTATGGCATCGACGGCGAGGGAGCCGAACTTGTCGCTACGGCTGTAGATTTCCCCCATCCTGTAGCTGGAATATTGATCAGGGAACAGTTTCTCCAATGTACTCCTGAACCACTTTATGTCATCAGGCCTCCATGGGTAGTCCCCGAGGCTTTCTGTGAAATAGAAGTCAAGTGTGCTGCCCCTTTTCATCACTGACTTGAGACGCAGGCAGCCCTCCACACCGCAACGCTCATATATAAGTGTAGACAGGGAGTCGCATGCCGGCTTGAAGTCGCGTGCAATCCTGCCTTGCGGAAATGCCTCCATGCAGATAAGCATGAAAGCGGCAGATAGGACAGATTTAAGGCGCATTTCTACCACCTCCTTGAAATAGAGGCATATATCACAACAAGTATGGAACCTGTGAATATGCCTATACTGTCTGCCCTCAGGTCATTTATGTCTGCACTCCTGTAGTCCGTGAGTCCCTGTATTATTTCTGTCGTGCCTCCTATGGCAATCCCTATTACGGTTACAGCAAGCATGAACATCAGGAGCGATGCAGGCCTGCCGTTCTCGTTGCGGAATGCAAGCCAGGTGATTACAGGATATGGCAGGAACATAAGGAAATGCGCAATCTTGTCCTTCGGCACTCCAAACCAGCTCCCTTGGCCCAGGTCAATTCCTGAATCTATCTTTATGAAACAGAGTGTGCAGACTGCGATGAAATAAAGTACAAGCAGAATCCGTGATATAGTCTTTTTTCTGTCCATGTGCTCTAGAATTCAAGTTCCCCGAAAAATTCAGGTCTGTGGAAATCAGGTGAAGGTGTGTCAACAGGACTCCAGCTGACGAAATGCGGATGCGCACTCTTGTCTGCACATTTGTAGAAGTTAGCCTTTATTGAAGCAGGAAGGCTCTGCGGGTCAATGCCAATCAGTTCCATCGGGATGCACATGGCAACGCTCCAGCCGAATATCTTGCCGTTCAGCTCACGGGCCTTCTTCTCAAGTGTGGAGTGCCTTATGATACGTGACAGCTGCTCCTTTGTGAAGAATTCGGCATCCTCGCGGCTTCTTCTCTTTGAGGCCAGCAGAGTGCCTATGCAGTTCATCTCGAAATTGTAATATGTCCCGTCGGTGTTGTCCTTTACGAAGAACTCGCAGCAGCTGTCTTCCCATACCGGGCCGTTGTCTTCAAGTGCCACTGCCCTCAGGTCAAGGCATCTTACGTGGTAGAGTATAGCGATATGGGTGTCGCTATGCGCTATGGAAAACGCCACATCAGGATGATATGGATAGTCTTCTGGCCAGTTTACGTGTGCCAGGAATGACTTTGCTGCTCCAGTCTCCATTGCGAGGTCAAGCTCGCCGTATGTCATGTCCTCAAGGGATTTGATATAAGGTACCTTCATATATTTCAAATGTTTAAAGTGTCTGCATGTCATTCAGTCTCTTATAGTATCCGTTCAATGCAATCAGTTCGTCATGCTTTCCTTTCTCCACAATGACTCCATCCTGCATCACATATATCCGGTCAGCATTCTTGATAGTGGAGAGCCTGTGCGCGATGGCTACTGTCGTGCGTGACGATGTCAGCCTGTCAAGTGCTTCCTGAACCAGCCTTTCCGACTCTGTGTCAAGTGCTGATGTCGCCTCGTCGAGGATGAGGATGGGAGGATTCTTCAGAATCGCACGGGCAATGCTTATCCTTTGCCTCTGTCCTCCGGAAAGCTTGCTTCCACGGTCTCCTATACATGTGTTGTAGCCCTCTTCCTTCTCCATGATGAAGTCATGCGCGTTTGCAATCTTTGCCGCAGCTATCACTTCATCCATGGTTGCGTTCTCCACACCGAATGCGATGTTGTTGAATATTGTGTCATTGAAGAGTATTGCTTCCTGGTTCACATTTCCTATGAGTGAACGCAGTGACTTGATCTTCAGGTCCTGTACAGGGATGCCGCCTATAAGCAGCTCTCCGTTTGTGATGTCGTGGAAACGTGGCAGCAGGTCAACCAGTGTCGATTTTCCGGAACCAGACTGGCCGACAAGGGCTATTGTCTTGCCTTTGGGGATAGTCATGTCTATGTCTTTCAGTACATCCCTGTTGCCGTCCGCATATCTGAAAGTCACACCCTTGAGCTCAATGCTGCCATTGAATGACTTGATGTCAACGGCATTCTCCTTTTCCTTTATGTTGTTCTCGGCGAGCAGGATCTTGTCAACCCTCTCCATTGAGGCAAGCCCTTTCGGAATATTGTACCCTGCCTTTGCCAGCTCTTTCAGCGGGGCAAGTATACTGTAGAGGATTACCATGAAGAATATGAATGTCGGTGCATCGATAGGGGAGTTGTCGCTCAGGATAAGCGTACCTCCGAACCATAGCACAATCATGATCATAACAGTGCCGAGGAATTCACTGACTGGATGTGCAAGTGCCTGCCTGATCGATACTTTTGCAGATGCTTTCCTGAACTCGTTGCTGGTCCTGACGAACCTGTCCACCATCTTGTCCTCAGCAATGAACGCCTTTATTACCCTCAGGCCTCCAAGCGTCTCCTCAAGTTCCGACAGCATCTCGCTCCATTTCCCCTGGGCTTCAAGTGACTGTCTCTTCAGCTTCTTTCCGATTGCACCCATTGCCCATGCCATCGCCGGCACAACGAGTATTGTGAACAGTGTGAGCTGCCAGCTGGTTGCCAACAATGTGCTGAAATAGAATACTATAAGTATCGGGTTCTTTATCAGCATGTCAAGGGAGCTGGTGATTGAATTCTCGATTTCAGATACATCTCCGCTCATCCTAGCAATGATGTCCCCTTTCTTCTCCTGGGAGAAGAACCCGAGCGGAAGAGAGAGTATCTTGCTGTATACCAGTGTCCTTATATCCCTTACTATACCCGTCCTTATCGGGACCATTATTGCAGATGAACCGAAATAGCATGATGTTTTGAGGGCTGTTACAAGGCCGAAGAAAACTCCAAGCATCATCAATGTCCATGATGCTCCGTGCACCTCGATGATGTCGGAGACATAGAAATACATGTTGTTTACCAGAAGCTCCTTTGTGCTGATTTCTGCTGTGTCCCATGGAATGAATTCATACACAGTCTCATCCATTCTGAAAAGTATGTTCAGGATAGGGATGATGAGTGTAAATGAAAATATGTTGAATATGGCCGAAAATACATTAAGGAATACGGCTCCTGCAAGATAACCCCTATATGGCGCGACAAAACGCCTCATCATTCTATAAAATTCTTTCATTCGCATGAGTGTTTTAAAGGCTGCGAATTTACTCTTTTTACTTAAGTTTCGCAAAATTTGCCATACCTTTGCACCTAAAACAGTTTACTTGATCAATACAGGACAGTAATGTGGACAGTGACAATGATGATACCTTGCTGCTTAACAGGCCTGATACCAGGCTAATACATTGCCATTTTTTCTATCCAGTGGTATATCAGCAGGATACGCCTGCGAAGGACAGGGTAGTTGAGGCTCTCCGGGCTGTCGTACGTCTTGTTGGTGTTCATGGTTATCCCTGAAGTGAAAAGCAGTGCAGGAATCTTGTGGCTTGCGAAGACCTTCTGGTCCGAAAGGGTATAGAAGAGCCTTGTGAAATTTTCGCTTCCGTAGTAGCTGTCAGACAGTTCCAGGGATGTCCCGTAGAATTTGTTGCATATCGGCAGCCACTCACTGTCGTCCCGTGTGAGGGTATGCCGTCCGAGTACTATCATGAAATCCTCCCTGCCTGAGCCAAGTGGCGACAGGCTGCTTCCTATCTGGTCTATATTGGCCATGAGCTTTATCTTTTCCCTTGTGATGGGTCTGCCGCTGAGAGGGTCTGCCAGGCGTTTCTCCTCAATCCTTTTCCATAGGTCTTCTGATCCTGCCATGCTCAGCTCCTTGGCATCGAATGCCACGAAAATGATGCTCGCATTGTAGACTTTGCCGAGTGTCTTCATTGAGGAGAACATCTCTGCGATTGCAGTCAGGGCTGCGACTCCGGATGCATTGTTGTCTGCGCCTGGGTATAGGTAACCATTGAGGCATCCGAGGTGGTCATAGTGCGCACCTATTATTATATAGGAGTCCACCGGATTCTTCCTTGAGCCAGGTATCATACCTATTATATTATGTCCGCATCTCAGGCTGTCCGCAGTATAGAATGACATTGAGTATGACCTGTCAAACGGAACAAGGCCAGCTTTCCTGAATGTCCTGATGACAGAGAATGCAGCCTCGCATCCGCCCCTTGTCCCGGTTGCCCTTCCGTTGCACAGCGAGTCTGCGAGGAACTCCACATTCCTGCGCAACTTGCTTTCCCATACTATGTTCTGTGCAGCCCTCCCGTCGTGCATATTTATTATGCCGCCAGGATTGCCGGAATTATCTGCCGCAGGTGTGTCCTGGCCGGCTGCTATGCCTCCATAAATGCCGGCCATGGCTATGGTCAGGACCAGAATCTTAATTTTTTTGCTTTTTTTTGTCATGGAAGGCATAATAAATGTTTATCTTTGCATCTTGTCTTTGCGAATGGCCGGCAAAATTAAACAATAAGAGGCATATTCGGAAAATTTTTTGAAGAGGATGAAAGGTCTTGTCAAGAATTACATGGTATCTATCGTGCTGCTGCTCTCCCTTTGCGGAGTGCAGGCATACGCCCAATATGACAAGGATGTCTTCTTCTACCGTGGGAGGATGGCACTTGCAGACGGGAAATATTCGCAGGCTATAGAGAATTTCAATATACTTGCCCGTCTGGATACTTCAGACTACTGGACATTCTTCTTCCGCGGCATCGCGAAATATAACCTCGGCGACCTGCGCGGTGCCCAGCAGGACTTCAACTCGTCTGTGCGCATCAATCCGGTCTTTACTTCAGGATACCATTACAGGGCTATCACGCTCAGCCGTTTCGGCAAATATGACGAGGCACTTGACGACCTGCAGAGGGCATTGGAACTGCGCCCTGGCTTCTCCGGGCTGTATTTCAGCCGTGGCGTGACATATTTCCTTTCACAGCAGTTCGGGAAGGCTGTCAGTGACTTTGACTATTATATAAGGAAAGAGCCGAAGGACCCGTCTGCATACCTGAACAGGGGAGCAAGCTACCTTTTCCTCGGGGATACCCTGAAGGCCTTGACTGACTATAACAAGGCTATAAGGCTGGACCGCTTTGACCCTGAAGGATATGTAAGGCGTGGAAGGCTGTATGCCTCATCTGGAGACTACCAGAAGGCTGTTGCGGACATGGACAGGGCAATCCAGCTCGATACAACAAATACATTTGCATATTTCAACAGGGCAATCATGCTCTATGAGCAGAAGAACTATATCGATGCCATGGCTGACCTGAACAGGGTGCTGAGGGAAGAGCCTGGAAATGCGCTTACCCTCTACAACAGGGGGCTTATCCATGCCCAGGTAGGAAACTATGAGGCTGCCCTTGAGGATATGGACAGGGTGCTGAACATAAATCCCGAGAATGTGCTTGCGTATTTCAACAGGGCTTCAATCTTTATCGAGATGGAGCGCTATGATGATGCCCTGGAAGACTATGACAAGGCAATTGAGCTGTATCCAGACTTCGCAAAGGCCTATATGAACCGCTCCTATGTGAAGAATATGCTCGGGGATATGCGTGGCTCGAAGACAGATTACCGGACTGCGCAGAAGAAGGTTGCCGACTACAGGACAAGAAATGCCGAGGATGCCGGCTCATTTGCTGACACTACCAAGAAATACAGCTCGCTTATCGCGCTCGATGCTGAGTTCGCAAAGAAGGATTTCAATGATGAACTGCTGCAGCACAGGGACATAGACATAAAGCTCAGACCACTGTACCGATTCTCGCTTTCGGCTGCCCGCCCAGGGACCAGATATGCGCTGGCGCATGAATATGAGAATCCACTGATTTCAAGGTTCGAGGCGGACTCGCCTGTGGCTGTGGTGATTTCCAACGGTACTGTGGGACAGCCGGACCAGAGTCAGGTTGAGGACGCGCTCTATGGAGACAATGCTTCGGCGGATGATGCCAGGACCAGCTTTCTCAGGGCGTTGGCCGAAGCTGAGGGCAAGAAATACAGTTCTGCCCTTGCTTACTATGACAAGGCAGTAGAGGCTGAACCCCAGGATGAGCTTCAGAGGCTCTACAGGGCTTTCTACCTGATGAACAGGGGAGTGCTCAGAGCCGATATGATTGAGTTCATATCATCGATAGACAACAATGTGCAGGTCCTGACCATGGATGACACGAAGACTACGAGGGCGAGGGTCAAGGACAGGGTTAGCCAGCAGTATGACTATTCACAGGCTATAGAGGATATGTCTATGGCAGCGGAGACTGCACCAGGCATACCTTATATGTACTATAATCTCGGAAATCTGTATTGCCTCGCATCAGAGCATATATCATCAATAGAGAACTACACACGTGCAATTGACCTGTATCCTTATATGGGTGATGCCTATTACAACCGTGGTCTCGTCCTTATATATCTGAGGGATAAGGAAAAAGGATGTATAGACCTGTCGCGTGCCGGTGAACTCGGGGTGAAGGATGCGTATGGTGTAATCAAGAAATATTGTGAGCAGGAGACGGAGTAATGGTAAAGTTCATGAGTTTTTCCAGCGGGAGCTGCGGTAATTGCTATTATCTTGGAGACGGTCAGAAAGGTATCCTTATAGATGCCGGCGTGAGTCTGCGCCGGCTGAAGCGTGCACTTGAGGACAACGGGATGTCGTTTGATTCATTCAGTGCAATCCTTGTGACACATGACCATCTTGACCATATACGTCATCTGGCGGCATACTGCAAGAAGATAATGAAGCCTGTATATGCAACATCTGTTTTGCATGGCGCATTGCTCAGGCATACCTTCACTTCACGTGTCATCGGTTCATACAGTGCAGTCCTTGAGGATAATGCCTACAATGATATAGACGGGGTTTCCGTAAGATATTTCGAAGTCCCCCATGATGCGACCCAGACTGTGGGGTATTCCATTGTGATTGACGGATACAGGTTTGTGATAATGACAGATATAGGCCGTATGACAGATGAGGCTGTGGCCTTTGCATCTGAGGCTGACACAGTCGTGGTGGAATCCAACTATGACATGGATATGCTTATGGGGGGCCGCTATACACATGAACTCAAGATGAGGATTGTCAAGGGAAACGGACATCTGAGCAACGATGAATGTGCCTCAGCTGTCCGCCGGTTCATGCATTCAGGGCTGAAGAATATCTTCCTCTGCCATCTCAGCGAGAACAACAATACGCACCAGCTGGCGTACGACTGCACATTTGCTGCCCTCAAGGAGATATGCGGTGCTTCCGGACTTCAGCTTCCTGCGTTGCGCTGCCTTCCGCGCCGTCAGCCTTCCGCACTGTTTGTTTTGTAGGCTTGTTTGCTCTTTACATTGTGGCCCTTATATGCTTTGCGAAGGGTGTGGTTCTGGCCGGTTGCCAAATCTAATCATCATATGCCTTGGGAATGGTCTTGGTCCATGGCTGGGAGACCTGTCGTCTCCCGTGAGGAACAGGAATGCAGTATAGTCCTCTATGTATGGAGACTGTCTTTCCGGAAGTGTCCATACCTTCTTTGTTGAACAGAAGCCATATTGCCCTCCGGTTCTTTCAGAACTTTCGTTGATATGCTTTTAGAGAAAAGTGGATGCATTTTCAGATTATATCATTGGAAATGTCCGAAACGTGTATGCTTTGGGAAATTTTCCAATTCCGTCCTTAAAAATGGCTGAATGTGAGTATGGCTTGGATAATGTCATTGTTTAATCCTTTAAAGGGTCCTATGTGTGGCTTGCTATGGGAATGTAATTTATCTATTTAACGTCAGTTTGGAGGTTTGATTAAATGTAATTAGTTGAATATTATTAAAATAGCGAAAGCGTTTTGTACGTTTATATAAGCAAGACAGCAACAAAGACAATCGCTAAGATGATCACTGGGGACGAAATTACTGAAATTTTCTGTATGGCAGATGACTTTTGCAGAATATACGACAAATTCATCAAGGTAAACGGGCTGAAGCATCTCTGCACATGGGAAGTGTGTATAAGTTTTTCCATTGAGCGAGCACGCTTTGAAACCATAATCCGTTGTATAGCAATTATTTAATTTTTAAGAGCGTGCTTCATGCGCCTTTTAAAAGTGCCACCGGGCACGCAAATCCCCATTCTACGCTCTCCATGGCACTTTTGCGTGCTCGCCCATTTGCAGGCAGCAGGCTGAGGTGCCGGTTTCTGATTCCTTGATGCCGTCACATACGATGTTGCCGGAGCCATTGACAGACAGCAGTGCAGGTTTCTGATGGCATATTGGAGATTTTGTAATGTAGACTGCAGTTTGTGTGCCTCATCTGGATTCTCAAAGACTTATGCTGTAATGGCTTGCAGAGTGGTAGGCTTCATGATGAATGCAGTGGACAAAAAGTGACGGTTTCTTAGCAAGAAATATCTAACCTCATTATTTCCCTGTCATTCAAGCAAATACACCTACTGTAATGTAAAACATCTTAAAACAGTTTTACAATTTTGCCTTATTTCAAAAGAATTGTAATCATCATTTTACAATGTCTCAGTGTAACGCCGAGAATTTGTTCTACGATTCTTTCATGCCACTATAACATGCTATCAATCACTGTTTTGTTTGACGGGGGGGGGTATAATTAGAGAATTTATTAAGTGTGAATTATTTGTTAATCAACATACTATTTTATACTTTTGCACCCGAAAGTGACGATTTCTTGCTAAGAAACGTGCAAACATGATCTGCAGTATCCGCCACGGATTCGTGGAAGGGCTGTGTGCCGGTGGAAGACGCTTTCAGTGCGGCCAGGTCTTATGTGACCCGTGACAGTGGAAATAATCTGTTGCGGGAATGGGGAAGGAACATCCTTAATTTACTGATGATAAAGCGGTGCACGATATGGAGGAGCAGCATTGGTATGCCTATAAGGTCTACTACAATAAGATGAAGGAGGTGAAGGAGACGGTCCTCAGGGATGGTTTCACCTATTATATACCAGTGCGTCCCATATTGAAGCATGATTCCTATGATGTCATTTCTGAAAATGCCTACGAGGAAGAACCAATAGTGCCCTCATTGATATTTATCCGTTCCACCAAGGAATATATGGAGCAGATTCGCAGAAATCCTGACAGCCGTATAAGTGTCTACTGTGCACCTGGAACAAATCTTCCTGCATCTATACCGGACCGTGAAATGGAGATATTCATGTTCGTCATAAGGACTGGTTGCCGTACATTGGAGCCGATAGACATGAATTTCACGAAAGGGGACCGTGTCAGGGTCACTGGAGGGATGTTTGACGGGGCGGAAGGATATATTACGCGTGTCCATGGCACAAGACGTTTCGTAGTCATGATAGAAGGTGTTGCTGCAATCGCAACTGTCTATATACCAAGGCATTTTATAGAGAAAATATAGTTACCTGCATCTGAGGTGCCTGTTTTTGAACAGTGGGCTTTCCATAGATTGGGTTAATTAGAAAATGATGTAATACTCCAGTATCAGGATATATCCATTGCAATATATGACTGAAATATCTTTACGCGAATTGCTTCCACGGCTTTATGGCCGGCAGTTCTCTGGCATCAGTGCCGGAAGGGCCGATGCTTTGTCGCGGATGTATCTCGCATACAGCACATTCCTGTGCACTATGGAATATGACAATATATGTGGCAGGAATATGTTGTCGGACAGTATGGAAAGTCTGTACAGATATATACGTGACATGTTTGTCAGTGCTCACCCGGGACATCTTGAAGGCTTTGATGGAATAGAGTCGGGTGCGAACGGATTCACCTGGATAAGGGCCCTGGAGCTGATGTACCGTCTGACAAAGGAAGTCCCGATGGCAATAAACGGTGAAAAGGATGTTGAATGCACATGTCTATATTCCAGGATATTGCCGGGTGTGATTTCCTCTCCAGGCACGGAAGACGAGATTTCTGCTATGAGGTGCATTGTCTATGAACTGGGAAACGTATATGGCGACAGGTCTGGACTGGACTTCTATCCATGGTTCCGTTCCGTATGCCTTCGCTGGCTGACGGAGGTGGATGCATCCGGGATATGGCCTGGACTGACGGTAGAGACTGCAATGGAGAGGCTCTTGCTTCTACAGGACAATAGCTTGGTATTCAGCGATTCAAGCCTTGACAGTGCAGCCAAGGACATATATCGGTCATATTTGTGCCGGCTCTCATTGCCGTTGCAGCTGACTGAGAATAATATGGCTGAATATTGCGCATGGCATGAGCTGATGTCAGATTCGTATCTATATCAATGTGACAAGGGAGATGCCGGACGGCTCGCTGGCCTTATTGAGGATTTTGCCGGTAGCCTTCCTGAATATTCTGATGGCTGGTATATGGCCATGTCATACGTGGTTGCACAATGCTGCCGCGAAGCAATTGCAGCCGCAGGCGAATCCATCTTCCTTGAGATTGCATAGACGGTAACATATAAAACGAAGTTAAACTATTTATAAACAATAAAATATGTACTGGCTTATAGACAAATTGCATATTGACCGCTATATGAATGCAAGGCTTGTCCTTGTCATAGACCTTCTTACATCGTTGGTAGCCACGTTGCTGTCAATGTTTCTTGTGAGGATATTGTCTGCTGTCCAGCCTGTCTCATTGCATGATGTGCTGATATGGCTTGGCTGTTCATTGCTGTTTTCTTTCATTTGTTTCTGGGCTTTACGTACTTACAGGATCATTATCAGGCATTCCACATTGCGTGAGATAAGCCGTTTTGTGGCCGCTTCTGCAGGAAAGGTCCTGCTTCTCTGGGTTATGGCACTGCTGTGGTCCGGATTTGTGCTGCAGGGAGTTGCGATGACAATGCTGCTTCTGCTTGATTTCCTGTTCACTATGGTGCTCCTGACACTTATACGTGTCTTTATGATAATCGCTTACGACATAGTAAGCTCCAGGATCCAGAACAGCAAGGGGCGCGAGACAGCCCTCATATACGGTATAGACAACAAGGCGTCTTCCCTTGTGCGTACAATGCAGCTGAATGAAACCTACAATGTTGTCGGTTTCATCATGTACGGTGACATTGAGAAGAACCAGATTATCCAGGAGAAGAGAGTATTCAACTTCAGGACAGAGAGTGATTTCCGTAACGTCATCGGCTCGCAGAGGGTGGATTCCATAATCTTTGCACATCGTGAAGATGCACGGGCAGAGGAAAACCGCCTGATAAAATATAGCAACGCGTTCGGTGTCAAGATTCTGTATTCACCTTCGGTAGAGGAGGTGGTTGACGGCAAAGTTATGCGCCAGCCGGTACGTGCAATCAAGATTGAGGATCTTCTCGGACGTCCTGAGATAAAGATTTCGATGGATGAGATATGTGAGAATTTCAGCGGGAAGACAGTGATGGTGACTGGTGCAGCAGGCTCCATAGGTTCGGAACTCTGCCGCCAGCTTGCTGCTTTCGGTATCAGGAATCTGATACTTTTCGACAATGCCGAGACACCGATGCACAATCTGCGTCTTGAACTGGAGGAACGCTATCCGGAACTTTCATTCATCCCGGTTATCGGTGATGTCCGTCTGGAGCAGCGTCTTGACTATGCATTCCGCAAATTCCGCCCTCAGGTGGTGTTCCATGCGGCTGCATATAAGCATGTTCCGCTTATGGAGGAGAACCCGTGCGAGGCTGTCCTTGTGAATGTGGCCGGTTCGCGCAATGTGGCTGACAAATGTATAGAGTACGATGTGGAGAAGATGGTGATGATTTCTACAGATAAGGCCGTCAATCCGACGAATATAATGGGATGTACAAAACGTCTTGCAGAAATCTATGTCCAGTCTCTCGGGCTTGCAATAGAACAGGGACGTGCCAAGGGCAAGACCAAATTTGTAACGACACGTTTCGGCAATGTGCTTGGCTCCAATGGCTCAGTTATCCCGCGTTTCCGTGAGCAGATTGCCAAAGGAGGCCCTGTGACAGTCACGCATCCGGAGATTACACGTTTCTTCATGACTATCCCGGAAGCCTGCCGTCTTGTGATGGAGGCTGCTACAATGTCAACCGGAAACCAGATTTTTGTCTTTGACATGGGAGAGTCCGTGAAGATCGCCCATCTTGCAAAGCGGATGATAGAACTTGCCGGATTCGAGCCTGACAAGGACATAAAGATTGAATACACAGGCCTGCGCCCTGGCGAGAAACTCTATGAGGAAGTCCTGTCAAACACAGAAAACACTCTTCCGACCTCCCATGACCGTATCCGTATCGCAAAAGTCCGGGAATACGGATGGTCAGATGCCTGCAGTGTCTCAGCAGAGCTTGAACGCCTCTCACGCGAGGTGGAAATCCCTGACATGGTCCGCCTGATGAAGCATACAGTCCCTGAGTTCAAGTCAAAGAACTCACGCTTTGAGGAGTTTGACAAAGAATCTAAATAGTTATTCAATGAATATTTTAGTAACCGGAGCGAAAGGTTTCGTAGGCCGTAACCTTTGCTCCCAGCTCAACAACATAAAGGACGGCAAGGCACGGTGGTATAATCTGCCGGAGGCAATAGATGCCGTATATGAATACGACATGGACTCGACTCCGGATCAGCTTGACGCCTGGTGCCGTGACTGCGACTTCGTGTTCAACCTTGCCGGAGTCAACCGCCCCAAGGACCCGGATGAGTTCATGAAGGGCAACTTCGGCTTCGCGACCGTCCTTCTCGACACCTTGAAGAAATACGGCAACATCTGCCCGGTGATGATAAGCAGCTCTATCCAGGCAACCCTGGCCGGCCGTTTCGGAACATCCGAGTACGGCAGGAGCAAGAAGGCCGGCGAGGAGCTGATGTTCCAGTACGGCGAGGAGACCGGTGCCAAGGTACTCGTGTACCGTTTCCCTAACCTTTTCGGGAAATGGTGCCGCCCGAACTACAACTCAGCCATAGCGACTTTCTGCAATAACATCGCCAACGGCCTTCCTATCCAGGTGAACGACCGCAGCGTCGAGATGGAGCTTCTCTACATAGACGACCTTGTGGACGAGATGATAGGTGCTCTCTCTGGAGTTGAGCACAGGTGCCTGTTTGACGGCGTGGAGACTGTCCCGTGTGATACAGGCCGCTACTGCTATGTCCCCGTGACCCACAAGGCGACCCTTGGAGAGATAGTGGACATCATCCATGAATGTGCCGGTGCAGCCTCCAATGCGGACGGTGTCAATATGATTCCGCTTCCCCAGAACTCTCTTCGCTATAAGCTGATGACAACCTACCTGAGCTATCTTCCTAAGGAGAAGGCAGTCTATGACCTGAAGATGAACTGTGATGAACGCGGCTCCTTTACCGAACTCCTCCATACCCTGGACAGCGGCCAGGTGAGCATCAACATCAGCAAACCTGGTATCACCAAGGGGCAGCACTGGCATCACAGCAAATGGGAGACCTTCATCGTTGTGTCAGGCCACGGCCTCATCCAGCTGAGGCGTGAGGGGAGTGACGAGGTGTGGAACTATGAGGTGAGCGGTGAAAGGATCCAGGCTGTCCAGATGCTCCCCGGCTACACGCACAACATCATCAACCTCTCAGATACAGAAGACCTTGTGACCGTAATGTACTGCAACGAGAGATTCAATCCGGAAAGGCCGGACACCTATTTTGATCCGGTGGAGAAATAAAAAGTTCAAAAATCCTTCCCCTCAATCCTTCATTAAATATTACCGTTTACAAAGCTAGTAATTTTTCTGAATCGACCAAATAAACAAGACATATCATGCAGACAGACTACAGTGATGTCCATTTCGCTGAAAATGGCAGACTTAAGCTCCTCATAATCGTGGGTACCCGCCCCGAGATCATCCGCCTTGCCGCAGTAATCAACAAATGCCGCAAATACTTCGATGTCATCCTTGCTCATACCGGGCAGAACTACGACTACAACCTTAACGGAGTGTTCTTCAAGGACCTCAAACTGAAGGATCCCGAGGTGTACCTGAACGCCGTAGGCTCCGACCTTGGCGAGACAATGGGCAACATCATATCTGAGAGCTACAGGCTGATGTCTGCCATAAAGCCTGACGGAGTCCTGGTGCTCGGTGACACGAACAGCTGCCTGAGCGTGATAGGCGCGAAACGTCTGCATATCCCGATCTTCCACATGGAGGCCGGGAACCGCTGCAAGGACGAGTGCCTTCCAGAGGAGACCAACCGTCGTATAGTGGACATCATCAGCGATGTGAACATGGCCTATAGCGAGCACGCCCGCCGCTACCTTGCTGACTGCGGCCTCCCAAAGGAGCGTACCTACGTGACCGGCTCCCCGATGGCCGAGGTCCTGCATAAGAACCTTGCCGAGATAGAGTCATCAGATGTGCATCGGCGTCTCGGCCTTGAAAAGGGCCGCTACATCCTCCTGAGCGCACACCGCGAGGAGAACATAGACACAGAGAAGAACTTCCTGAGCCTCTTCAATGCCATAAACAGCATGGCCGAGAAATACGACATGCCGATTCTCTACAGCTGCCATCCCCGTTCACGCAACCGCCTTGCCTCGTCCGGTTTCCAGCTTGACCCGCGTGTCATCCAGCACGAGCCCCTTGGCTTCCATGACTACAATTGCCTTCAGATGAATGCCTTTGCTGTGGTCAGTGACAGCGGTACCCTCCCGGAGGAGAGCAGTTTCTTCACAAGTATCGGGCATCCTTTCCCTGCCATCTGCATCCGTACAAGCACTGAGCGTCCAGAGGCAATCGACAAGGCGGACTTTATCATCGCCGGAATCGATGAAAAGTCCCTTCTGCAGGCTGTAGACACCGCCGTTGAACTGTGCAGGGACGGCAGTCACGGCCTCCCGGTCCCTGACTATGTGGAGGAGAACGTCTCGACCAAGGTGGTGAAGATAATCCAGAGCTATGTCGGCATCGTCAACAAGATGGTCTGGAGAAAATTCTAGATACAATTGATTGCCATTCGTCCAGTATGGCAATTGACAAGATAGGACAAAATAAAAGACAATTAATCATATGAGTATCTTCAAAGACAAAGTTTTAATGATTACCGGTGGAACAGGTTCATTCGGCAATGCAGTCCTGAACCGTTTCCTCCGTACCGACATTGCTGAAATCCGTATCTTCAGCCGTGATGAGAAGAAACAGGATGACATGCGCCATGAATATCAGGTCAAGTATCCAGATGTGGCGCACAAGATAAAGTTCTTCATCGGTGATGTCCGTTCACTGCAGTCCTGCCGCAATGCAATGCCGGGAGTCGACTATATCTTCCATGCAGCAGCCCTCAAGCAGGTCCCGTCCTGTGAGTTCTTCCCGATTGAAGCAGTGAAGACCAATGTCATCGGAACAGACAATGTCCTTACCGCAGCCATTGAGGCTAAGGTAGGTGCGGTAATCTGCCTTTCGACCGACAAGGCAGCATATCCTATAAATGCCATGGGAATCACAAAGGCCATTGAAGAAAAGATAGCTGTGGCCAAATCGCGCTACTCCGGCGATACCAAGATCTGCTGTACCCGCTACGGCAATGTGATGTGCAGCCGTGGTTCGGTCATTCCGTTGTGGATAGACCAGATCCGCAACGGGAATCCTATCACCCTCACTGAGCCGAAGATGACCCGTTTCATAATGAGCCTCGAGGAGGCAGTAGACCTCGTCCTGTTCGCCTTTGAGCATGGCCAGAACGGTGACATCCTTGTCCAGAAGGCCCCGGCCTGTACAATCCAGACCCAGGCAGAAGCCGTATGTGAGCTTTTCGGCGGCAAGAAGGAGGACATCAAGGTAATAGGTATCCGTCACGGAGAGAAGATGTACGAGACCCTCCTCACAAACGAGGAATGCGCCAAGGCCGAGGATATGGGCAACTTCTACCGAGTCCCTGCCGACAACCGTGGCCTTAACTACGACAAGTTCTTCAAGGAAGGCGAGACTGAACGCAATGTGTTGACTGAGTTCAACTCAGACAATACAAGGAGACTCAATTTAGAGGAGACTAAAGCCAAGATTGCAAGTCTTGAATATATCCAGAATGAATTGAAGGGAGTGGAGAACATTGCAAAATAGTGACTGGCAAAACCGCGGGGAGGCATCCTCTTCAGAATACCTCCCGTTGGCAGCAGATGCCGGATTGGCACTAGCAGAAGCTAGTCAGTGATATAGAAAAGATCCCTATTTCTTTTTCGTATATCCTTTAACGAGTTCCTTTTTACCGTTACGGATCCGAACATACGGAGCCACTTTGGTCTGCTCGCGCTTTTCGCTGTCTATGCGAATGTCAAACTTAATTGTAATCAAATTTTTCATGGAATTATACTTGATAAATTGTAAAATGATTGGAAAGCTTGAAAAAGCTAGACCATCTGCTGTAAAAATAAAAGAGCAACTGCTAGGGGACAGTCGCTCTTCTGAAGAGTCTTTGATTACAATTCCTTCCCCTCGTTTCCTTTAAGTATAATTCCGATGCAAAGATAGACAAATTTTTGTAAAAGCGAATTTAACTGCAAAATAATCCATTCTGAACAGAAAAATAATAAAATGAAGATAGCAGTAGCAGGCACAGGCTATGTAGGCCTGTCGATAGCGACGCTTCTGTCGCAGCACCATGAGGTGACCGCCGTAGACGTCATCCCGGAAAAGGTCGACAAGATAAACCGCGGCATCTCGCCGATCCAGGATGACTACATAGAGGCCTACCTTTCCGGAGTGGCTGCCAAGGACGACTCTGACATCATGGCCTTCCGTGAGGGGCGCGCAGCCAAGACGCTCAGACTCAATCTGAAGGCGACACTTGACGGTGGATCAGCCTATCGCGATGCTGATTTCGTTGTGATAGCTGCCCCGACCAACTATGACCCTGTCAAGAACTACTTTGACACTACGCATGTGGAGGAGGTCATTGACTTGGTTCTGTCCGTCAACCCAGATGCAACGATGGTAATCAAGTCCACCATTCCGGTAGGCTATACCCGAAGCCTTTATGTGAAATATGCCCGCAGGTTCCGTGAGGAAGGCCTAGACAGCAGCCACCGTCTCCGTCTGCTGTTCTCCCCGGAGTTTCTCCGTGAGAGCAAGGCCCTCTATGACAACCTCTATCCGAGCCGTATAATAGTAGGTTATCCCAAGATGATAGAGAACGGAGTGTCTGATGAGGAGAATGCCGCGATCCGTGAGATAGCAGGTGATGGGCTGGAGGAATCAGCACGCACCTTTGCCTCCCTCCTTCAGGAAGGTGCGATAAAGAAAGACATCCCGACCCTTTTCATGGGCATGAAGGAGGCCGAGGCCGTGAAGCTCTTCGCGAACACCTATCTTGCCCTCCGTGTCAGCTATTTTAACGAGCTTGACACCTACGCAGAGGTGAAAGGGCTTGACTCCCGTTCGATAATTGAGGGCATCGGCCTTGATCCACGCATCGGTACACACTACAACAACCCGAGCTTCGGCTACGGCGGCTACTGCCTCCCTAAGGATACTAAGCAGCTTCTAGCGAACTACGAGGATGTGCCGCAGAACATGATGAGCGCGATAGTAGAGAGCAACCGTACAAGGAAGGACTTCATCGCCGACCATGTGCTGAAGATGGCCGGCTACTACGATTATTTTTCCTCGAATGGCTACAGCCAGGCCCAGGAGAAGCCAGTAATCGTAGGTGTGTACCGCCTGACGATGAAGAGCAACAGCGACAATTTCCGCCAGAGCAGCATCCAGGGCGTGATGAAGCGCATCAAGGCAAAGGGTGCTGAGGTTATCATCTACGAACCGACGCTTGAAGACGGCACGACTTTCTTTGGCAGCCGTGTGGTTAACGACCTGTCTAAGTTCAAGGGACAGAGCAATGCTATAATCGCGAACCGCTACGACAGCTGCCTGGATGACGTTGAAAGTAAAGTCTACACGAGGGACATCTTCCGCAGGGACTGACAAAACCGCGGGGAGGTATCCTCTTCAGAATACCTCCCGTTGGCAGCTTGATGCAAATATGACCCTGACCGAAGTCAGTCGTGACTTACTGCAAAGAACCCTTAATTCTTTTTAGTATATCCAATAATGATTTCCTTCTTGCCATTTCGTATCCTGATTCTGGAAACTACCTTGGCGGGTTTGAGCATACTCTTGTCCAGTGTAATCTCAAATTCTAATTTTACCTTTTTCATTAGTTCTGAATTAAATCTTGTGGAGGTAATCAGAGGTTGAAATTTTAGACCATCAAGCTGTAAAAACAAAAAGAGCAACTGTTAAGGGCAGTCACTCTCTTAAGTTGAAAAAAGTAAAATTTTCTTACCCCTCAATTCATCATACTCAGAACTGAGTGCAAAGATAGACAAATTTTTGTAAAATTACTTATTGGCTCTCTTTAAAATCTTAAATTGATTTATGGGAAAATTGTGCTGTATCTTCAACTATGCTCCTCTGTATCGCAAATCTATTTATAAAAAAATTGATGATACGTTTGATGCACAGTTCTATTTTGGTGATATGAAATCGGATATTGTCAAAATGGATTATAACGATTTTAAGAAATTTCCTAAAACAGTACGTGATGTAAAGCTATTTGGTAAATTGTTATGGCGGAGAGATATTCAATTCTTGCCATTTGCCAATTTTAAACACTATCTGATTATTGGAGATGTTTCTTACTCATATTTCCCTTTTATAGTATTTTGCCATTTAATGGGAAAAAAAGTTTATGCGTGGGGACATGGATACAAGTCATTTGATGGTAAAATGGGATGGTACACTAAATGGTTGGCTCAACACTTTGATGTATTTTTTACATACGGCGAGAGAGGAAAGGAGAGAATGATTGAATTGGGTATCCCCAACGATAAGCTTGAGGTTATTTATAATTCTTTGAATGTTGAAGTTAATCCAGAAAGACAAAAAGCCTTAAGTAGTGGTTGTATTAAAGAGCATTTTGGAAACGATAATCCGATACTTCTATTTGTTGGCCGTTTGACTAAAGTGAAGCAATTGGATTGGATTATTAAAGCTCATGCAATACATAAGGCTTTGGGTGTAAATTATAATACACTTATTATTGGTGATGGCTCAGAAAGAAAGTCATTGGAATCGTTGGCACTTTCGGAAGGAGTTTCTGAGAATATCTGGTTTTATGGTGAATGTTATAATGACGATGAACTTTCGAAATTATTATATAATGCAGATTTGTGTGTGTCTCCAGGAAATGTTGGGCTAACAGCTCTTCATGCCATGTCTTATGGCACACCTGTTCTTTCTAATGATGATTTTGAAACTCAGATGCCAGAATATGAGACAATAGTAAGAGGTGAAACTGGAGAACTATATAAAAAAGGAAACTTTTCAGATTTTTGTCTAAAAATAGAGACTTGGCTGTCACGTGACTGCAATAGAGAACAGATTCGGCAAAAATGTTATTCTATGATAAAAGGCAAGTGGAATTCTGATTTTCAGATTGATATCCTTAAGAAAATTCTTGTGGGTGATGATGAATAAATATATTGGATATTTAAGAAATTTACTCAATTATTTTGGCGCATCATTAATTCCAATGATGCTGAGCCTTATTGCGAATCCGTGGATAGCAAAAAATATGAATCCGGAAGATTATGCTATTTCCGGATATTATACATCATTTTCATCTCTAATTAGTCCGATAATAATCTTTTATATGATTCATTATTATATAAAGGAATACTTTAGACGAGATGAGGAACAACGTGAACGTCTTTATGCAATTATAGCCAAAGCAACAGTCTGGTTTTCAGGAATTATTTCTGTTTTATGCTTTATTGCACTATTGTTATATATAAAATTTTTAAAAAAAGACTTTTCCTTTCCTATATATCCTTATTTGGCTTTTTCTGTGTTTGCTCTTCCTCTTACTGGGCTTTTGAATCTGCGACTGGCAAAGTATAGAATGGAAAAGAAGTCATCGGCATATTTCAGGTTGTCTGTTGCCAATGGAACTCTCAATGTCTTATTGACAATATTTATGGTTGTTCTCATGAAGTGGGGAGCGGTAGGTAAACTTCTTGCACCATTGACATGTAATTTGGCCATTTTTATTTTAATGTTATTTGTCTTCAGAAAGTATTGGTCTATAAAGACTTCTCTTAAAGAATTTATACCAGTATTGAAATTCTGTTTCCCATTGGCCCTGAGTGCAATGCTAGGATATTTTACAAATGGTTTTTCTACTACATATCTTGAAAGTGTTGGAAATGTAACAGAATATGGATACTATGTTGTCGGTGTCTCGATTGGTACGTATCTAGGAACATTCGGAACCGCAATTAATAATACGTTTCAACCGGATTTATATGAGACTACAATCAAAAGTCAGTGGAAAAATTATGCTAAATTCTGTACCTTGCAGGTTGGACTAATTGTATTAGTTGCTATAGTTTTTGTTGCTTGCGCTCCATTCATAATATCAATTCTTACTGCAGGCAGGTATGTGGCTTCTACTCCATATTCACAGATAATAGCTTTATCAACAGTGACTAGTTCTATGTATTTTTTAGTCAATAATTTTTCGATTGCCACCAACAGACCTAAACTATATCTATATACTTCAATTTTGGGAAGTATATTCATTGTCTGTGTTATGCCGTATGCCGTTGCGCGATGGGAATATTATGGTGGGGCTTGGATGAATGTCATATCGTACCTTATTTTCACGGTGATAAATATCTTGTTGCTGATATTGACACATTTAAAAGTTATAATTGGGAAATAGCATGAGAGTTCTTTGGATAACAAATATACCTTTGCCACCAATCTGTGATGCTTTGGGATGGCAGATACCGGCAGTTGGAGGATGGATGTATTCGACTTTAAAAAGAGTTGCAAATTTAAATGATATAGAATTTGCAATTGCTTCTGTATATTCTGGAAATAAACTTATTTTTAAAGAAATAGATAATTATAAATATTATTTATTACCTCTTTCTGGTTGTTCTGCAATTCAATACAATCGCCATCTGGAAAAATATTGGAAAGATATTCAAGAAACTTTCAGACCTGATGTCGTTCACATTCATGGTTCAGAGTATCCACATGGATTGGCCTATGTAAGGGTATGTGGTACTGATGGTGTTGTTGTATCCATCCAGGGCATAGTTTCAGCTTATTGCCGATATTATACACTGGATGGAGTTCATAAGTCTTTGCTGACATTTCGTGATTTCCTAAAGAATGACAGTATAACAAAAAGTAAAAGGAAATTTGAGAAGAGGGGCGTATCGGAAAAAGAGTTGTTGTCTTCTGTAGAACATATTATAGGCCGTACAGAATGGGATAAAGCTCATACATGGGCATTGAATCCTGATGCCAACTATTATTATTGTGGTGAGACTTTGCGTGATTCGTTTTATAAGCATAAATGGAATTATAGCAAATGTAATCCATATACAATTTTTGTCTCTCAGGCGAGCTATCCGATAAAAGGAATGCATAAACTTCTTGAAGCTATGCCTCTTGTTTTGCGCAAATATCCTGACACTAAGGTTTATGTCGCAGGAAATAACCCCGCTTCTTTACAGTGGTGGCGTATTACAGGATATGGCAAATACATCAAAAGTCTGATTACAAAATACAATCTTGAGGAACATATAATCTTTACTGGAATGCTTTCAGAAGAAGATATGTGCAAAGCTTATCTTAATGCCAATATTTTTGTCTGTCCGTCTGCAATTGAGAATAGTCCGAACTCTCTTGGTGAAGCCCAATTGTTAGAGATGCCATATATCGCCGCTTATGTTGGAGGAGTTCCTGAGCTAGTGAAGGATAATCCAGCTGTAATGTATCGTTTTGAGGAAACTGAAATGCTGGCAAAAAAAATATGCGAGCTGTTTGATATGGGTGCGAGCTTTAAGCCTGTTCCTTACGATAAATGGAGGTATGACGGAGAGTATAATGCGTCTCTATTAAATGAAATATATAGAACTATCATGCAGGAACAGTAATTCTGTAGTAGGAGTCTGTGGATAATTGTCAAAATGAGGCTAAAGGATTATATATTATTTATTTTATTTTTTGTTGTACTGATTACATCACTATGGCCTAATAACATATACTTATTGGTGTTTTTTTCAATAATAAGTTTGTTGTTTTTACCATTTAAAAAATGGTGGGATGGTATTGCTGTATGTCTGGTTCTGTTTTCTCTATTTTATTGTTTGATGGAGTGTAGAAGTAGTGAGATAGGCAGTGGATTCATTTTTCTTTCTCATCTTTTTTCTCCTGTCGCTTTTTATCGATTTGGCAGATGGACAATGTCAAAAATTGTTGATGAAAAGTTAAGGTTTCTATTCTTATTTTTTGTTATATTATCATATCTATTACCATTGTTTTTACTGACGGTTCAAGATATTGCTTTAGTTGGAATAGTCAACGAAACTCGTCAGATGCTAAGTGATATAGGGAAAGAGGATGATATGCTTTCTGCTACACTGTATGGTCTGATGACTTCTGCTGGTATAGGTGGGATAGCCATGTTGCTATTAAGGGATGTACCGATTAAGTATAGAATAAGTTTTGTTAGTTTATCAATTTTATCAATGATGGTCGTACTGCACTTGGTTAATAGAACAGGTGTTGCTTTATTTGCTATATGTTTGGTTTTTACTTTATTTGCATCGTCAAAAAAACAAATTTCAAGTATTGTAATTTCAATGTTTTTAATACTTCTCCTAGTATTTTTGCTTTTTGAATCCGGAATTATCAGTTCAGAACTTATAGATGCCTATATCGCAAGGGAAGATACTTCAACATCAAGTTCTTCTGAATTTGGTGGACGCTCAGCTATATGGAATGATGCTTTTCATAAATTATTTACTTCACCATTAGGATGGAAAAAAGTTAGATATGCACATAATTTGTGGTTAGATATAGCTCGTGTCGGGGGATGGTTGTCTCTATTTCCATTTTTGGTGGCAACTATTCATATTATTAGCAATATGATACATCTTTTCCGAAAAAAAACAAGCCCAGTGTATTCACTTGTTATTATAATTTTAATATCAATGTTCTGTAATTCTGCTGTAGAGCCTGTAGTTGATGCATCTCCACTTTTTTTCTCGTTATTAATAATGTTCTGGGGAATTGTAAAGACAGTATTTATTGAAAGTAAAAGAACAAAATAGTATGAATATATTGTATCTTGGAAAATTTTTTCCTCAAAATCTTTTGAAAACAGTCCAAGAAGATAGCAAGGGGAAAATAGGATTTTCAAACCATAATTTTGAAATCTCTGTCTTGAATGGCTTACGTCAACAAAAGAATATCAATCTTAGATGTATAAGCATTCCTGGAGTATTTTCATTCCCATATAATAATAGAAAAATTTTTACAAAAGCAGAAAGATATTCTTATAAAGGAGTCCAAATTTACTCTGTTGGTTTTTGTAATCTCGCTATAATAAAGGAATTGTGGGCATTAATATCATGTGCATTGCTTATTATAAAAATTGCGATTCAGTTTAAAGATAAGACAATCAACGTTATAATTAATACACCTGATAACCGTTTGTTAAATGCCTTAAGATTGGCAAAGCTATTTTGTAATAAGCATTTTACACAGACAGTAATTATTCCTGATATACCTTCAATGGTTACTGCGATGGACAGAAATAATTTTATAAAAGCATTCTTCCTGGGGAGGAGGGACAGGAATGTTTTGAAATATACAGCAAAGAGTGATGGAGTTGTTTTGCTTACTGAAGCGATGATGGATTTTATATCAAAACCTATAAAGCATATTGTGATGGAAGGAATTGTAGATATTGAAACAATGGATGAGAAATATGTTGGAGAAATATCATCAGACCATGAAATCATCCTATATACAGGTACATTGCGTAAAATTTTTGGTGTCATGAATCTTGTAAATGCTTTTCGTATGATTCCTGATCCAAATGCTGAGTTATGGATATGTGGTTCAGGAGATGCAAAGAAAGATATTGAAAATGCATCGAAGCAAGATACAAGAATAAAATTTTGGGGATTGGTTGATAGTAAGGCTGCATTGGAAATGCAGCGAAAGGCAACAATTCTTATAAATCCAAGAACCAGTGAAGGCCTATTTACTAGATATTCTTTTCCGTCAAAGACAATGGAATATTTATTGGCAGGTAAAAGTGTAATTATAAACCGTCTTCCAGGTATTCCTGAAGAATATTATAAATATGTTTATACTCCCCCAAATGAAGATGTTAAATCTTTGTCTGACTGTATTGTTTCAGTTCTAAATAGAGATATGGAACAACGTAAAAAACAGGCATTCGAAGGTAGAAAATTTATAATAGAGCAAAAGAATTCTGTAGTACAGATGGCGCGTGTCTTGAAATTAATTCAAAGCTACTAAATATGAAGATATCAGTGATAGTTCCTACATATAAACCAAAAGATTATTTATGGGAGTGCCTGGATTCTCTTGTTGCACAGACATTCCCGAAAGACGAGTTTGAAGTGATACTTGTTCTTAATGGATGTGAGGAACCATGGAAGAGTAAGGTAGAGAGATATATTGTTGATAATATGAAAGGTGTGAATGTTAACTTGATTCATACTTTGCAAAGTGGTGTCAGTAATGCGAGAAATATAGCTCTAGATATAGCAAAAGGCGAGTATATTGCGTTTGTTGATGATGATGATTTTGTCTCAAAGACGTATCTTTCTGCACTTTATGAAAAAGTCTCACAAGATACAATTTCATTGTGTTATCCGTATGCTTTTAATGATGGATATTTACAATGTCAGTTACCATATAGAATTACGGAGCAATATGCACGTACTAGTGGAAAGGGAAAACAACATTATAGAAATGCTACAAAGTTTTTTTCTGGGCCTTGTATGAAACTAATACCGGCATCTTATATTCAGGAACGTAGATTTGATGTGAAATTTAAAAATGGGGAGGATTCCCTGTTTATGTTTCTGCTTTCAGATAAATTTAAGTATGTTGATTTTACAGAAAAGGATGCTATATATTATAGACGTTATCGTGATAATTCTGCAATAATAAAAAAACGTTCGATGAACGAAAGACTATTTAATTCATTAAGTAGTATTATTTTATATCTTAAAATCTATTTTTCATCTCCAACAAAATATAATGGTGTCTTTTTGTTGACGCGTATTTTGGGAACAGTGAAATCAATAATTTAAGTTATATACTTGTTGATTTCTTGAGTGATAATATATTATCGTGTATTACGGAATAATACTTTAGAATAAATAATATGTTCTATTATAAAAATTGGGAGCGTTTTTGTGAATTCCTGGCTAAAAGTGGTATTGTACTTTGTACGTCTGAACAGTCGCTAAAACTTCAAAAAAAGGAACGATTTTTAGTACTTAAACATGATGTTGAGACATCTGTACCTAACGCATATAAGTTAGCAAATATTGAGCATAAGTATGGCATATGTGGATCATATTATGTACAAGCTTATTTGATGAGTTCTCCAGAGAACATACATTTACTTAAAGAAATGCAATCTTGGGGACATGAAATATCATACCACTACGATGTCTTGGATGCGAATGCAGGTGACTATAAGGCTGCAGAGGCGAGTTTTAAGGAGTACATGTCGGTATTTGCAGATAATGGATTTACATTTGGGACCATTTGTCAGCATGGTAATCCTGTGAAGAAGCGTATAGGATATACTAGTAACCGTGATTTCTTTCGAAATCCAGAGATACGTAGGCAATGGCCAGAACTTGTGGATATGGTAGTTGACTACAGTAAGCACATAAAAACTGAATATAATTATATCAGCGATGCAGGTTACCAGTGGAATATTATAACATTACCAGAGACAAACGATTTGTATCCAAATGTTAAAAATATATGTATTGGCAGTTTTAGTAATTTACAGAAACTCATACAAACTACTGATAAAAGCTATGTGGTAAGTACACACCCTCATAGATGGATGTCTGCGGCGTGGCAGATTTATTTGAAAATAATCATGTTTCATGTCGTGTGTAAGGTCGTAATGGTGTCAAGATGCATTCCTGGCGTAGAATGCTTGCTTAATAAATTTTATTTTTTAGCAAAGAAAATTTAAGACGATATGGAACAGAAAAATTCAGTGCGTGCAGTCCAAGACAAGATCTTGGAAATCATGAAGTACATAGATCGCATTTGC
Organism: Bacteroidales bacterium; assembly: GCA_023667095.1. Taxonomy (GTDB): domain Bacteria; phylum Bacteroidota; class Bacteroidia; order Bacteroidales; family UBA932; genus Cryptobacteroides. The sequence continues at coordinate 49,744 of JAMPAT010000021.1, forward strand.
AGAAAGAATGATATTGTGTATTATATTATGGGAGGAACAGCACTTGGCGCAGTACGGCATGGTGGTTTCATTCCTTGGGATGATGATCTGGATATATTTATGTCTCCAGCAGAATATCAGAAATTCAAGGTTGCTTTGGTGGACGATGGCGATGATCAGTTTATACTTCAAGAATGGCATACAACTCCTAACTATTTGGAGTATGCAAAGGTACGTATGAATGGAACAACTTTTATTGAGGCTAATTTAAAAGACCGTAAAGATTTACATCATGGAATCTATGTGGATATCATGATGTTGCATAAGGTTCCGGAATCGAGGTTTATACAGAGACTGGTTTATTATGAATGCAAATTTGTTACTTTATATGCTTTAACTCAACGCAATTGGAGGCCCAAAAATTCTGCTCAGAAAATGGCTGTAAAAATGCTTAAAGTACTTCCATGTAATCTGATGGTTAAGAGGTTCTATCATCGTATTTATAAGTACGATAATATGGAAAATAAATTTAAATGGTGCTACTGGATTACTCCAGCTAATTTCCATGCAGGCCTATTTGCAAAAGATTATTTTGAGAATCCTGTAGATGTGCCTTTTGAAGATACGGAATTGTTAGGTAGTAGGCATATCAGGCAATATTTGAAATATCGCTATGGTGACTATATGAAGTTGCCATCAAAGGAACAACAGCAGGCCTCTGTTCATGCAATGATATTCGATACAGAAAAAGATTATAAGGAATACATAAAATAGTTGGTTATGGCAGAAAAAAAATATAAAATTGGCTATACCACTGGTGTATATGATATGTTCCATATCGGACATCTTAATATACTTCGTCGTGCAAAAGAACAGTGTGAAACTCTCATTGTCGGTGTGACTACTGATGAACTTTGCTATAAGCGCAAACAGAAATATCCTATTATCAAAGAGCAAGAACGGGCCGCCATAGTAGAGGCAATACGCTATGTAGATAAGGTTGTTCCACAGACTGACATGGATAAGATCCGTACTGTGAAGGAATTGTGTGCTGATGTCGTATTTGTCGGATCTGACTGGAAAGGGACAGATGCATGGAATCAATATGAAAAGGAATTTGCAGATGTTGGTTGTACTGTTGTGTATTTAGATCATACCGATGGTATTTCATCAAGTATTCTTCGCAAAAAAATTGACAGGTAAATATGAAGAAGAACTTTACTGTGGCTATGTCTGTTTATAAAAATGACAATCCACAAGATTTCAAGACAGCAGTACATAGCGTTTATATCGATCAGACTGTTAGACCTTCAGAGATTATTATTGTAGAGGATGGGCCGATACCTGTACAGTTGGAGAATGCGGTAAATGAGCTTTGTAAAGAAATAGCCATAATCAAGGTACTTTCTTTTGAGGAAAATAGAGGGCATGCAGCTGCTCGGCAGTGCGGTTTGGAAGCAGCTTCGAATGATTTGGTTGCTATTATGGATGCTGATGATATTGCCGTCCCAGATCGATTTGAAAAGCAGCTTAAGGCATTCAATGAACATCCGGATGTGGCTGTTATTGGTGGTAATATCAATGAATTTGTACGTGACAGACTTAATGTCGTCGGGCGTCGTATCGTACCGGAAAATGATTCTGATATAAAAAAATATTTAAAAAGCCGTTGTCCTCTAAATCTTGTAACTGTGATGTACAAGAAAAGTATAGTGCAGGCGGTTGGTGGCTTTATTGACTGGTATTGTGAGGAGGATTATTATTTGTGGATTCGTTTAGCTATAGCAGGTCATAAATTTTATAATGTACAGGAAAATTTTGTTGATGTACGAGTTGGAGAGCAAATGTATCAACGTAGAGGAGGAATGTCGTATTTTAAAAGTGAGGTCCGTCTGCAAAGATATATGCTGAATCACAAGATTATCTCGATACATCGATATGTCTATAATATTGTTGTCCGTTTTGTTGTTCAAGTAGCTATGCCTAATAGATTGAGAGGGTGGGTCTTTCAAAAGTTTGCCCGTAAATAGTTCAGAAGATTATACGTGAAATCTATTGAATAGATAGTTTCTAAATATGGAAATTAAGCATAATATGCCAGAAAAGTATCTGAATCATGACGTGTTTTCTGAAATTGATTTCATGATCAATTTTTATGATTCTCTTTCGTTTTCTAGTTTAAATTTTATGCCTTCGGGTGTTGATTGTAATATAAATTATGCTTCGTATGTATATTCTGCTATTGAAGGAACACTAGAGTCCATCCATATGCTGTTAAAGAATGGACGGATAAATGATGCTTACTCTTTGATTCGTAAGTTATTCGATGATATTCTTTTGGAAATATACATCAATGTAATGCTAAAGGATAAATTTGATTTTTATAATAACATCATCGTTCGTGATGTAGTTGAGTGGATTAAAGGTCGGCATAGGATTCCTAAGACTGAAAAGATTTTAAAGTATATAGAGAAGTCTAAACAGACGAAAGATTTATATCCATTATTTGGGTGGGAGACTTATTTGAAGAAAATTCGTGAGTTGCTTGATGACAGTGTTCATTCAAACAGATTTCAATTGATGTTACTGAATTGCAATCGTGTTTATATGGAAGAGCGCGAACAGCATCTGGATAATTGTAAAATTGTACTAAAGCAGTTATTCTTGGTACATGTTACGTTTCTTTTTCATCTCAATCCTCAATATCTGATGGCATCGGATTATACGGATAGCTTAGAACTTGGTATGATTCCTCAAGAAGATAGTCAGAATTGGATTGCGCCGTTTGCGCAGGTCGCTTTTAATAGAGTGATAAAACCACACAGTAGAATATTAGATTTTATATTGAAAACTTGTAGCCTGAAAATAGAATAAAGATGAACATGTTCCTAAAAAGACTATTTGACATAGTGGCGAGCCTGTGCGGCCTGCTGCTGATATGGTGGGTGTATCCCATTGTGGCGATAATGATAAGGAGGAAGATGCCTGGAGGACCTGCTTTCTTTTGTCAGAAACGTGTTGGAAAGGATGGTAAGCTGTTTACTTGCCATAAGTTCCGTACAATGCTGGTGAAGCATTCTGGCTCGTCTGTGTCTGTAGCAGGGGATAGCCGTATTACACCTTTCGGGGCTAAATTGCGTCACTACAAGATTGATGAACTTCCGGAACTGTGGGATGTACTTGTAGGAACCATGAGTTTTGTTGGACCAAGGCCTGATGTTCCTGGATATGCTGACAAGCTTGAAGGTGAAGACAGGAAGGTCCTGAAACTGCGTCCTGGCATTACTGGGCCGGCCACACTTAAATATCGGCTTGAGGATGAAATGATTGCTGGTTTTGTCGCACAAATAAGAGGGGGTGAGGAAGTTGTCCTCAATGGTGCCGTGTTGCCGTCAAATGTCTCTGAAATGAGTGACCAGGAACTTGCTGTATGGTATAATGACAATGTAATTTATCCGGACAAAGTCCGTTTGAATAAATATTACTATGAGCACTATTCCTTTATCAAGGATATACAGATGATTTTTGCTACAGTGCTCGGGTTCAAGGTAAATTTTGCAGGAGAAGAGATATAGTCTGAAAACAGAAAAACGATATAATTATGTCAGAAGAAAGAAAAACGATTTACCTTTGTCTGGCCCATATGTCAGATGAGGGACTTGAACAGAAATATGTGAAAGAGGCATTCGATACCAACTGGGTCGTTCCGATGGGACCGAATGTGAATGCGTTTGAGCAGGATCTTGCTGCTTTTGCAAACAGCAAAAGTGATGGGACAGATCTGTTGGACAGGACTGTGGTATGCCTTTCTGCAGGTACAGCAGCTGTGCATCTTGCTCTTATTGGCTGTGGAGTCGGACCTGGAGACGAGGTGCTTGTACAGAGCTTCACTTTCTGTGCCTCTTCTCATCCTATCACTTATCTTGGTGCCAAGCCTGTGTTTGTAGGTTCTGAAAGCGAGACATGGAATATGGATCCTGATCTTCTTGAAAAGGCGATTCTTGACCGTAAGGAGAAGACTGGTCAATATCCGAAAGCCATTGTCCCGGTTGCACTCTATGGTATGCCTTACCATATTGACAAGATTATGGAAATTGCTGACAAGTATGGTATTCCGGTGGTGGAAGATGCAGCAGAGGGAATGGGCTCCAGATTCAATGGACAGGTACTTGGTACATTCGGCAAATATGGAGTGCTTTCATTCAATGGCAACAAGATGATTACTACATCAGGTGGTGGCGCACTTATATGCCGCACAAAAGAGGATGCCAATGAAATAATGTGGTATGCCACCCAGGCACGTGATGCATATCCATATTACCAGCATACTGCAATAGGATATAATTACCGTATGTCTAATGTATGTGCAGGTATCGGCCGCGGACAGATGACAGTTCTGGACTCCCATATCAAGCACCATCAGCAGGTCCAGGCAATGTACGAGGAACTGCTTGCAGAGATTCCTGGGGTACATATTCATAAACAGCCGTCAGATTCCCGCTTTGATGCAAACTTCTGGCTTTGTGCTGCAACGATTGATCCAGATGTCAGGATTAAGGGACAGGAAAATGCCTACAAGGAAGTAATCAAGACTGCTGTGGGGGGTGCAGCAGGTGTTATCCATGCTGTGGATTCCGCAACCACAGATTGTCAGCCTAACGAAAATGTTGAGGCTCTCCGTGTATTCATGCTTGAAAAGAAGATTGAGTGCCGTCCAGTATGGAAGCCAATGCACAAACAGCCTGTATATGAAAATGCTCCGGTCTATACCAATAATGTTGAAGAAGATATATTCAAAATAGGCTTCTGTCTCCCGGCAGGCCCATACGTGACAGACGATGATGTCAAATATATTGTTGATTGCATTAAGGAGGCAATTGAAAAGTAGACTTGTTCCATGAAATTTGAAAAAGAATTACTGGACAGCCTTACGTCCCGTGCGAAGGCATCGCCGCGCCTGAGGATGAACCTTGACCTGCGCAATTCACCGGAGGATCTTTCGCAGAGGATGCTGAATGCGCTGGAGCCTGGGACTGTGATTCCGGTCCATAGGCACACGAAATCATCGGAGGTGCTTGTGATGCTACGGGGGAGCATCAGGCAGAATTATTATGATGGTTCCGGTGTTCTGGTCAAGTCTTTTGTCGCCTCTGCAGGAGGCTGTGCTGAAGGCTCGGTTCCTGGCTTTGCCGTTCCGGCAGGGCAGTGGCACAATACAGAGTGCCTTGAGTCCGGGACCGTATTCCTGGAATGCAAGGACGGGCCGTATGAGCCGCTTGGACCGGATGATGTCATGAATGTTTAGGACTGCCGCCACTGTAGCTTGTGCTATGGTGGCGTTTTGTATTCTTGCAGAAACAATCCATGTATGGGTTCTGAATGCTTACGGAATGTGGTCAAATGGCCAACTTTTCTTCATAGGAACCAATTATTGGAGTTGTATCAGTAGTGCTATTCCAAAAAATTGACATAAATGTCGTTTTCTTGGAGTGTGAATTTGGCTTATAAAAATAATTATCATATGCTATGATTATAAAACGAGACTGCTACCTTAATCAGAGCCGATGATATAAAAAGCAATAAGTTTAATCATGAAAATACGGGACGAGGCCCGCAAGACGGTACAAGTTATGGATCGAGAAAGCAGACTTCTGATTTGCAGCGGCCGAATCGCCCCCATAAGACCCGCAGATATTCAACTTGCCTGCATCCGATAATCGTTGGGCGTCATGCCCACCACTTTTTTGAATACACGGCTCAGGTGATGCGGGTAGTTGAATCCTAATTCGTAGGCGATTTCGCTGACGGTCTTGTTGGTTTCCGTCAGCAGCTCTTTTGCTTTCGACATCACAGTGAGCTGGATATATTCCTGCGCCGACTTGCCAGTCTCCTTTTTAATCAGGTCGCCGAAGTAGTTGGGCGACAGACACACCTTGCCGGCGCAATACTGCACGGAGGGCAACCCTTCGGTTTTCGGCCGCTCCGATTCGAAATAGTCGCGCAGGATCTCCTCGAACTGGTCGAGAACGCTGCGGTTGCTCACCTCGCGGGTGACGAACTGACGTTCGTAGAAGCGTACGCAGTGGTTGAGCAGCGTCTCGATGTTGGAGGCGACGATCTGTTTGGTGTGCTTGTCGATGGCGTGTTCCAGCTCCTCGCGGATTTCATGGAAGCAGTTGAGGATGATCGTCTTCTCGCGCTCGGACATGTGCAGCGCTTCGTCGCATGAGTAGGAGAAGAACGAGTAGTCCTTCATGCGGCGGGCGAGCGGAGTTCCGTAGAGCAGGTCGGGGTGGAACATCAGCACCAACCCTTTCGGATCGAGCGTCTCGCCGTCGTCGTCCACACCCGCCACCTGTCCCGGCGAGATGAAGAGCATCGTGCCCTCTTGATAGTCGTATTTGCTGCGGCCGTACTGAATCGTTCCGCACTCCAGCTCCTTGAAAAATATGCAATAGAATCCGAAGTTCTTGCGGCAGTGCCGAATCGATCGGAGCGTCGAGAGGTCGGTGACGCTGACCAGCGGGTGCAACGTCTCGGCTCCCAGCAACCTATTATAGTCTTGTACGCTTTCCAGGCGGATGATATTTTCCATATTGTTTCGTTTGTCGTTACCGACGTCAAAGATAGGGATAAAAGACGAGATGCGAACCATGCGTCCGACGGTTTCCGTAAAAACGGTTATGCCATCCGTAATTCATGTGCAGTTGGTTCGGTAGCGGGGTCGTAATTTTGCAGCGTTGAAAAAGACGAAATGTATAACACCATGAAAAAAGCATTTATCATGACACTTTGTACACTTGCCGTGTCCGCCGCAGGCATGGCGCAGACCGACGGACAGGTTCCGTTCACGAATGCGGAAGTCAAAAGCCACAATAGTAACCCGTGGGGGCTGGTCTATGACCATGCCCTGACGGAAAACATTGAGGGACAGGTGAACATCCACCCGATTTCCTACGATCTCGGCGGGTTGAAAATCGCTGCCAACGTCTATACTCCGGCCGGCTACGATCCGGCGAAAAGCTATCCGGCACTCGTCGTGGCGCATCCCAACGGCGGCGTGAAGGAGCAGGTATCGGGTTATTACAGCCAGCTGATGGCCGAGCAGGGTTATATCTGTCTGGCATTCGACGCCGCCTACCAGGGAGCCAGCGAGGGTCTGCCGCGCCAGACCGACAAACCCGCCAATCGCATCGAGGACATCCACCGTGCCGCCGACATTCTCGTCCGATACCCCGGTGTAGACCCGCAGCGCATGGGTATTCTCGGCATCTGCGGCGGAGGCGGTTATACGCTGGCCGCGGCACAGACCGACAAACGGTTCAAGGCGGTAGCCACACTCAGCATGTTCAACTCGGGACTGGTGCGCCGCAACGGATTCCTCGACACACAGATCGGCTCCGTGCAGGAGCGGCTCGCCGATGCCTGCGCCGCCCGCCAGCGGGAAGCCGATACGGGCACGCCCGAATATGTGGGCGACATGAGCGGCGTGACGCCCGAACAGGCTGCGAAACTGCCGTTCGACCTCTATCGCGACGGCTACGACTATTACATCCGCACCTACGCCCATCCCAACTCGACGTTCCGCTATACCAAAAGCAGCCTCGTGGACTTGATGGCGTTCGATGCTTCTGCGGATATGTACCTTATCAACCAACCGCTTCTGATGATTGCCGGCAGCATTGCCGATACGTTCTACATGACCGAGCAGTGTTACAGCCGTGCGACCGGCACGCAGGACAAGGAACTGTTCCTCATTCCCGGAGCAACGCACATCAAGACCTACTATGTGCCGGAATATGTAGAGCAGGTGACAAACAAACTCACGGAATTTTTCGGAAATAAATTATAATCATCGATTCGCATGATATGAAAAAATATTTGATTTATCTGATGATGGCTGCGGCCGTCGTGGCATTCGGGGCTTGCTCGCCCGAAGATGAAAATGAACCTCAAACGCCGGGAACGGAAATCCCTGACACGCCCGATAACGGCGACACGGATAATCCTGAAAATCCGGGTACGCCCGACAATCCCGAAGAGCCGGACGAACCCGAGAATCCGGGCGAAGAGCCCATCGGCGACGGCAAAATTCTGGTCGCCTACTTCTCGTGGGGCGGCACCACACAGCGTGTGGCTGAGGAGATTGTCCGTCAGACCGGAGCCGACGTGTTCCGCATAGAACCGGTAGTGCCTTATCCTACTGAATATACTCCGTGTACGGAAGTCGCCCTCGAAGAGCGGGACAACGACGCCCGACCGGCCATCAAGGCAACGGTGGAAAATTGGGCGGACTGCAACGTGGTGTTCATCGGCTGCCCCGTGTGGTGGCACACCGCACCGATGATTATCTCGACCTTCGCAGAGAGCTACGATTTCGCAGGCAAGACGGTCGTACCGTTCTGCACCTATGCCGCGACCTATCGCGACGAAACGTTGCAGAAGATCGTCGACCTGACGCCCGCGGCCGAACATCTCGCCGGTTTCGGATCGACGGGCAGCACCTCCGGTGTAGAGAACTGGCTGCGCGGGATCGGCATGGTTGAATAGTATTGTATAGAAACAGAAAGGAAATATGCGACCGAAAGTCATCTGCCATATCATGGGCTCCGTAGACGGACGCCTGATGAACGAACGTTGGACCCCGCCCACGCTCCCGAGACGTTCTGCGCTCCCGGGATTTCGGAGCGCCGGTTCGTCGTTTCCGATCCAAGCTGATCGACGAACTGAGTCTGGCGTATATCCGGGCATCGACGGACTGGCGGGCGTGTCCTCGATTTTCGAGTGTCCTGGCATGCCGGACGAACATCCCGCAGCGGGGCAAAGCCTGGAACTGATATCTGTTGAATCTATGCCTGGATGAGTGGTCTGGTTGCGATATGCTTTCCACCGAAAGAGTGTATGGGCAAAATAACAAAATCGGGAACGGGAAACATCTGACATGAATAAGGAAGAATTGATACGCACTCTTGATTCGGGCGAGCCTGTGAAATGGACTGGATTCGGTTCTTTTGTCGTCAAGGACATCCCGCCCCGTAGTTTCTATTTGCCTAAACGAAAAGAATACGTGACATCCAGCGGTGTAAAACGCATCGTTCTCGTCGAATCCGGCAAACGCAAATACAAAGGGGCGACCTATACCATCGGCGATCTGTTCGTGGACGGTCGGTTCTTCTGCCATACCATCGAAGATGCCGTGCACAGTTTGCCAGTTTGTAACACTCCACGGTTTCGGAAGATAGCATCAGCAACTTCATAGTTGTCACTGGAACCTTTGATTAGGGTGTGCTGTGTCTCTGGGGTAGGTTGCTCAAGAAACAATCGCCTAAATCACTCGGTGTGAGTGCGTCAAGGAACTTGTTGTACGCCGCACAGTTGAGCCGTAACCATGCAAGTGCTACGCAATGTAGCGGAAGACAGCAAGTTCATGACCGACTGGCAGCTGGCGACGTTCCAGACGGATTACGACCCGTGGAAAAATCCGTGGATGACGTGACCCGAATAAAAAAAACGCATGAATGTTTGGTCAATCCAATTGGTTATCGTATTTTTGCGATGAATTAAAAACGAGAACCGATTATGGCCTATAGCAAAGCACAGCATTTTGAAGACCGGGACGTGATGGCTGCCCGATATGCCAAGGCATTGAGCCACCCGGCAAGAATAGCTATTCTTCGATTGCTCAATAAGCAAAGTTCTTGTTATTGCGGTGATTTGGTCAATGACCTGCCCATCGCACAGGCAACGGTATCGCAGCACTTGAAGGAGTTGAAGGATGCCGGATTGATTGACGGCGAGATAACTCCGCCCAAAGTGCGTTATTGCATCAATCGGGAGAACTTCGAGCAGGCTCGATTGTATTTAAAGGATTTATTCATGTAGTTTTTATTTATAACCAATAATCGTAGATATACGATTATTTCTATTTGCACTGCATATTATCGTATATTTACAATAAACAATAAACTAAAATCGAAGAGTATGAGTAACAAAAAAACAGTATGGTCGACAGTGGCAGGTATCCTGTCCTCGGTGTTGGCGTTTTTAGGTATCGTAAGTTGCTGCGGGATGTCTGTTCTTGCAGGCATTCTTGCGGCGTTCGGAATCGGGGCTTCGCAGCTTTCGTTCTTTGCGGAATACCGGGGGTGGTTTATCGGATTTGCCATTGTCTCCCTCCTGTTCGGTTTTTACCAAAGTTATTTCCGGTCGTGTACCTGCTGTGGAAACGATTCGGTGGAGGCCAAACGTAAAAAGGCACGTTCGGTAGCCGTTCAACGGGTTTTCCTATGGATTGGGGCGATGATTGTGGCCGCTCTGCTGTTTATCGGCAGAGGCGGAGAAGCAACTTCTACAGGATGCTGCCCTGCGCAATCCACGGAAACCTCGTCTGCGGGCTGCTGCGGAAATGCCGATAAAGCGGAAACACCCTCTTGCTGCGGCTCGTCTCAGCCGACGACGTGCTGCCCCGCAGAGACAGAACGTGAACCAGCCGGCAACTGTTGCGGCCAATAAACGTTGAACAACCATTCAATAACAACAATAAAACAGTTTGATTTATGGAAAAGAAAGAAGAAAAGAGAGGTTTCTGGGCGTCGTTGTTCACGCCGAAACCGTGTTCCTGCTCCTGCGGCGGCAACATCATCGAGGAGTTCGAAGAGAAGAAAGAAAAGCAGCCGGAAGAGCCTGCCGAAAATGAGGATGGAGACGAGAATGAGAACCATAGTTCCTGCTAAATCATTCATCACATGAACTCTTTACTTGTAACATTGGAATACTTTGTATTCATCACATTCGAGCTGATCGCGCTGTTCATGCTCATCAGTGCGGCTGTGGAAATCATCCTGATGTATATCCCGCAGGAGAAAATCAAGAAGCGGCTTTCGGGACGCGGCGTTTTCGGCAATGCGATGGCGGCCGGATTCGGTGCGCTGACACCGTTCTGCGCCTGCTCCACCATACCGATGACCGTCGGGTTTCTTAATGCCGGCGTACCTTTCGGCTCCACGATGTCGTTTCTTATAGCGTCGCCGTTGCTCAATCCGATCATCATCGGCATGCTCGGCGCGATGGTCGGCGTCAAGGCTATGGTAATCTATTTCGTACTTGCGTTTATCGCCGCCGTATTGTTCGGCTTCGTGCTTGAAAAAGCCGGGATGCAGAAATATGTCAAGAACGTCCGGTTGAAAGGCGGGAACGAAGAAGCGGGCGAAAACAAACGGGCGTGGCCGTTGAAGCGGAAGCTGAAAGAGGCGTTCGCCGGTGCGTGGGGCAGCCTGCGTCCCATCATGGGCTACCTGTTGATCGGAGTCGCGCTCGGTGCCGGCATCTACGGGTATATGCCGCAGGATTTCGTTATGAAAATCGCCGGACCGGACAATGTGTTCGCCATTCCGGTCGCCGCCGTACTGGGCATTCCGCTTTACATACGTGCCGAAACGGCTATTCCTATCGGTGTGGCCTTGATGTCCAAGGGGATGGGCATCGGTACGGTGATCGCCCTGATTATCGGCGGTGCGGGTATGGCTATTCCAGAAATGACGATGCTCGCCAGCATCTTCCGCAGGAAGTTGGTGGCCGCCATCGTTGCCGTCATCTTCTTGACCGCTGTGATTTCGGGCTATCTTTTCAATATTTTGCTATAGCTCGGGGGATACGGAACCGGCATAATTACGGATTATGAAGCCTGAACCTGTTTCCGAAACAGCAAGTTCGGGCTTTTTTATAAAATATCTCCAAAATATTTTGTGCGTTGGAAGAATGTTTGTACTTTTGCGAACAACAAACAATGTGAAGTATGAATAAAAAGAAAGAATACACCTCCAAGCAGGAGAAACTGGCGCGTTTTGCCAAGGCTTTGGGGCATCCGGCACGCGTTGCCATTATCCAATTTCTTGCGGGACAGAAGTGCTGCTACTTCGGGGACATACACGAAGAGCTGCCCATAGCGAAGGCCACCGTGTCCCAGCATCTGAAAGAGTTGAAAGATGCGGGGCTGATACAGGGCGAAATCGAGATCCCCAAAGTCAAGTACTGTATCAACAAGGAAAACTGGCAGTTGGCGAAAGAGCTGTTCAGGGAGTTTTTCGGTCAATGTATCTGCAAGAAAGAGGATTGCTGTTCCTGACAGCCTCTTTTTTTGCCTTATATGTTCGTTGTTTTGCGAATTACATTTAATAAACCAAATTTTTATAACCATGAAACGGATGATTTTATTATTGACGTTATGTCTGGGTCTGGTAGCCTGTGGCAACGGAAATGCGAAGCAGGCGAAAGCAAACGGAGATTCAGGTGTGTCGGACAAAGAGTATGTGGAAGTGCTCTATTTCCACGGCAAGCAGCGATGCGCCACTTGCAAGGCGATAGAGGCCCACGCGAAAGAGGCGATCGAGAGCCGTTTTGCCGACGAACTGAAAAAGGGGGATATCGTATTCAGGACCGTCGATATCTCCCGTCCCGAAAACGAGCGGATTGCCGAAAAGTATGAAGTGACGTGGTCGTCGCTCATCT
>JAMPAT010000022.1 GCA_023667095.1 Bacteroidales bacterium
ACATGATCAACGAACTGGACAGGCAGTACGCCATTTCTGAGAACTACAGGAAAGGAAGACAGGAAGGACTGGCGGAGGGGAGGCTTGAAGGGTTGGCTGAGGGTGAGAAGAAAGGCAGGAAGGAGGGGGAAGCGCATGGACGTAAGGAAAGCATCCTTGAGATGGCAAAGACGATGAAGGCCGAGGGGTTGGCTGTGGGGCAGATTGCCAAAATCACTTCTCTGCCGTTGGAAGTGATAGAGGCTTTGTCCGTTGAAGGACTTTGACCTTTCCTTATGGATATGGATTGAGTGTGTCTTTGCGGTGTCAGCCGTGAATTGGCACGCAAAAGTGCCATTGAATGCGTATAATGAGGGTTTGCATGCCTTATGGAACTGAAATTGCCTGATGGAGCTGAAATTGCAGACATTGAACTCACTGCCGAATGGAGAATGATTGGCTGTCAAATAATTATATTTGCAAGGCGTACTTTCTCAATGGCAATAGGTACAGATTGCCGGGAAATTCAGTCTCAATCACATTCTCAACCTCAGTGGATATGTTGCATTCAAGTAACTGAAATATGTTTGCGCGTTTTTGCAGCCTTAATACGTTTGCGGGTTCCTGCGGCCTTGCTATAGAAAATCCCGATTGCAGGTATCGAATCTTTCCTTGACCAATCCTTTGCCTGGAAAGTCTGAATCCATACTTTTGCGCCGTCTTTTAAAAACAAGTATTATGGACACGCAGATGTTGATTTGGATTTTTATTGTAGTTTGTGTAATCGCGGCATTCATATACAGGTGCTTCGAGAAGACACACAATGAACCTGTTGAACCTGACCGTCATTTCTTTGATGGTGAGACTGGATTGAGAATCCGTGAGAGGCCTTACATTTTTGACGAGGACGAGGATGAATTCGATGACTTGTAGAGATGCGGACATATCGGTAAGGGATGCCTGTATCTTCCTGTCTGAATATGCTGCGCTCCTGCTTGGATGCGGAGCAACGTGCATAAGGATAGAGAAGAATGTACGCAGAATGGCCAAGGCGCTTGGAATGAGACCTGTGCTTGTGATAATGCCGGCCTGTGTGCAGCTGACCCTATGGGATATGTTGCATGAAAATTCATGGGTCAGCAGCGAGCCTATCCACAGGAAGGGAATCCGGTTCGATATCAATACAAAGCTGAGCACACTCAGCTGGGAACTGGCGGACGGCAAGGTTTCTTTTGATGAGGCAAGGCGGAGATTCGCAGACATCTCCCATGCAAAGCCTGCGTGCAAATGGCTTATACTTATATTGGCCTCTCTTGCCAATGCCTCATTCTGCCGTCTGTTTGGTGGGGACGCTGTTTCGATGTCTATAGTGCTGCTGGCAACATTAGCCGGCTTCAGGCTCCGGCAGATGATGCTTGAGGACGGGATTGACATAAGGCTGGTCTTTGTGGTATCGGCTTTTGTCGCATCAGTGATAGGCTCGGCCGGATATGTCTTCGGTATAGGCTCCATGCCGGACATAGCATTGGGTACGAGTGTGCTTTTCCTTATCCCCGGGGTGCCTTACCTTAATTCGATGAGTGACCTTCTGGACGGACATTACATTAGCTTTTTCAGCCGTTTCATGGATGCGGCGATCTTGACTGCATGTATTTCTGCAGGACTTTGCGGTGGGCTTCTTGCGATGAATTTAAGATGGTTTTAGAGATGGAACTTATTTGGGAAATAATCCAGGACGGCTTCTTTGCCGCAGTGGCCTCCATAGGTTTTGCCAGCATAAGCAATCCTCCCGGGCGTGCATATCCGTGGTGTGCAGCAGTTGCCGCATCAGGGCATGTTACAAGGTTCCTCCTTATGGGACAGGCTGGAATGCATATTGCTGCTGCCAGTCTTGTGGCTGCCTTTGTAACAGGTTTTCTCGCTGTATTTGCTGCAAAGATTTCCAGATGCCCTGCCGAGGCAATATCATTTCCTTCCCTCTTGCCGATGATTCCCGGTATGTATGCCTACAGGACATTCCAGAATCTTGTTCTCTGCCTTTCCGGGGGAGAGGAAACTTTCCACCATTATTTCTATCTTTCCGGATATAACGGGCTGACATGCCTTGCCGTATTGCTTGCTATGGCCCTTGGTGCTACAGTGCCGATATTCATTTTAAGGAAGATATCGTTCATGGCGACCCGCCGGGCATGATGTTTTCTGCAATATTTGGCATATATTTGCCCCCTGGACGGGATGTTGAATGACTAAATTTCTTCGTTTTATGGAACTTAGACAGCTAAGGTATTTTGTTGCAGCAGCCAGGACATTGAATTTTTCAGAGGCTGCCAAGTCTGTGTATGTTACGCAGAGTACCCTGTCCCAGCAGATACGCCAGCTGGAGACGGAGCTTGGCGTACAGCTGTTCGACCGCAACAGCCATGAAGTGGTCCTGACTGAGGCAGGTGAGGAACTTCTGCCATACGCCGTGAAGACGCTTGAAAGTGCAGAGACATGTGTACTCCATATCCATGATATCCAGAATCTTCTGTCCGGGACCTTGACTATAGGCGTTACCTACACATTCATTCCTATCCTTACAGAGACTGTGCGCGGGTTCATGAAGGAGTACCCTGAGGTAAGGCTGAACATATGCTGCAAGACCATGGAGGAGCTTATGGTGATGCTGGCAAAGCGTGAAGTGGATTTTGTCCTGGCGTTCCGCCCGACATGCCGGTATGCGAATATCGAGTCCCATGCAATATTTGACAACCGTCTGGCAGCTATAGTGAGGGCAGACCATCCGCTTGCCGGAAAGTGTGCCGTATCCATTGGGGACATAGAGCCATACGGGCTTATACTCCCGTCCCGTGGACTCCAGGCAAGGAATACTCTGGAATCCCTGCTTTCGCGATATGATGGCCATAGCCTGAAGGTAAAGGCCGAACTGAATGAGGTAAATATCCTTCTGCAGCTTGTAAGGCAGGGAAATATGATTACAATCCTGTCGGAGGCCACTATCCATAATGAGCCAGGGCTGGTCGCATTGCCTTTTGATGTCCAGGGGTGCGAGATGGAGGGCTGTATCCACATGCTCCGGAATTCATACAGGAAGCGTTCTGCAAAGGAGTTTATCCGCATGCTTGGTGAATCCGATGCCGTACGCCGCCGGAGCCAGGACTGGCTGTAGCCTTATATCGCAATCTTCTGTTTCCTGTATGAATTGGGGGATATGCCTGTCTTCAGCTTGAAGAAACGGCCGAGGTGTGACTGGTCAGGGAAATGCAGGAGGTCGGAAATCTGCTGTATTGTCAATTCCGAGAATGTCAGCAGGATCTTTATCTCCTGTATGAGGAACCAGGCTATAGTCTGCTTCGGGGATTCGTTTGCTATTGCGGAAGTTATTGAGGTAAGATATCTTGTAGTGATGCACAGCTTGTCTGCATAGAAGGCGACATCGTGGTGCTCCTTCCCGTATTCGAATATCAGGTTCATGAATTCGTTGTAGAGCTTTTCTGCCCTGCTGGTCGCCATGCCATTGTTCATGTGCATCTCGTATTTCTGTATCTTGTCGTAGACATGAAGCATGAAGCTGCGCAGAATGTTTGTGGCAATGATTGTCCTGTAACTGTTGTGCTTGTCTTTCTGTATTACTTTCAGAAGTGAAAAAAATGTGACTGTTGTTTCTTCTGAATTGTTCCTGTGCCGATAGACAGGGGTATGTGCAATATAGCTGAAAAAATCAGGGGAGAATTTTCTTGAAGCCTGTGACAGCATGTCGTCTGAGAAACAGAATATTGTGATGTGCAGGTCATCACTGCATTCCTTGAACAGGATGGTGGACTCCGGCAGGATTATGCTTTCGCATCCGGCAGAGATATCATATTCGGAGGTATTCAGATACACTTTTCCCTTTCCTCCTGTACAGAGGAAGATTATCCCTCCCTTTGTCCTGAAAGGACTTCCTGTGCATATTTCCTGGCCAAGGTCCCTTATGATGAACTGGGCTTCGTCCAGGAATACCGATTCTGACAATATGTTGTTTGCTCCCATAGGCAGCAAAGATACAAAATAATATGACCGATGTTCCGATTATGGCCAAATCTGGTTGAATTTTGAAATATTTTGTCTCAGCATAATGCCGTACTTTTGCAGCCCTATTGGAAAAACGGGAAGGCGAGTGCGGCTGTAGACAAAGTCAGGCATAGACGGTTAAGCCTGTCAGGAGGCAATGTCTGCTTTGGCTATGCCTGGGCAGGAGTGATTTTGGATTAAGTTTAAAACAATATATGAAGTATGATGAGTAGTGTATCTCGGACGGCAGCAATTATCTTAGGCTGCACAATCCTGTTGTCATGCGGACAGCAGGCCGGAATGGAAACCGGAAACAACAATGTCTATGGGACAGTCAAGGTTACAGCCAAGGATATAGTGCTGTCTGACAGCTATCCTGCATCTATCCAGGGACGTCAGGACATAGCAATCTTCCCACAGGTATCAGGAACAATATCAAAGGTATGTATAAAGGAGGGACAGAAGGTCCGCAAAGGCCAGTCTCTCTTTATAATCGACCAGGTACCTTTCAAGGCAGCCCTGCAGATGGCCCAGGCCAATGTAAAGGCAGCTGAGGCCGGTGTCGCAACAGCCCGGCTTGTCTATGACAGCCGCAAGGCCCTGCATGAGAAGGAAGTCATTTCAGACTATGATCTGCAGACAAGCTATAATCAGCTGCTGACAGCCCAGGCTCAGCTCGCCCAGGCAAAGGCACAGGAAGTGACAGCAAACAACAATATGGCATACACAATGGTGCTCAGCCCTGCTGACGGTGTTGTCGGAACGCTCCCTTACCGTGAGGGTGCATTGGTGTCTCCGTCCATCCCCCAGCCGCTTACTACTGTTTCTGACAATTCACAGATGTATGTATATTTCTCAATTACTGAGAACAGGCTGCTTGACATGACTTGCGAGTATGGAAGCATGGATGAGGCCCTTGCTTCATTCCCTAAGGTTCAGCTCAAGCTTAACAATGGCAGCATATACAAGGAAGAGGGATATGTGGAGACTGTCAGCGGAGTCATTGACCAGAGCACAGGAAGTGCATCGGTGCGTGCCGTATTCCCGAACAAGGGCGGAATCCTTCACAGCGGTGCCTCTGGACAGGTGGTGTTGCCACGTACTATAGAGAATGCAGTCGTTATTCCATGTACAGCGACATTCGAGATGCAGGACCTTGTGTTTGCCTACAGGATTGTTGACGGCAAGACCCAGGCTGCACGTCTTTCTGTGAAGCTTTCAGATGATGGCAGGAGCTATGTAGTGAATTCAGGTCTCTCGGAAGGTGACATTATCCTTGCCGAAGGTGTCGGAATGGTCCGTGAAGGACAGGCAGTCCAGACAAGGAATGCGACAGAGGAATAATCAGGGAGGATATCATGACTTTAAAGACATTTATAGAACGGCCTATCCTTTCAGCCGTCATATCAATTGTAATCCTGCTGGCCGGAATCATCGGTCTTGCTACGCTGCCGGTAGAGCAGTATCCGGATATCGCGCCTCCAACGGTAATGGTGATGACATCATACCCGGGAGCAAGTGCGGAGACTATACAGAAGTCCGTCATCGCCCCTCTGGAGGAGTCGATAAACGGTGTGGAGAATATGGACTACATGACTTCATCCTCTACAAATACAGGTGAAGTCAGCATAAATATCTATTTCCGTCAGGGAACAGACCCGGATATGGCGACAGTCAACGTGAACAACCGTGTGACAATGGCTACAGGACTTCTTCCTGCCGAGGTCAACCAGATTGGTGTGACAGTCCTGAAAAGGCAGAGCAGTATGCTGAAGATTGTCTCGCTGCACAGCCCTAATGGCACATACGACACAAAGTTCCTTGCCAACTACATGAAGCTGAACATCGAGCCTCAGATCAAGCGTATCAAGGGCGTCGGTGATGTAGTGCTCCTGTCTGACCAGTACAGTATGCGTATATGGTTCAACCCGGCAGCAATGGCACAGTACCATCTGATACCGTCAGATATAGCAGGTATCCTTGCAGAGCAGAATATCGAGGCGGCTACAGGCTCATTTGGAGAAAGTTCCGGCTCTACGTACGAGTATGTGATGAAATACAGGGGCCGCAAGATGACTGCAGAGGAGTTTGGAGAGATGGTAATCTCAGCAAAGGAAAGCGGTGAAGTACTCCGTCTGAAAGATGTTGCGAGAGTGGAGCTGGGAATCCAGTCCTACGGATATGTCTCCAAGACAGACGGACATCCAGGTGTCCAGACCATGATCTTCCAGACAGCAGGCTCAAATGCCACAGAGGTTGTCAATGAGATTGATGCCCTTCTTGAAGAGGCAGCTGAAAATTTCCCTGAGGATATGGAGATTTCTACACTTATGAGTGTGAACGACTTCCTTCTTGCCTCAATCAATGAGGTGTTCAAGTCGCTTATCATTGCATTCCTCCTTGTAATCCTTGTGGTTTATTTCTTCCTCCAGGATCTTAGGGCCACACTCATTCCTACGATTTCCATTGTAGTGTCAATTGTCGGTACCTTTGCATTCCTTGCTGTCGCAGGATTTACAATCAACCTGCTGACACTGTTTGCCCTTGTGCTTGCAATCGGTACGGTCGTGGATGACTCCATCGTTGTTGTAGAGGCTGTCCAGGCACGTTTTGATGCCGGCTACAAGTCTTCATACCATGCGGCAAATGACGCCATGGGAGGAATCACAGGTGCTATCGTCACTTCCAGCCTTGTCTTTATGGCCGTGTTTATCCCTGTGTCAATGATGGGAGGCACCTCCGGTATCTTCTACACCCAGTTCGGTGTCACAATGGCTGTTGCAGTCGGACTTTCTGCCGTCAACGCCCTTACGCTTGCCCCTGCACTCTGTGCTCTTCTGATGAAACCGTACGTAGATGAAAGCGGCAAACCGGTGGACAACTTCTCCAACCGTTTCCGCAAGGTCTTCACTACAGGTTTCAACGCAATAGTTGAAAAATATAAATATGGCGTGCTTTTCTTTATCCGTCGCAAATGGGCGATGTGGGGAACCGTCATTGCAAGCGTGGCATTGCTTGTCGTGCTGATGATGAATACCAAGACCGGGCTTGTCCCTGACGAGGACCTGGGTACAATCATGATTGATGTCACCCTTGCTCCAGGAAGCTCCCTGCAGAATACCGAGAGGGTACTCCAGGAGATAAGTTCGCGTATCGATGGCATGAAGGATATCGAGATCCGCTCCACAGTGTCCGGATACGGAATGATTTCCGGTGCGGGTACACCGTATGCCCAGATTATCATAAGGCTGAAAAACTGGAAATTCAGGAAGGACAGGGCCGAGAAGGTTGATGCCCTTATAGGCCAGATCATGGCAAGGACTGCGGATATCAGGGATGCCAAGATTATCCCTATGGCACCTCCTGTGATTACCGGATACGGTAATACAAACGGATTCGAGATGCACCTCCAGGACAAGAACGGCGGTGACATCAATGACTTCTTCGGGGTTGCAATGCAGTTTATCGGCGCATTGAACCAGCGTCCGGAGATTGCATACGCATATTCTTCATTCAACCCTGACTTCCCTCAGTACATGGTGGATGTAGACGCAGTGAAGTGCAAGCGTGCCGGAGTCTCCCCTGCAACAGTCCTCTCTACACTCGGAGGATATTTCGGAGGACAGTATGTGTCAAACATCAACAGGTTCTCACACATCTACAGGGTAATGATTCAGGCAGACCCTCAGTACAGGATGTCTCCTGAGGACCTTGACAGGACATTCGTCAGGATGGACAATGGCGAGATGGCTCCTTTGGCACAGTTCATCGAACTTACCAAGGTATATGGAGCGCAGACCCTTTCGAGGTTCAACATGTACAACTCAATAGCTGTGAACGGTGCCGCTGCTGACGGATATTCCTCAGGAGATGCCATCAAGGCTATCAACGAGGTTGCTGCGCAGACACTTCCGAGGGGCTTCGGCTTCGAATTCTCCGGAATTACCCGTGAGGAGGCACGAACAGGAAACAACTCCCTAATTATATATGGTATATGTATCCTGCTGATTTATCTGATCCTCTGCGCATTCTATGAGAGCGTGTTCATCCCTATGGCTGTCATTGTGTCAGTGCCTTGCGGCCTTATGGGAAGCTTCCTGTTCGCCAAGTTCTTCGGACTTGAGAACAATATCTACCTCCAGACAGGTATCATCATGCTTATCGGACTTCTTGCGAAGACTGCAATCCTTATTACGGAGTATGCAAGCAAGAGGCGCAAGTCAGGAATGACACTCAAGCAGGCTGCTGTCGGTGCGGCCAAGATACGTCTGCGTCCTATCCTTATGACTGCCCTCACAATGATTTTCGGTCTGCTTCCGCTCATGTTCTCTACAGGTGTCGGTGCCAACGGTAACTCATCACTCGGTACAGGTGCTGTCGGAGGTATGATTGTGGGAACGCTTGTCATCCTGTTCCTTGTACCGTCGCTTTTCTGCGTCTTCGAGACAATCGAGGAAAAGTTCAGGCCTATAAAGTTTGAGAGCGCAGACTGGCAGGTACAGAAGGAGATTGAGGATGTGCGTGAGGCCAAGAAGCTCAAGGGTGAGCATGACAATACTGTAAAGCTTTAAACGCCAGATAAGAAAAAGAATTATGATGATTGGAAGAATAATATTGACAATGGCAGCTGCGGCGATGGCCTGCAGCTGCGGAATATACAAAAAATATGAGCGTCCGGAGTCTGTCAAGGCTGATTCCCTGCTTTTCGGGGAAGAGTATGCCACTGTTGATTCTGCATCTGTCGCTGACCTTGGGTGGAAGGAACTTTTTACTGACCCTATGCTCCAGTCGCTGATAGAGAAGGGGCTTGAGAACAATACTGACCTCAGGGCGGCAAGGCTACATACAGAGGAGGCCGAGATAGCATTGAAGACGGCGCGCCTTTCGTATATACCTTCATTCAACTTCGCAGCTGAAGGCGGGGTGAACAGCTTCAACAACTATAACGGTGTCAAGTCAGGTGCGTCATGGACCTATACCGTGCCTGTAGTTGCAAGCTGGGAAATCGACATCTTTGGCAAGAAGACCAACGAGAAACGCCAGAGCAAGGCAGCATGGGAGATGTCAAAGGACTATGAGCAGGCAACGATGACCGGCCTGATTGCTTCAATTGCATCCCAGTACTATACACTTGTGATGCTTGACGAGCAACTGAGAATTGCCCAGAGCAATGCGGAGAAATTCTCGCAGAGCGTTACGGCCCTTAAGGCAATGAAAGAGGCAGGAATGGCAAACGAGGTCGCTGTAGCCCAGATGGAGGGTGCATATTGGCAGGTGTGTGCTTCAGTGCAGACCATTCTGCAGACTATCACGCAGATGGAGAATTCAATCTGTACTACATTGTGTGAGACCCCGCATACAATAGAGAGGGGAAGCCTGGAAGGGATGGTTTTCCCTGCAACATTGAAGACCGGCGTGCCTGTACAGATCCTCTCACGCCGTCCGGATGTCCGCGCAGCCGAGAACAATCTTGCTGCAGCATATTATGCCACCAATGCTTCAAAGGCTGCTATGTACCCTTCACTAAGCCTTGGCGGAAGCATCGGATGGACCAATAATGCCGGTGTCCCGGTAAGTCCAGGGGGACTTATCATGGCAGCGACCGGCTCACTGATGCAGCCTATCTTCAATGCGCGTGCAAATGTCGCAAAAGTAAAGATAATGAAGTCACAGCAGGAGGAGGCCATGCTGAATTTCCAGCAGGCAATCCTGGATGCAGGTGCCGAGGTCAACAATGCCTTGACCCAGTACCAGACATCCCAGGCGAGGGCGGAATTCCGGGCAAGGCAGATTGAATCACTTTCTGCTGCCGTTGAGAAGACGGAGCTGCTGATGCAATATACTTCTACTACATATCTTGAGGTATTGACAGCACAGCAGTCGCTCCTTTCAGCGCAGACAAGCCTTGCCCAGGACCGCTACGACATGATAGCAGGCGTCATTTCGCTCTATCGTGCACTTGGAGGAGGACAGCAGGAGTAGCTGCTGCCTGGTCTGGTGGAAAATGGACTCTCCAGCAAGTCTGCCTTTAAACGCCTTTACCCTTGTCAGAGTTCGCTTTGGCAGGGGTAATTTTCGATTTTTGGGGACTATGGGGCAGACACATTTATATTATAAAGTTCTTGCCGGAACATGTTTTTTAGCTACATTTGTGCCGGCATGGCGGTGACTATAGAATAGAGGAAGTACTTGCTTCCGGGCTGTCTGTTATTGCCTTGCAGAGATTGAATATTGATGTGGCTGACTATAAGGCCATTTTTTGAAAAGACAATGGGGAGTGCGGGGCACTTCGTGGGTTCCTGATACATGAGAGTTATATAAAATGGACTGGATGGAAATCTTTACCCTGCTGACAGGGGTGCTATATATCGTGCTGGAAGTCAGGCAGAAGAACCTTATGTGGATTGTTGGGGTGATTACAAGCCTTGCTGCAATGTATATGTTCTGGAAAGGTGCGCTGTATGCGTCCTTTGGGCTGAATGTCTATTATTTCATCATCTCATTCTGGGGACTATATCAATGGAGGAAAGATTCGGCTGTCTCATCTAATGCCTCTGTAACAGGTACTCCGGCAGTTGAAAAGGCGGCTTCTGCAGTGACTGGAAAAGTGCCGGCCAGCATGGCTGGTGCAGCAGATGCCTCAAAATTGCCAGACGCAGCAGAAACATCAAAATCATCAGAAAAAGTGCGGGATCTCAATAGAGACCATATCCATCTGAATAAGCTGGGATGGAAGACTGTAGCAGCCAGTGCTGTTGTGATGGCAGTGCTTTCGGCTGCGCTGATATGGCTGCTTGACATACTGGATGACCCGATGTCAGCCCTGGATGCCCCTGTCGCTGTCCTGAGCGCAATTGCTACATACTGGTTGAGCCGTTCCTATAGGGAGCAGTGGCTGCTTTGGATTGTGGCTGACCTGTCTTCCACGGTACTCTGCCTTACACAGGGACTGTACTGGATGTCTCTGCTGTACCTTGCATATACATTTGCTGCTGTGTACGGCTATTTCCATTGGGGCCGCCATGGCAGATACGTCTGATCCTATAAGTGAAGAGAATTATGCTGTTGATTGTAGAAAGTGGAGCAACCAAGGCGGAATGGGCCTTGGTTCACGGTAAGGATGTCCTGAGGTTCAGGACTCCGGGAATAAATGTCGCAGTGATGCCGGCGGAATCGGTTGTAAGGATCGTTGCTGATGCAGCAAATGCTGTCAGCAGTGCCAATTTGGTCAATGCCACCCAGGATGTCGAAGCCCCCAATGCTGTCAAGACAGCCATGGACTTTATTGGCACCATGGATATAGACTCCGCCAGTGATGCAAGTGATGCCAACGATGTTATCTGTAATCCAGATATAAAGGCTTCTTTCTTGATTGACAGGATCAGATTCTATGGGGCAGGGCTTATTGGAAGTGAGGGCGTTGTGATTCTCGACAAGGCTCTGAGGGCTGCTTTCCCGATGGCGGACATTGCATACGGCTCTGACCTTCTTGCCGCCGCAAAGGCCGGCCTTGGGGATGTACCGGGCATAGTGGCCATATTGGGGACAGGCTCGAACAGCGCATTCTATGATGGGCACAGGATTGTCAGCAATGTGCGTCCCGGAGGATTCATACTTGGTGACGAGGGCGGGGGAGTCTCCCTCGGCAAGGCTTTTGTCGCGGACTTTATCAAAGGACTGCTCCCGGAAGAATTGTCAGGGGCATTCCGCGAAAAATTCTCGCTTACATATGCCTCTATAGTGAGGAATGTGTATTCCGGAACAAATCCGACCGGTTATCTTGCCTCGTTTGTACCGTTCATCCTTGACAACAGGACATATCCACAGGTCGATGAAATGATAAGGGACAATTTCCTGTCATTTATCAGGAGATGTATCATGCAGTATGACTACCGGAATTATCCTGTCGCAGTGATCGGATCTTTCGGGAATGCCTGCCGTGACGAATTGATAAGGTTAGGTGTTGAAAACGGCGTGAAATTTTGTAAATTTGTGCCCTCTCCGATAGAAGCACTTGTCCAGGATGCGATTGCTATGGACTAAAGTGCAGGATAATAATATTTTAGGTATGTACAAGGAAAATTATCCGTCAAAATTGCTTGAAGAGGCTGTGGACGCAATCAGTTCATTGCCAGGTGTAGGCCGCAGGAGTGCCCTCCGGCTTGCGCTGCATCTTCTGAAGCAGCCGCAGGAGAATGTACATCACTTTACATCGTCAATTTCCAGGCTCAGGGATGAGGTACAGTACTGCTCAGAATGCATGATGATTGCCGACGGGACGAAATGTGCTGTCTGCTCTGACCATACCCGTGACAGGCGTACAATCTGCGTTGTGGAGAATGTACGCGATGTCATGAGCATAGAGAATACGGGACAGTACCATGGGGTCTACCATGTGCTTGGCGGTATCATCTCCCCGATAAATGGAGTAGCCCCGTCAGACCTGACCATCTCAAGGCTTGTCGAGAGGGTGCGTGCACTTGTCCAGGAAGATACGGCCCAGGTGGAAATCATATTTGCACTGAGCGGTGACGTCGAGGGGGAGACAACGGCATTCTATATATATAGACAGCTTTCGGGGACAGGTGTGAAGGTCTCTTCACTTGCCCGCGGGCTTGGCTTTGGTGATGACCTGGAATATGCAGATGAACTGACCCTTGGACGCTCTATCCTCAACAGGCAGGAGTTCCGTCCATAAAATTTGTTGTTATGACCTTTGTTGAAATTATTCTTCTTTCAGTTTCCCTATGTGTGGACACGTTTGTGGTGTCAATAGGAGGAAGTGTCACGATGGAAAAATCCAGGATGGCCAGGATCTTTCCTGTTGCCCTTACGTTCGGGGTGATGCAGGCCGCCTTGCTGTTTATCGGTTGGGTACTTGGCCATTCCATTGTCTCATATATAGACAGCTTCTCCAGGATTGTAGGCTTTGTCCTCCTTCTGTATATAGGTATAATGATGATTGTCAATGCACTTGGGAAAGATTGCAATGGACCGGCGAATCTGTCAGGTGTAAAGTCACTCTTCCTTGCAGCTGTTGCCACCAGTGTCGATGCCTCTGCTGTTGGTGTCTCCCTGGCAATGGCGGAAATCTCATTGGAGGAAATGTATATGAGTGTGGGCTCTGTCTTTGCTGTTACGGTGCTTGCAGCCCTGTGCGGGATGATAGGGGGCAGGTATATCGGCGACAGGTTTGGAAAGCCGTCATATATTGCCGGAGGGACTGTCCTTATACTTATCGGTCTCCGTATCCTGCTGGCATAGCAGCTGTCCTGAAACAGGCGATCTGACAAATTATGAATTCTATATATTATTGCTGTGTAAGTGCACAAATTATTGTTGCGGCCATGTCATAAGGCCGCATTATTTTTTGTTGTCGGCCTTTGGCGTCCGTGAATTTGGTGGTTTTTGTACAATTTTTATATTTTTTGAGCGGATAATTCAAATTTGTTTCTATATTTGTGGCTGTGTACGAACACAATTATATGATATAAATAGATAGACATGAAAAAATATCCGTCTTTTCTGGCAGCTGCTGCCATGTTGTGCCTTGCAGCATCATTCTCTGTCGCAGGTGAGAAAACACCCAGGCGGCAGGAAACTGCAAAATTTGAACTTGGCAGGAACAGGATTTACCGCAATGGCTGGATTGACTTCAACAAGAATGGAGTGAAGGACGTCTATGAGGATCCGGACGCTGACATAGATGCAAGGATCGAGGACCTTATCGGGCAGATGACGCTTGAGGAGAAGACCTGCCAGATGGTTACCCTATACGGCTACCGCAGGGTGCTTGCGGACGACCTTCCGACCCCGGAGTGGAAAGACCGGCTCTGGAAAGACGGTATAGGGGCTATAGATGAACACCTTAACGGATTCTACGGATGGGGGCTTCCATACGGCCAGAACGAGAACTGCTGGCCGGCTTCACGCCATGCATGGGCAATGAATGAGGTGCAGCGTTTCTTTGTGGAGGAAACCAGGCTCGGCATTCCTGTTGACTTTACCAACGAGGGCATCAGGGGAGTGGAGGCATTCAAGGCCACGAATTTCCCGACACAGCTCGGAATCGGCCACACATGGGACCGTGACCTTGTGCGTGAGATCGGCTATATAACAGGACGTGAAGGCCGTCTTCTTGGATATACAAATATATATGCCCCTATCCTTGATGTCGGACGTGACCAGAGATGGGGCCGTTATGAGGAGGTCTATGGCGAGTCTCCGTATCTGGTTGCGGAGCTTGGAGTGCAGATGACCCTCGGACTGCAGGCTGATATGCAGGTGGCGGCTACGGGAAAGCATTTCATAGCATATTCAAACAATAAGGGCGCGCGTGAGGGAATGGCCAGGACTGACCCTCAGATGGGTCCTCACGAGGTGGAGAATGTCCATGTCTATCCATGGCGCGAAGTCATATCAAGGGCAGGGCTGCTCGGGGTCATGAGTTCGTACAATGACTATGACGGTGAACCTGTACAGGGAAGCGGATACTGGCTTACAGAGAGATTGCGCAATGATTTCGGATTCAATGGATATGTCGTCTCTGACAGTGATGCCGTGGAGTATCTGCATGCAAAGCATAGGGTCGCATCCGGAATGAAGGAGTCTGTGCGCCAGGCAGTGATGGCAGGCTTGAATGTCCGCTGTACATTCAGGACACCTGACACATACGTGCTTCCTCTCAGGGAGCTTGTGGAGGAGGGTACAATCCCGATGGAGGTGATTGACCAGAGGCTGCGCGACATTTTCAGGGTGAAATTCCTTGTCGGGCTTTTCGATGACCCGTACCAGAGGGATTACGCAGCTGCTGACAGGGAGGTGAATTCTGAGGAGAACAATGAAGTTGCGCTCAGGGCTTCGAAGGAGTCACTCGTACTTCTCAAGAATGCAGATGATGCACATGGTTGCGGGACTGATGGCAAGACGCTCCCGTTTAACCTGGAACATATCCGGAAGGTGGCTGTCGTAGGCCCGAATGCTGACGAGACTTCATACGCGACAACCCATTACGGCCCGGTCGGTGTGGATGTCGTAAGCGTGCTGGGAGGACTTCGCAGCCGTCTGGACGGTGTGGCTGAGGTAGTGTATGCCAAGGGATGTGAACTGGTTGACGAGTCATGGCCGCTGTCCGAGATTATCCCTGTTGACATGACTCAGGATGAGGAAAAGATGCTTGCCGAGGCTGTAGAGCTTGTAAAAGGTTCGGATGTCGCTGTGGTAGTTGTAGGAGGAGGTGTCAGGACATGCGGTGAGAACAAGAGCCGTACAAGCCTGGAACTTCCAGGACACCAGCAGAAGCTTTTGGAGGCGGTCAAGGCGACCGGAAAGCCGATGGCTGTGGTGCTGATAAACGGACGTCCGCTCTCGATAAACTGGGCTGACAGATATGCTGATGCAATACTGGAGGCATGGTATCCAGGCTCACATGGAGGTGAGGCTGTGGCTGCTGCCCTGTGCGGGGACTACAATCCTGGAGGAAAGCTGACTGTTACATTCCCGAAGACAGTCGGGCAGATTCCTTTCAATTTTCCATACAAGCCCAATTCACAGGTGGACGGATATGCCAGGCCTGGGCTTGACGGCAACCAGAGCCGTATAAATGGTGCATTGTATAATTTCGGATATGGCCTGAGCTACACTACATTTGAATATTCAAATCTCAATCTCTCGTCCGGCACGATAATGCCGGATGGAAAGGTCGAGGTGTCCTTCGATGTGACAAACACAGGAAAACGTGACGGTGACGAAGTCGTGCAGCTGTATGTAAATGACATCCTTAGCTCAATTACTGTGTATGAACTTCAGCTCCGCGGATTTGAAAGGGTGTCACTGAAGGCGGGGGAGACAAAGAATGTGAAGATGACATTGGATGCACAGCATGACCTGAGCCTGCTTGACAGGAATATGGAAAGGGTTGTCGAGCCTGGTGAGTTCAATATAATAGTGGCTGCATCTTCTGTTGACTTCCGCCTTCAGAAAAGGCTTACAGTCCTGGACAGCAACGGCAACAATGTCTCTGCACTCACTGAGCCAAAGGGAAACAATTCATATTATAATATGATAAAGGGTGACGAGATTGTAATGGATGCAGGCGGAAAGACGGTAGACAGGATAACTGTGGACTGGAATCCGAATACCTCTGACTGCTCATTCGAGATATCTGTCACCGACGGAGGCGGGCAGTTCATTCCAGTTGCAAAGGGAAAATCTGTGAACGGAATAGGCTCCTACCGGTTCGCCCCGGTCAAGGCCAGCGAAGTTAAGGTAACGGTTACCGGAGGGATAGGGTTCTTTGACGGGGTCTACCTGAACTGATTGCCTTTATCAGTGAAGGCTCCTGTCACCTGCGCAGGCATTGATATAGTGTAGTGTCAAGATAGAAATAATTATATGGAAATATGAAAAAGCAATTTATCGGTATGGCTGTCATGATGGCCATTATGCAGATGGCCTCCTGCTCAACGCTGACTGCGTCCCGGCCTGAGGCTCCTGTATCCGGTGCAACTGTGGATGTCTATGGATATGCACCGTCTGTCATCCCTTCAGTATTCTGGTCTGTAAAGGTTGAAGGGACCGAGGCCTTTGTGCTTCCTACGCTGGAACATGATGTCTGCATCTTTGGCTGCGACAAGCCTGTCAATGTCTCGGTGAATTACCAGGGGGGGGTATGTAGAATCTGCTAAAATCCTTCCTGTATCAAAGGATTACAGCAGCAGCCTGCAAGACGGTCTCGTGACATTGAGGCTCTCGCCAGGTGATGAGGCTGTAGTCGAGATAAACGGATCTGAGGAACATTCTCTTTTCATCTTTGTCAATCCTCTTGAAACTGACAGGCCGGACCCGTCAGATCCGGATATAATATATTTCAAGGCAGGCTCTGTCCATAATGAGCCTAATCTCAGCCTGAAATCCGGCCAGACCCTGTACCTTGAAGGAGGTGCAGTACTGAAAGGCAACATAACGTCCAGCGGTGCAGACGGCATAGCCATACGTGGCTGCGGAGTCATTGATTCCCGCGAAGTGGCCGCAAGGGCAATCCAGCTTGAGAAGGCAGACGGCCTCCATATCGAAAATGTAACCCTGATAAACAATATCAACTGGTCGACTCTTGTCTCGGCCTCAAATGATGTCTCGATAGACAACTACAAGGTCGTAGCTGTCGAGAATCCTGCAAATGCCACCGGATGCGAGAATGACGCCCTTGACCTGCTCGGCTGCAAGGATGCAAAGGTCACAGGCTGTTTTGCATATTGCCATGATGATGTGTATTGCGTAAAGAGCCATAAATGGGATTTTGCAGGAGAGGTCAGCAATGTGGTCTTTGAAGACTGCATTGCATGGAACTACCTGAGCGGAAATTCCTTTGTAATCGGAGCGGAGACAGACCTGGACATTTCCGGCGTTACGTACCGCAATTGCTATAGCATCCATAGCGGAGGACGTCCCACGACACTGTACCGTGGAGGCCTGGGCATTCACCATTGTGCCGGAGGGCATGTATCAGATATACTCTTTGAAGATATATTCCTTGAAGACTGCAAGGAATATGGAATCTACATCGATATCCGTGAGACAAGCTATCAGATAGGGAACGGTGTGACATGGCGTCCGGGTACAATGGACGGCATCACACTGCGCAACGTCAACCTGCTTCACCAGGCAAAATACAGGAATGTATTCTATGGCTATGACAGCGAAGAGCACCGTATCCGTAACGTGAAGATAGAGAATCTTGTAATAGACGGGAAAAAGGTGACGGCCTCCGATATGGGGAAAATGTTCTTTGCCGTCAGGAATACGGAATATACGGTAGAGTAACCTGGTGAAGGCTTCCTTGGAACGATAAAATCAACAATATGAAACACAATTTCTTACACACTTTTTTGATGTGTACATGCATGCTGACGTATGTGTCATGTACATCCTGTACAAATGCTCCTTCCATCGGAAATGGCGAGCCTTCTCCTGATGACGGGATTGTGCTTGCAGAGGAGATGGAGTACTATGAGTTCGCCCCGCAGATAATGGAGTCGACCAGATATACGGTCAAGGCCAATGGTACCTATATCTTTGTGTATCCTACAATCGAGCCGCATCTGGCATGGGTCGGTGCCGGTGAAGGCAAGGTTAAATGCGAAATCACCCTTCAGGATGCAAAGGCAGAATCTGTCATTGTGCATCCTGTTGCAAAGGAATATTGCCAGACATTCGAAAACGGGAAGCTGACCCTCTATCTTGAGGCATACGACAGGGTCTCAATCGAGTTCAACGGTGACCTGGAGAATCCGCTTTTCCTGTTTGTCAACCCGATAGACAATGAACGTCCTTCAAAGGACGATCCTTCTGTCCTGTATTTTGAGGGAGGGAAGGTGCATGATGCCGGCGCAATCACATTGACGGAGCAGTGCCGGGAAGTCTATCTTGAACCAGGATGTATCGTCAATGGAACAATATTCGCCCGTGACGTCAACGGGGTGAAGATCCACGGCGGAGGCTTCCTGAACACATACGACTGTGCACGCAGCGACAATGAGTTCTATCAGCCTTTCTCGCTTGCCCTTTGCCGCTGTGAAAATTCAGAGGTACGCGACATTACCAATCTCTCGAACAGCGGAGGATGGGAATCGCTGTACACCAATTGCCATAATTCCAATATCATAAATGTCAAGACGCTCGGCACCAACAGTGCGCCCGGGGTGAAGACAAACAATGACTCGATGGACATAATCGGAGGCAGGAATGTACATGTAAAAGGATGCTTCCTCTACGGACACGACGACTGCTATTGCCTGAAGTCCCAGAAGTTCAAGCTTAAGGGAGATGTAGACGGAATATGGTATGAGGACTGTATAGGATGGAATGTGGATGCCGGCAATACTTTCGAAATCGGATATGAGACAAACATTGACATAACCAACGTGCATTATAAGGACATATATGCAATACATTCCGGTACCGGGACAACAGAACTGAGGCGTGCCGGCATAAGTATCCATAACGGTGCGGCAGGCACGATCTCGAATGTCACATACGAGAACGCATGGCTGGAGGACTGTATGGAAAATGCCATTTACCTGGCCTGTCTGAAGCATAGCTACAATATCGGATATGACGATGCCGGAAATGCACTGGCATATTCTCCGGGCAGGATTGACGGTGTGACATATACAAATGTCAATATCCTGTCCGTGCGCCAGGGCAAGGGCAGATGCGTTATCCAGGGGTACGATGCCGGGCATGGCGTATCCAATGTAACTTTCAACGGATTCTATAATCTTGGCCAGGAAGTGGTTTCGCTTGATGATGCAATCTGGAGGACAAAGAAGAACTATTCAAATATCAATTTCAATTAGGCATGAAACAGAGATTTATAGAAAGGCTTTGCCTTGTCCTGCTTTTCCTGTTGCCGCTTCAGGCATTTGCCCAAGGTACGGTGAAAGGTACGGTGAAAGACAGTGAGGGGAATCCTCTTGCCGGGGTAGGAGTAATATATAATGGTACAGAAACCGGTACCATAACCGATATTGACGGGCATTTCTCGGTGAAGGCACTCAAGGGCAAGACGCTGAATTTTTCATTCTTCGGAATGGAGCCTCAGGATGTGGCCATTGATGGCCCGGAGGTGCTCAATATAGTGATGAAGGAGGACCGCATGCAGATTGAGGATGCCGTGGTAATCGGCTATGGCTCGCTTTCGAGAAGGGACCTCACAGGCTCTGTCAGCTCAGTCAAGGCAGACGAACTGGTAAAGACCGGAAGCAGCAATGTATTCGGTGCACTTCAGGGGCATGTAGCCGGGCTGAACATCACTTCCCAGTCCGGTGAACCCGGTTCGGGATTCAATATAAAGATAAGGGGAAACAATTCCATAAATGCAGGTACGACGCCACTGTTTGTGATTGACGGTATGCAGATGGACCTTTCGTCAGGGGAAATCGCCACGACATCTACCACAGGAAGCGGTACATTGGACCCTCTCTCTTTCCTTAATCCTAACGACATCGAGTCAATCGAGGTCCTGAAAGATGCAACAGCCACTGCAATCTATGGCTCAAGGGGAGCCAACGGAGTCGTAATCATCACGACAAAGTCCTGTGCGACAGGCACAGACCGGACAATTGTGAACTTCGATGCATCCGTCGGAATCTCAAATGTCCCTAAGTATATAGATATGCTTGATGCACAGGGATATGTGGACTACAGGTTCTACAGGCGCGACTATGGCTGGACCGGATATGGAGTTGACCTGAACGGAGACGGTGTCTCCGATGATGCCCCTATGGACGCTTCCGGATATGAATACCGGGACTGGCAGAAGCTCCTTTACAGGACAGCTGTCACGCAGAACTATAACCTGTCGGTCAATGCAATAGCAAACAAGAAGACCCAGCTGCTGGCAACTCTCGGCTACCTCAACCAGGACGGGCTTGTCAGGAACAACGACTATATCCGCTATACCGGAAGACTGAAATTCGACCATCAGATAAACAGCAGCCTTAAGGTAGGGGCAAATGTGACATACGGACGGAACATATCCAACGGTGCGGTCTCATCAGGAGGCGGTTCCCTCGGCAACAGCGGGCTTATCCAGCTCATCTATCTTCGCAGGCCTATTGAAGTCTATACGGAATCAGATGCTTCCGAATACCTTAACGGGTACACCCTGCTTGACTGTATCTCTGGTGAAACATACAGGAAGACAGTATATTCAAGGATACAGGGCAATGCCTATCTTGACTGGACAATCACCGACGGGCTGGATTTCAGGGCATCTGTCTCGGGGAACACCTCAAATTCAAAGGGCATGGAGTTCTATACGGCCAACAGCCTCTGGGGCTATTCCAAGAACGGATATGCCAAGATCAAGACTGTG
Source organism: Bacteroidales bacterium (assembly GCA_023667095.1). GTDB lineage: Bacteria > Bacteroidota > Bacteroidia > Bacteroidales > UBA932 > Cryptobacteroides. Next base: position 20,909 of record JAMPAT010000022.1, read on the forward strand.
GACTCGTTCGGATATAATGCATCTGCAACGTTGAGCTACAAGAAGCAATGGGGCAAGGTGCATAACTTCGATGCCATGATCGGTGCGGAGCTGAGCGCGTACAGGATTGAGAACCTTGCACTCGGTGCATACGACTTCATAGACAGCTCGACAGGTGTGTTTGACATATCCAAGGGACAGGTTCAGGAGGCTCCGGAGGAGAATGTCGCGATGAATACCAGGATGTCCGTGTTCGGGCGTGTAAGCTACAACTACATGTCAAGGTATTATGTGTCATTAAATATGCGCTCAGACGGCTCGTCCAAGTTCATGGCAGGAAGCCGTGTCGGATATTTCCCTTCTGTCTCCCTTGCCTGGAGGCTTTCAGAAGAGCCTTTCATGGCGAATGCAAAGAAATATCTGGACCAGTTCAAGATACGGCTAAGTGCCGGTGCCTCAGGCAACGACAGGATTTCCGACTATGCTGCACTTGCACTCATGACAACCAACTACTATGCTGTGAACGGGACCGAGGTGATGGGCATGGCCCCTTCTTCATCAGCCAACTCAAAGCTGAAATGGGAGACCACATACCAGTATGACCTCGGACTTGATGTAAGCCTTTTCGGCAACAGGATAGACCTCTCTGCTGACATATATTATAAGGATACAAGGGATATGCTCTACCGCGCTACGCTTCCTGCACAGACAGGATATACAGAGCAGTGGCAGAACCTCGGCCGTGTGGACAACAGGGGAATCGAGGTCAGCCTCAATACGCACAACATACAGACGCGTAACTTCCAGTGGTCCACGAATATAACATTTGACATGTCGCGCAACAGGGTACTGGATATCGGAGGGATAGAATATACCAGCGTGAACATTTCCAACGGAGTACTTTCCAATGACATCTCCAGGATTATGGTGGGGCAGCCGATAGGTGTCGGCTATGGATATGTCTGGGACGGGAACTATCAGCTTGATGACTTCATTGCGACAGACAAATGGGGAAATGAATTCGAGTATCCTTCAGATGTAGTTACATCGGATAACATCGACAATTTCAAGTATAGGCTAAAGGACGGGGTGACTTCAATCAACTCTGTTGCCGTGCAGCCGGGCGACCGTAAATACAAGGACCTTGACGGAAATGGTGAAATCACTGCGGATGACCGTACAGTGATAAGCGACTCCAACCCTAAGTTTACCATGGGTATGGGAAATACATTCACATACAAGGGATTTGAACTTACCTTTTTCTTCGAGGGGGTATATGGACGTGACATAATGAACGAGTTCAAGCTGCGTTCAGAGTCCGGGCAGAGCGGAGGGACACAGTTCAACAATCTCCGCAAGGATTACTGGGACGGCCATTGGACACCGGAGAACCCGTCCAATGTCTATGCAAGGCTTCTGAGCCAGACAAATACCTGGGTGTCATCCTATTATGTTGAAGACGGATCTTTCCTGCGTCTCAGGACACTGGGCTTGTCATATACATTTGCCGGGGAGAGGCTCCGCAAGGCGAAGATCAGCTCGATAAAGGCATCTGTCAATGCAGAGAACCTTTTCGTTATCACCAGGTACAGCGGAATGGACCCTGACGTAAGTACGTCGAATGCCCTGTTTACTGGCTTTGACAGGATGTCCTATCCTAAGGCACGTACATTCACCTTTGGCGTTAGCCTCTCGTTCTGAGCCTATGGAGAAACTGGAAGTTGAACAGCTTTAATTTAATCGATGCAAAATATTATGGGAAAGATTGGAAATATACTTTTGACGGTGCTTCTGTACGTGGCGGCGGTCTCATGCGAGAATGCGGCTTTCCTGGACCAGGTACCATATTCACAGACATCCCCGGAGAATTTCTACAGGACTGAGAGCGACATGAGGATGGCCCTTGTTTCCTGTTATGAGATTATCAACGGGCATAAGATTCCCGGATATTCCTTCGTCCAGCGTGGCAGCTACGGGCTTGGGCTTATCTATATGATGAATGCCCCGGCAGACGACATTGTCTCTGTCTCGTCATCTTCCGATGAGGGGCTGGAGATGTTCTGGTGCAACTATACTGAAAGCACAAGGTGCATCAGGGATGCCTGGAAGGTGCTTTATGCAGGAGTTGCAAGATGCAATATCATACTCCACTACATCGGCAACGTGGACATGCCCGATGACGTGAGGACACGATATGTGGCCGAGGCACGTTTCATGAGGGGATTCTTCTATTACCATCTTGCATGGCTTTTCGGAGGGGTGCCGATAGTGACTGCCTACGACTCTGACGGGCAGGAGCCGCGCTCCTCGTTGGAGGATGTCTATGGACTTGTCCTGGAGGACCTTGACTACGCATGGAAAAATCTTGATGAGGAAGGGATACTCCAGACATCTTCAGCCAACAGGTATACAGCTGCGGCATATCTTGCGAGAATATGCAACTATCTGGCAGCCTGCAAAAGGTATGGCACAGGTGCCTCTCTTGTGGCTGAGCAGCCGTTGAATGACTTTTCTTTCGTAGATGCGGAAAAGATGACATCCATTGCCCTTGAGGCATGCAAGGATGTTGTTGAGCATTCAAAGTATGTGCTGATTGATGACTATACCAACCTTTTCCGGGAGACGACCAAGGCTCAGCAGTACCGCGAGTGCATGCTCCTTGCAGAGAATCCGCTGTCCGGTTCAGAGGGATATTGGCCCAACAGCTTCTACCTGCCAACTCCGGCAAACAGCGGAATTGACAGCCCGAATGTATATGGAGGGCGCAATGTGCCTACCCCGAGGGCATTCTACATGTACCATCCCAAGGACCCGCGCCGTGACCACAATTTTACCGGCCGCCTTTCAGACGGGAAGAACAAGGTTGTTGTCGATGGCTATACCTATTGGGACCCGGCACCTCCGCAGGTTACCGTAAAGATTGCCCTTGATGTCTCCGGGAACCCTGTCGAGGATCCGGATGAGGGCGTCTCAACTGTCGAGATTCCGCATCCGCTCTATGACAATCTGGAGACCCAGACATATCTTCCTGTTTCCGGTATGCAGCTTTGTGCCGGCAAGTTCAGGCTGTGCAGTTTCGATGAGCTGCAGCACACATGGCAGCAGCACGCCATGTCATATCCGCTGATGAGGCTTGCCGATGTCTATCTGATGTATGCGGAGGCAATGTACTTCTCAGACGATGAGGCCGGGGCCAGGGTATGGCTTGACAAGGTCCTTGAACGCTCCGTAAAGGACAGCAGCCTTTTCGAGGAGATAAAGGCATACTACCACAGGGATGACTTTGTAGAGGAACTTCTCGAAAGCCGTGAAAGGGAGCTGATATTCGAATTCTCCCGCAAATATGACCTTATAAGGTTCAATATCATAGAAGAAAGGATTATGAGCCTTGACGAGGACAAGGTCGTGGAGAAAGAAGGGGAGATTGATGACAGATACCTTGCCTACCAGACTGACGGATACCTGCATGCGAGCATCCCGACACTTCGCCAGAACTGGTCGTACCACAAGATATGGTGCCCTATTTCAGAGGAGCAGCGCGGAGTGAACCGGAACCTTGTCCAGAATGCGGGCTGGGGTTCATGATATTCTCCTTCTCCCGGAGAGGAACAGACCATTCACGACCTGTCCAGGGTATTCCGGACATGCGGTCAGGTCTTTCCGGGACTTTTTAGCCACATCTATTTATTAACTTTATAATTGATAAAATGAAACGTTATTTTCTATTTGCCGCCCTCATGGCGTTGCCTGTGGTTTCCTGCAAGAAGGACCCGATGGAGCCTGGGGCAAACTATCCTGAACCGGAGGCAAACACTTCCTATCTCCTTGAAGGTACTGTGGCAACGGAGGGCTTCACATGGAAGACCAATTCTGCTGTAGGCCTCTATTCCGCAATGGATGAGATAAAGATCATCAACAAGGAATGCAGGATTTCCGGATGGGCGAACACTACTCCTGTCATTGACGAGGAGACAGGTGAGAACACAAACATCTATACACCTTCGGAGTACGAGGGCAAGCCGGTGGCGAGGTTCAATACGCCTGCACTTGACCTTGTTGCCGGCGAGAACAAGTTCATGGTGTATTCTCCTTACAACGCGGAACTGGTCTACAGCAGGGGTACCATCTATGGACTGAACATTGACGACAGGCAGGTCCAGGCTGCTCCGAATGTGGCTGCAGACTGCTTTGCGCTCGGCATGGTCACCGGAATACCTGGCGTAGACGAGGCATTCAAGTTTGAGCTTAATCCAGTGACAGCTGTTGCCCAGGTCGCAATATCCTCGACCGAGTTTGCCGGATATGCCCCTAAGAGGGTCTCAATCTATGATGACAACAACACTCCTATGGCCGGAGGCTTCAACCTCAATCCGGAGACCCTCGAAATCACGCAGACAGGACAGCCTCTCAACCGTGTGTCCGTTACAGTGACCAGCCCGTCGCTCCTTTCCGAGGTCAAGACCCAGAACATCTATATGAATATTCTTCCTGTGGACATGACCGGCAAGGAGATTTGGGTGATAGTCGAGCTGCAGAACAGTGAAGGCCTGACAATTACCGTCCCTACCAAGAAATCCGGACTTGTGTTCAGGGCAGGACAGACCACTCTCATTGACCTCAATGGCCTCAGCGAGAGCATGAATGCCGCAGGTGAATGGTATCTGGCAACGGAGACACGCTATCTTCCGGGGCCAGGGGTCGCGTATGGGGATGCCAACACATATTTCATACAGTGCAAGAACGGCTCTACATATACAGGCGCAACATATACTCCTGATTCAGATATTCCTGATGAGATAAAGATTGACATCAGGGCAAGGGGAAATTTCTATAACGCCGTAGACCCCAAGGGGGCCGAGTTTGACTGGGCAAGGACCATGGACGGAAGTGTATATACATGCCGTACAGCGGGATATGAGGCAAGCGGCGTTGACCCTGCAAACGGATATGAATTCTCGTATGACGGAAACTACACTGTGACTGTCAAGAATGTCAGTGCCTATGCCGGTTCACCTATCCTTGTCATGAAAAAGGACGGGAAGATCCTCTGGGCATGGACATTCTGGAACATTGCTGCAGACGGCACCTCGATAGCACCGGTGAATACGGCCGGCTATGATTTTGCACCTATGGATATCGGACAGGCTACAACACAGTTCGACACATGGATTGCCAACAAGAGCGGTGCCAACCCGGACGTTGTCTACAGGACTACGAACCTCTACCAGTGGGGACGCTATATCCCTTCATTCTGGACTTCATACTGGACAGTCACAGGCGGACATGACGGAGCAAATGCCGTGGCCAATGAGCAGTGCCTTGCACTTCTGACAAATCCTCTTTCATACGCCGAGGCCATGGCCAATCCTGTAGGGATGATTATTGCCACAACAGATGCCACTGACCAGGCGAACTGGTGCTTGGACGATGTCAAGGATTTCTGGGGAAGCACAACAGGAGACCGCGAGAAGGAGGGCATCAAATCCATCTATGACCCATGTCCTAAGGGATGGCGTGTTGCTGACACCAAGGCTCTTTCCGCTGTCGCGGATGCATGCCCTGCAGTAGGCAGCGGATATTCATACCTTGACACTCCGGGCTATCCAGGCATAAAGGTCGGTGACAACTCATTCATCTGTGCCGGCTACATAAACGGAAAGACTTCCGGCAACGGAAGGCTTGCGAATATGGGAGGTGCAAATACTGGAAACACATCCGGTGCGTCACATGGGCTTCTCTGGAGCAATGTCTGCGGCTCGCTGCAGGGACAGGCCTTCTATTTCAGGCCTTCAAGCGGAAAGGTGGCACCGAAGATCAATTCCTACAATAAATCAATCTCAGCCCCTGTACGGTGCCAGGTGGACAAGGACAACAGGTAACCTATGCGTAAACGGATATTTTTCATCTTACTTGCAATGTCGCTGACTGCATTGTGCTCTTGCGGCGGCATTGCAACGGATGACAAAGGGAAACCGGATGAAGAACCTGGCTATGGCCATACTGCCATGGTCAGGTTTGAAAAGTCAGGAAATTCAGAGGTGTTCTATGTGGCATTGCAGGACAAGGTAAGCAGGAGCAAATATTTCGTGTTCTCTGTCAACCACTACATGGATCTCTCCGAAGAACAGTACATGAACCTTTGGCGTCTGAACGGGGCGCGCCTTGAAATGTACCGCCAGCCTGACGGGACATTTACCAAAATGGTGGACAACCTTCTGACAAACGGCGAGAACGAATCAGTGTTCCGTGACTATTCGGACGAAAGCACGATGGCGGATTTCACCGGAGGTTTCCATGGCGATGAAAGGATAGACCTTGAGGAAGGGTGCGGAGTGAAATTTTATATAGATGATGTTGAACTGGATGCATCGCTCATGGAGAAATCATTTGACTGGATCGGGTGCGACAAGTTCCACTATGTCCAGAACTCGACAATGCACAAGACCGGATCTAAGGTGGACGGAAAGTTCATCGCCTCAGACCATCGTGCAGTGGCTGGACATGTCAAGACAACTGTCTTTGATGCAGCAGGATACAATACTGTAAACCGTCTGGAATTCAGGGAAAGCCTCCCTGTCTACTGGTACTGCGGCATCTGCTGTGTAGGCCATAGCCTTGCTGAGAAAGGATACAATGAGGATTTCCTTGTCGAGACTTTCGACAGTTCCGGAGGAAACCGTCTTGACGGGGTAGGCAAGAATGAACTTCATGCATGGCATGACGGCAACGGTGTTGAGGTGAACATTTCCTGCTCAATGCTTCAGGGAGGGACCGATGGACAGTGCAGGATGTTTGTCTGGGACACCGGGAACTATGCCAAATATTACCGCCGTATTCCTGCAAACGGCTCGATGGACACCGCTCCGGGCACCGTGCTGGAGTCTGTCATGGACGTCCGTCTCAATGTGAGGTGACATACATTCATCTGCGTTGCAGCACCTGCACAGGAAACTGCTGGCCGGCAGCGGCAATTGCTTCACAAGGCTATGTCTTCCGGTGAAAATGAATTGTCTGCATCGTAAAATTTCAAATATTTGCCGGATTTTGTCCTGTATTTTCAGGAAATTTGTATTTTTGCAGCCCCTTATCGGTGAACTCCGGTATGGGGCTGTTTTAAAGTCGAACATTTCCGACGACTGAGCCGGACTAAAACGTGGCAAGGTATGATTACAATCTACTACAGGACCAACGGACAGATAATGGTTTCCCAGTCGGAGACGGATTTCAGCAATCTCATAAGGCAGGATGTCATCTGGATTGACCTGTTTTCACCGACAGGGGAGGAAAAGAGGGCTGCGGAGGCTTTTCTCGGCACCACTATCCAGAGCAGGGCGCAGGCGGAGGAGATTGAGAGTTCATCACGTTTCTCCGAAACTGACAATGCTGTATTTGCCAATACCAATTTCCTTATTCCGGGGCCGGAGGAGTATTCGATGGAGACAGTGTCGTTCATCCTCACGGACAGCATACTTGCCACATTGAGGGAGTGCCCTTTGCGCAGCTTCACTGATCTGCAGAGGAGGATGCTCGCATTCCCTAAGTTCTATCCGAAGGGGGATGTGGTCTTTGTAAGTATCCTGGAGCAGCGTATCGACCTGGATGCCGACATGATTGAGCTGATGTCAAAGGAGATTGCGCAGTACAACAGGAAAATCGGGATGGGTGAGGACATCAATGAAGAATTCCTCCTTGACATCAACCAGCTTCAGGAAAATACCATGCTTGTGCGCGAGAATATAGTGGACAAGCAGAGGGTGATATCCAGCCTGCTGAAATCTGAGCAGTTCCCGGCAGAGCTGCAGGGCAAGCTGAATGTAATGCTGAAGGATATATCTTCGCTGATAAACCATACGAACTTCAGTTTCGAGAGGCTTGAATATCTCCAGAACACAGTAATCGGTATCATCAACCTGGACCAGAACAAGATAATGAAGGTATTTACCCTTGTCTCCCTGCTTCTGATGCCTCCGACTCTTATTACAAGCTTCTATGGAATGAATGTTTCCCTGCCTATGACTGCCACATTCTGGGACTGGATTATCATTGTAGGGCTGATGATATTGTCATTCCTGTTGATTTTATTTGTCTTCAAGCGAAGAAAAATGCTTTAGGGTTTTGAAAATACGATAAATATACATATTTTTGCGCGCCTTTTTCCCGGAGGGCGCGCTTTTTTGTGCCCATAAGGGACAGGTACAAGAGATAAAGTTTAACCCGCTAAGTTGTTTTTTATTTAATTATGGAAGAAAACAAAGTAGTTGCAGCAGAGGAGACTCCTGCAATCGAGGAAACCAGGAAAGTGACCCTGAACGCCTCAGTTGACCCGGACAAGTTCAACTGGGATGAGTTCGAGGGTGGCGATGTCTATGGCGAAGACAAGCAGACAATCGCTGAGAAGTATGACCAGACACTCTCAAAAGTAGTTGAGAATGACGTTGTTGAAGGCGTTGTTACAGCTATCAGCAAGAGAGAGGTTATCGTGAACATCGGTTATAAGAGCGAAGGTGTCATCATGGCTCCGGAGTTCCGTTATAACCCTGACCTCAAGGTCGGTGACAAGGTTGAGGTATTCGTTGAGACTGCCGAGGACAGGAAGGGACAGCTCGTCCTCTCCCACAAGAAGGCGCGTGCTCTCCGCTCCTGGGATATGGTTAATGACGCATTCAATGCGAATGAAATCGTCAAAGGTTATGTCAAGACCCGCACAAAGGGCGGTATGATTGTGGACATCTTCGGTATCGAGGCATTCCTTCCTGGTTCACAGATCGACATCAAGCCTATCCGTGACTACGATCAGTTCGTTGACACAACCATGGACTTCAAGATTGTCAAGATCAACCAGGAGTTCAGGAACGTTGTTGTCTCACACAAGGCCCTTATCGAGGCTGAACTGGAACAGCAGAAGAGCGAGATAATCAGCAAGCTCGAGAAAGGACAGGTTCTTGAGGGTACAGTCAAGAACATCACAAGCTACGGTGTATTCGTTGACCTTGGAGGTGTTGACGGACTTATCCATATCACAGACCTTTCATGGGGCAGGATCAACCATCCGGAGGAGGTTGTCAAGCTTGACGAGAAGATCCGTGTCGTAATCCTTGACTTCGATGAGGCCAAGAAGAGAATCGCTCTCGGCCTGAAGCAGCTTACAGTACATCCTTGGGATGCACTTGACCAGAACCTCAAGGTCGGTGACAAGGTCAAGGGTAAAGTTGTCCTCATCGCTGACTATGGTGCATTCGTTGAGATTGAGCCAGGTGTTGAGGGACTTATCCATGTATCAGAGATGTCATGGTCACCAAGGCTCCGCATTGCACAGGACTTCCTTAAGGTAGGTGACGAGGTTGAGGCACAGGTTCTTACCCTTGACAGGGAAGAGAAGAAGATGTCTCTCGGCCTGAAGCAGCTCGTAGCAAACCCTTGGGAGAACATCCGTGAGAAATATCCGGTAGGCTCAACCCATTCAGCTGTTGTACGCAACATCACCAATTTCGGTGTATTCGCTGAACTTGAGGACGGTATCGAGGGTCTCGTTCACATCAGCGACCTCTCATGGACAAAGATCAAGCATCCTTCAGAGATGGTTCAGCCTGGTGACAAGATGGATGTCGTTATCCTTGACTTCGATGAGGACAACCACAAGCTCAGCCTTGGACACAAGCAGCTCCTTCCTAACCCTTGGGATGAAATAGAAAGCAACTATCCTGTAGGTTCAGTTGTAGACGGAAAGGTTCTCTCTGTAGCAGACAAGACAGCTGTAATCTCACTCGGTGAGGATGTTGAGGCAACCTGCTTCGCAAAGGATCTTGTAAAGGAGGACGGAACATCAGCAGTCGCAGGTGAGACCCTTCCATTCAAGGTTACTGAGCTCAGGAGGAACACCAAGAAGATAACTGTGTCACACCTAAAGACCTATGCTTCACCTGAGACCAAGGCAGAGAAGGCAGCACAGGAGTCAGACAACACCAAGAAAGCTGTAAAGAAGATCAACTCAAATATCGAGAAGACAACTCTCGGTGACATTGATGCCCTTGCAGCACTCAAGGACAAGCTCGAGAAAGGTGAGTAATTTCACTCTGAGAATACTGGGCACGGCTTCGGCCCTGCCCACTGTAAACAGGAATCCAAGCGCTCAAGTACTTGATGTACGTGGGCGCTTGTTCTTGATTGACTGCGGGGAGGGAGTGCAGATAAGTCTCCGGAAGGCTGGAGTCTCATTCCTTAAGATTGACAATATATGCATCTCCCACATACATGGAGACCATATATTCGGCATTTTCGGGCTTCTCTCCACAATGGGTATGCTCGGGCGTTCAACACCTCTGCATATCTATGCACCACGGTCCTTTGCCCCGATTATGAAATTCTTTTTTGCATATTTCGGGGAGGGATTCCATTTCAGGGTGGAACACCATGTGCTTTCGATGAAAAGTCCGGAGGTGGTGTTTTCATCGAAAAGTGTAGAGATGCTTGCATTTCCTCTTAACCACAGGATTGAGACATTCGGATTCATCATAAGGGAAAAGATGCCCATGATGAATATACGCAAGGAGGCGATAGGCAGATACGGACTGACACTTGCTGAAATCGGTACATTGAAGCGTGGAGAGGATGTGGTACGTGAATCCGGTGAGATAATACAGAATGCAGAGGCTGCATACAGACCATTTGAGCCACGGAGCTATGCCTATTGCAGCGATACGGCTCCTTTCCCTGAGCTGCCGGGCTGGGTTAGCGGAGTGGATCTCCTCTATCACGAGTCCACTTTTCCGGAGGACATGTCGGACATGGCTGCCAAGACTCATCACTCGACTACTGTCCAGGCTGCGAAATGTGCCCTGGATGCCGGTGCAGGCCGTCTTGTTGTCGGGCATTATTCATCGCGCTTCCCGGATGTCACTCCATTCCTGGAAGAAATCAGGCCAATATTCCCCGAAGCTGCCCTTGCCAAGGAAGGGGATGTCTTCGAGATTCCTGAAAAATTACTACCTTAGCGCAGTTTTAATTGCCCTGACTTATGATTGACAAGGAGCGGGAAGATATCCTACTTTTGAAAACAGGTGACGTGAAGGCCTTCGAAAGACTCTACAGGAAATACTGGGCCAAGGTTTATCACTATGCCGGCCTTTTTATTCATAACCCTGCTGAGCAGGAGGATCTTACTCAGCAGGTGTTTCTCAAGATCTGGGAGATAAGGGAGAGCCTTGATGAAGCCAGGTCACTGAACGGGCTTCTTTTTATAATTACCCGTAATTTCACTTTCAATACATACAGCAAGTTCCTGAATATTGATGCTGTCAAGAGGGCAGAGGAACTTTCACAGGAATATGTCTCCACTGATTTACAGTCCATGGTAGAGGCCAGAAGCCTGGAATCATATATCAACCAGCTTGTGGACTGCTTGCCGCCACGACAGCGTGAGGCATTCCTGTTAAGTCGTGTGGAGGGATTGACATACAAGGAAATAGCACAGAGGATGGAGATATCTGTCAAGGCTGTGGAGAAGAATATCTCCCTTGCACTGAAATTCATCCGCTCCAACCTGTACCTTCTCATCCTTTTCTGCACCCAGGGGATGCTGTAGCCTGTCTCATAGGCTGCCATGGTGCTTAGGCCAGATCCTTACCAGGCTTATGTACCTCTCTGCTGTACTTCCACGTTTCCCTGCTGCTGTTCTGCGTTTCTCTGCTGCTCTCTGCTGCTCACCGTCCCCGGTTGGTTGCCATCGCTGCCAACCTGCTCCTCTCATCGTGCTTCTGCCCCTGTCAGCTGTCGTTCCGCAGTGCAGGTCGGTCATGTTTTCCGCCAACCTGCCCCTGCAATTCTCATCCTACGCTGTGTATTGCCTGTTACCGTCCCCGGTTGGTTGCCATCGTTGCCAACCTGCTCCCCTCATCGTGCTCCTGCCCCTGTCAGCGGCCGTTCCGCAGTGCAGGTTGGTCATGTTTTCCGCCAACCTGCCTCTGCAATCCTCATCCTGAGCCATATATTGCCTGTCACCGTCCCCGGTTGGTTGCCATCGTTGCCAACCTGCTCCCCTCATCGTGCTTCTGCCCCTGTCAGCGGCCGTTCCGCAGTGCAGGTTGGTCATGTTTTCCGCCAACCTGCCTCTGCAATCCTCATCCTGAGCCATATATTGCCTGTCACCGTCCCCGGTTGGTTGCCATCGTTGCCAACCTGCTCCTATCATCGTGCTTCTGTCCCTGTCAGCTGTCGTTCCGCAGTGCAGGTTGGTCATGTTTTCCGCCAACCTGTCCCTGCAATCCTTATCCAGTTCGGCATGTAAGACCACAGTACTTGCTTTCCGGCCATCGCGACTAGTGGGCTCCCTTCCTTTGGCTGTACCGTTTCCTTGGCGTTCTCATCCTGCAGTCTTCAGCCCTTCAGTTCCTTTACGTATTTACTTGATGGGCCATCGCGACCGGCGGTCTAAAGCTCTTCCGCTGGCTGTCTATAGAGAAAAGCCATTGTCCAGTTGCCGTTGGCTGCTCATAAAGAAAAGTCTGCAGGATGATCACTATAGATATCCACAGAATGCTTATTTGATGCTCACGGCTTATCAGGGAGCAGGAAGGTCCTGGGCATGTGGTCTGGTCCATTCGGGACTTCCTGGTTACTGCCCCGATGCTGAAATTCTATGTCGCCTCCGGCACAGCAACTACTTTCGTACTGCAAAATGTAACTATTTGTAACACTGTTAGTTATGTAAATGTGGGTGCGCGTTTTGGAGTACCCATAGTTGCGTAATTTATTATAGGTCAATATCCTGTGTTTTGCATTGCCCGGCTGTGACATGGATCTTCGGCATACCGCGTAATCCTGTGGGATTATATTGCTGTGATGTACTATTTTCTACCAAGTAGCACAAAAATCACAACATCATGGTAGGGTAAGCACACTTTCGTCTGTATTTATAGCAAAGGGCAATTTGAAGCTATGATTTCGGACAACTATCTGAAAAGATTATGGGACAGCGTACCGGAGGAGGGGGACCTGGAGACGGGTAACCGTATCTGGTCAGCCATAGATGTTGCCATCTGGCGTAAAGGCCGGCGGAAGCATGCAATATATGCTGTGGCTTCAATGTTTTCTGTAGCCGCAGCATTGATGTCTGGAGTGTTTGCCGGGATAAGGCTGTCAGACAGAGGCATACAGGCTGTGCCTCAAAAGGAGATTGTAGCAATGGCAGAAAATGGCAGCTACTATCTTCCAGACGGTTCGACAGTATGGATGGAGCGTGGCGGAAGCCTGCATTTCCCCGAAACATTCACAGGAGAAAGGGAAGTATGGCTTGACGGGAACGCAAGCTTCGAGGTTGTGCATGAAGGGGACAGCAGTCCGTTCTATGTGCATGCAGATGGTGCTGATATCAAGGTAATCGGTACAGGTTTCACGGTACGGCAGGATGCAGGAGAGAAAATATCAGTCACACTGCATCATGGATGTGTGGAATTCATCGCCCCAGGTTCATCGCCAATAAGGCTGGCACCTAAACAGGAAGTAACCTACGACACGGTATCCGGAGAATACTCGCTGAGCAACTTCTTCAGCAGCATTTCGTGGCAGGCTGGATGCTACAAGATTGAAGACTCGGATTTGAATGAGCTTGTACGCTTCATTGAGTGGCAATACGGTGTGCAGATTTCGGTTGATGATATAAGTGACGGGCATCAGAGGTTCAATGGGACAATCTCACTTGACGAACCGCTTGGTGTGGTGCTTGACAAGATATGCTATGTACTTAAGATACATTGTGTACAGTGTGAAAACAGCTATCGGCTTTGCAGATAGATATTAATAATAACTAACCATAATCAATTATGAGCGTGTCAAATTTCAAAGACGCTTTGTGCAGCTCGCTATTGGCCTTGATTCTTCTCTCATGGGGAATGCCGGCTATGGCGCAGAATATTGTGGGGGGGGGATTCTAATACCTCTGTTACTGAGGCAATTTCCCTCATAGAAAGCAAAAGCGGTTTCACATTTTTCTACAATGCAGAAGACCTTGCCGGAATAAAGGCCAGGAAAGTCGACCTTGACAAGCCTGTCAATGATGTGCTTGCCGAACTTTTCAAAGGGACGGACATAATCTGGAAAATCCAGGGCAAGGAGATTATCCTTAAAAGGGAAGAGCCTCAAAAGGAACGCCAGACTGCATCAAAAGGTCCAGCAATTTCAGGTATAGTTACAGATGCCGAGGACGGGCAGCCGATAATAGGTGCTTCTGTCATGATTGAGGGTACCACAACCGGTACAATAACCGATGTCGACGGGAAATTCACCATTGAGGCCGGCCCGCAGGCAACCCTTCTGATAGAAAGCCTTGGCTATGTGCATCAGAAGGTTGCAGTAGAAGGCAGAACAGCTCTCAAGATATCGATGAAAGTCGAGAGTACCCTTCTTGACGCAGTCGTTATGATGGGATATTCCAGCATGAAGAAGACCGAACTTTCAAGCTCTGTCGTCTCCATGAAAGGCGAGACCCTTCGTGACGTGACAACTCCGGATGTCGGCAACATGCTCCAGGGAAAGGTTGCAGGAGTACTGGTCTACAATGCTTCCGGACAGCCTGGAGAGGCAGCCCAGATAAGGGTCAGGGGAACAGGTTCCATCTCAGCCTCTGCATCTCCTCTATATGTCGTGGACGGAATTCCGGGAGGCTCCTTCAACCCAAATGATGTTGAGACGATCTCTGTCCTGAAAGATGCCGGTGCCACAGCACTCTACGGCTCAGATGCGGCAGGAGGAGTAATAGTTGTCACTACCAAAAAGGCGAAAAAGGGCCAGGCCACTGCAGCAGAATTCAAGGCACAGGCCGGCATCAAGCAGGCTCTCAGCGGACGTTTCAGCCCTATGGATTCTGAAGAGCTTTATGACCTGACAAAGTCGCTCTATTCAAAGGCAATCTTCAATACACTGTATCCTAAGTCATTGCTTGACCAGGATTTCGACTGGATGAATGCAGCATTCCAGCTCGGTGTGACCCAGGATTATTATGGATCCGTTGCCGGAAGTTCAGAGAAGGTCACATATTTCGTAAGCCTTGACCACTACAGGGAGAAAGGTACCCTCATAAATACCAATTATGCAAATACGACCGGCAGGGTGAACCTCGGCTTCTCCCTTGCAAGGAACCTGGACATGAACCTGCGTGTCAACTACAGTGACAGCAGGAACCAGGGCACTTCAAGCTATGTCACCCTTGAATCAGCCTACAGGATGTCACCGTGGGACAATCCTCATGATGTGAATACAGGAGAATATCTGTATATCAACAGTGACAAACGACCTGACAACGGAGGTACATGGTATTCTCATGACAAGTTCAACATCTTCCATAACGAACTCTACAACTCATCTAAGTCAAACGGAAACGAGTTTACTGCAGACCTTCAGCTCGCGTGGAGGATTACCGACCATCTCAGTGTGCAGACAACCAACAGGTTCCAGGCTTCTTCGTCTACGTGGAAACTTGTAATAGACCCACGCACTGCAAATGCTTCATATCCCAAGGGAGTGATACAGAAGACTGTCACGACAGGAAGGAGCTTCTCTACATCCAATCTGCTGAAATATTCAAGGACATTCAATTCAGCACATAATTTCAATGCCCTTGTCGGCTATGAATGGGGGCTGTGGAAGAATGACTACACTTCAGCACAGGGAGTCGACATGAAGAGTGGACTTACTGTCCTGAATGCCTCATCGGCAGATGGAGTCGGCGGCTATTATGTGGAAGGGGAGGGCTGGTCCGTCTTCGGGCAGGCACAGTACAGCTATATGGAGAAATACATAGCGTCAGTGTCATTGAGGGCGGATGCCAATTCCGTATTCGCACCCAAGTCGCGTGTCGGATATTTCCCATCTGTCTCAGCCGCATGGCTTATGAGCAAGGAAGGATTCATGGAGAGCCAGAGCCTTGTCTCATTCATGAAGATAAGGGCCAGCTATGGTGAGACCGGTAATTCCGGCATAGACCCTTACTCATATCTTGCAACCTACAAGTCAGAGGCTGCTACACAGTACCAGGGAGTAGTCGGCTCCTACCCTGAGTCGCTTTCCAACCCGTATCTGCACTGGGAGAAGGCAAAGATGACCAATGTCGGCATTGACGTGAATTTCAGGGATTTCCTTGAGATGAACCTCGACCTTTACCATATCGTCAATTCAGATCTGCTGATGGATGTCCCAACCGCACCAAGCACAGGATTCTACAGCATGACGCAGAATACCGGCTCTATCAGGAACATGGGTATCGAGTTCCAGCTCAACTCCACCAATATCCGCAGGAACGGCTTCACATGGAACACCGGTTTCAATATCGGCTTCAACAAGAATACAGTGATGTCCATTCCGGATGGGAAGGACGTCATACAGACAGTCGGCAGCAACAGCGCACGCCAGATTATCCGCCAGGGAGAATCCCTGTACAGCTGGTATATGCCTAAGTGGATGGGTGTGAATCCGGACAACGGAGACCCTCAGTGGGAGCATCTCGTCAAGGATGCTGACGGAAATGTCATCGGCACGGAGCTTACCAGCAAGTTCGACCCGGATAATGATTCACAGATTGTAGGATGTGCATCGCCACTTTTCAGCGGCGGGCTTGTGAATACATTCTCATATAGGGGCTTTTCACTTGCCGTCAATTTCAACTATGTGGTAGGCAACAAGATATTCAACTTCACCCGCACCACCATGGATTCCGATGGAGTCTACACCGACTACAACCAGATGTCCATGGACAATGGCCTGGGATGGAGCCGATGGGAACAGCCGGGCGACATTGCAACGCACCCTAAGCCGGTCAGCGGAGGAAACAACAATGCCAACAGCATAAGCTCACGTTATCTGGAGGATGGCAGCTTCCTGAGGCTCAAGAACGTAACACTCAGCTATTCGCTGCCTAAGAAGGCACTAAGCAAGATGCGTATGCAGGATTTCAGGATTTTCATTTCAGGTGACAACCTCTGGACCCTGTCAAGATTTTCCGGAATGGACCCTGAGGTAAGGCTTGAAAGCACCCAGTACGAGCTTGCCGGAATGTATTCCATGAACTATCCGGTCGGAAGGGCAATAACCCTTGGTGTAAACTTCAAATTTTAGCAGCAGACATGAAAAATATATTATTGATAATGGGGGCAGCCATTGTGCTTGCCTCGTGCAGCCTTGACAAATTCCCGTCCGATGCAGTGTCTTCGGAGTCAATGTCCGACCCTGAAAATTCAGCAGTAGTCACAGACGGCACATACGCCCTTTTCAAGGCTATCCTGATGTATGACGGAACAGTCTATTCGGCCAATTCGTACGTCCGCCACTTTTTCCAGATGGCGGAATTCCGGGGAGACAACATCTGCCTCTCGGACATGACCCCGGACCCTCTCTGCAATGCCACAAGGCTTTCCGATGTATCTACAGAGGGCAATACCGGATATTTCTGGTGGATGGCATACAAGATAATCTTCAGTGCCAACTCGATGATAGAGGCGATTCCTGAAGGCGATTCCGCATTGTCGGACCATATCCTTGGTGAAAACTATTTCATACGTGCCATAGCGCACCTGCATCTGCTGCAGATCTACGCTGTCCCATATACTCACGGCACAGACAACCCGGGAGTTGTGCTTCGTCAGTCAACCGACTGCTCCACAACTGTAAGGGCGACAGTCGGAAGATGCTATGAAGCCGTAAGGGATGACCTGATCAAGGCAGCCTCGCTCATGAAAGGCGGAACAAGGAGGGGAAACAACGGCTATGTCTCATACGATTCAGCGATGGGCCTTCTTTCAAGGGTCTACCTCTACATGGGTGACAATGACAACTGTATTTCCACTGTCAATGAAATGCTTGCAGGGGCAGACCCTGCAGACAAGCTTGACCCGGACTATGAACATCTTTTCCAGTTCTCAAAGGACTCAAAGGAAGTCCTGTGGTGCGTAGCAATGGTAAATTCATCTTCGGACTGGAGCGACCAGAAAGGCTCGATGGGATCGATGTTCTATTCTCCAGACGCCCCAGGAGGGACAGGATGGGGAGAAATATATTACTCGCAGCCTCTCCAGGACCTCTTCAACAGGTATCCGCAGGATTTGAGATATTCTACCATGTCGGAGCCATATTATCAGGACTCCTCAAAGAAAATGATTTATTGGCCGGTAGAGGACAATACCAACGACTTCAGACTCAATTCAGTGGACAATTCTCCAGTGAAGGATGCTTCTGGCAACTGGACATGCAAGGGAACAGACGGGAAGACATATACTGTCAAGGAAAGGACTGTAAACACTTATCCGGAATATTACATTGAATACAATGGTAGGGATACAAAGGTTTCCCTTGTTGACAAATGCAATGTCAGGAGAACTTTCCCGCAGGTCATGATGAAAAAGTTTGCCAATATGGACGGTCAGCCGAATGTCCTGAATTCCCCTATCATGATCCGCTGGGCGGAAGTCATCCTGAACAGGGCCGAGGCATACGCACACAAAGGTGATGTCACAAATGCGCTCAAGGATGTGAATGTCATAAGGGCTCGTGCCGGCCTTACAGGAGATGCTGCCATGACAGAGGAAAACATGTCCGAAAGGGGCTATTCTGATGTGCTTGACGTGGTACTGGACGAAAGGCGTCTTGAACTCTGCTTCGAGGGCCACCGCCCGATTGACCAGATAAGGAACATGAGGGACATAGACCGCAGATATGGCGGGATGCAGCCTTGGGAGGTCGTGAAATATGACGACATCAGGCTTCCTTACCTTATTCCTTTCGGCGAGATATCAGTCAGCGGAATCCCGCAGAACCCAAGGTAATGTACTATAGACCAACCAACAATAATTATTAACAAAAAACAAGAAAGATGAAAAGGAATCTTCTTTTTATGGCAAAGGCAATGACAATCATTGCAGCCATGGCTCTTGTAGCCTGCTCAAAGGACAACAAACCTTCAAAGAATCACGGCGATGATGACGACGAGGATACATTCCAGGGACTCGTCACAATCGATGGCAGCTTCTCTGACTGGAATGGCCTGGATTGTGCAACAGCTACTCTTCCTGACGGTGCAATGGAGAATTTCACTGCGCTCAAGACCTTCAAGCTCAGCGGTGACGGGATGTATATCTACATCTATGCGGAAATAGACAAGTCTGTCATTGACATGGCAGGAGACTATGCAAACCCGGTTGACATCTACATCAACTCAGACAACAAGGATTTGACAGGAGGCATATTCTATCTCTGGGATCCGCTCGGATATGAGTACCTTATCGAAAACTGTCTGCTTGCAAACGGCGAGTTCTCAGACTGGTCAGAGCCGATGTATTTCAAGTTCACAGGTGAGGACGGCACTGACGTATGGGCTACAAATCCTCCTGCACGGGAAGAACTCTCTTCTGCCAACCTCTGCAAGGCAGCCGGCAAGATAGAGGGGGATGTCGTAAAATGGGAAATGAGGATAATGCGTGCACTTATTCCTGGACTGAACAATACCATCAATGTGGGCCTGATGATTCAGAGCACAGAGTGGTCAAGGCTCGGAAGCCTTCCTGTCGGTCCTGTAGTGGATGGCCAGGAGACATATACAGCACCTCTTCAGTATACTCTTCCTGATGCCATTTAGTACAATGGCTTATACGGACCTTATGTATATCTGCGCTGCGCACATATAAAAACGGCTTGGCTTCGGCATACATTCAAGCAAGCTTGATGTCTGCTCTCAGCTTTTGCCTATATTTGCAGGAGAGTTGCGGAGCCTGCTCTGCCGCTCTCCTTTTTTATATCATGACGACATGACACCATTCTTAAGGAAAATAATAATACCTGCACTCCTGTGCATATCCGCTGTATCAGGATGCAGCAATGAAAATACAGTTGCAATTGCTCTTGATTACGGGGAGCATGTCTGGGGAGGGCGCATAAAGGACGGCTCGCTCATGCCTTTTGCTGACGGATTTTCCGCTTCCCTGTACACAAATTCATCCAACCAGGTTAACTCTCTCCTGCTGACGGACAAAGGACGCTATGTCTGGAGCGATGCCCCATATGATTTCAGGATAGAGGGAAAACGGATTATAATATCTGACATGGCATCTGATGTCATTGTCTCAAGGGCTGAAGAGTGCACCCTTGCATCTGCTTTCAGGGAGGCTTCACGGAAATTCTTTCCCGCAGACGGTGTCATGCCTCCTGCCGGATTCTTTGAAATGCCGCAGTACAATACCTGGATTGAGCTTATGTATGGACAGAGCCAGGAAGGAGTGCTTGAATATGCAGAAGGGATAATCGCAAATGGTCTCCCTGCCGGAATAATAATGATTGACGACACCTGGCAGGCGGACTATGGCAAATGGACATTCGAGCCTGGCCGTTTCCCTGACCCTAAAGGCATGATAGACCGGCTTCACGGTATGGGATTCAAGGTCATGCTGTGGATCTGTCCCTTTGTCAGCATGGACCAGTACCTGATATGCAGGGAGATAGGTGAATTTGACGGTTTTATCCGTTCTGCAGACGGGAAACCATATCCTGTAAGATGGTGGAACGGGACCTCTGCCGTGCTTGACTTCTCCAACCCTTCGAGTGTGGAGTGGTTTGACCGGCAGCTGAAAAGGCTGATGGAAGACTATGGCGTGGACGGCTTCAAGTTCGATGCGGGTGACTTTGAATTCTATCCTGAAGACGGGATTGCATATAGCGGAACTCCGCACGGTTGGGAGCAGTGCTCGCTGTTTGTACGGCTTGCAGAGAAATATCCTTACAATGAATTGCGTGCAGGATGGCAGAATGCCGGCAAGGCTATAGTACAGCGTCTTCATGACAAGGAGCATTCATGGACTGACCTGCGCAAGCTGATTCCTGAGATGTGTGCGGAGGGCCTGATGGGATTCCCGTTCTGCTGTCCTGACATGGTAGGAGGAGGAAGTTTCGAGACTTTCCTGAAAGGGGAGATTGACCATGAACTTCTTGTACGCTCCGCCCAGTGCCATGCCTTGATGCCTATGATGCAGTTCTCGCTTGCCCCATGGCGTGTCCTTGACCGGGATGAATATGCCGCAGTGCTCAAGACAGTGGAGATCCGCCAGTCAATGCTTCCTGAAATAATGCGTCTCGCACATCAGGCAGCTGTGACAGGGGAGCCGGTTGTGGCTCCTCTTGAATATCATTATCCGCATAGCGGCTATTCCGGTGTCACTGATGAGTTTATGCTCGGGGAGAATATCCTTGTAGCTCCTATGCTTTATCCAGGTAATTCGAGGACGGTTATCCTGCCTGGCGGAACATGGATTTCCGACATGGGAGAGGAAATGACGGGAGGCCGGACCATAGAAGTTGATGTGCCGCTTGACAGGCTGCCGTATTTTGTAAGGAAGACGGACGGGGACAGTGCTAAGTCCCAGGCACACCTGTAGAGTTAGATTAATGACATGTTTTCTACAAAAATTTTAAACGGATTTTTATATGATGAATAGAAATATTTTGATAGCCATGCTTCTGCTGTGCATCGGATGCTCATGCAACAAGGATTCCGGGCAGCAGGCAGCCGATGATGGAGATGTGACTGATACTCCTCTCTTTGAATATGATGTGGCCTATACTGAGGACGAGGCCAATTTCTGCAATCCTGAGCGTGGGCTCTACACCCCTACAATCAGCTATTTCAGAAACGGGAAGATGCCGCAGGAGATAACGGCAGCCGGATTGCGTAACCTGCGCAAGAGCGGCAAGACACTTTCGTTTGCCGAATTCTATCTCCATGACTTTGTATATAGCGACTTAAGCGATGAGGCCCTGGCATTTATCCGTGACTGCTTCCAGAAACACCGTGAGGCTGGGGTCAAGGCCATTGTCAGGTTTGCCTATTCAGACGGGTATGACGAGTCTGACCACCCATGGGATGCGCCTTGCGACCAGACTCTGAGGCATGTGGCACAGCTCAAGCCTATCTTCAATGAATTTGAAGATGTAATATATGTTGTGCAATATGGCTTTGTCGGCTCCTGGGGAGAAGGCTACTACACCGATTACTACGGGATGAACCCCACGACTGATGAGGACTACCGGTCGCGCCGCACATTGATGAAGGCCTTGCTGGATGCAGTGCCTGTAAGCCGTCAGGTTGCTGTCAGGTATCCTCTGTACAAGCGTGGCATACTTGGAATCTCCATTGCTGACACAATTACGGCAAAGACAGCTTTCGGGACTTCGGATATTGCAAGGGTTGCGGCCTTCAATGACTGCTTTGTCTCCAGTGCAAATGATGTTGGTACATATAATGCCTCAGGAGACAGGGAGATGTGGGCTGTCGAAACCAATTATGTCAGCATGGGAGGCGAGACATGTGCAGTGAAGACTTCATACTGCAATTGCGGCAACACATACGATAATCTTGTGAAATACCATTGGACATATCTCAATGATGCATATCACAGGGGAGTGATGAACCAGTGGACCACAGAGGGCTGTTTCGATGACATAAAGAAAAGGCTGGGTTACCGCTTTGTGCTCAAGGGTGCCGCATTTGACGGGGATTTCACTGCCTCCGGTAAATTTACACTCAAGCTCCATATCGACAACGTAGGATTTGCCTCGCTCATCAATGAGCGTCCTATGGAATGGGTGATAGTCAATGCGGACAACTCTTCGGAAAGATACGTCATCAGCTCTCCTAAAGACCCGCGTGAATGGAAAGGAAGCCATGAATGGATATATGAAGAGACCTTCACGCTGCCTTCCGGGCTTAAGAAAGGTGCTTCCTATAAGCTCTGCCTGAATCTTCCTGATGCTTCCTCCAAACTGCGTGACAACCCTGACTTCAGCGTAAGGCTTGCCAATGAAGGCGTATGGGATGAAGCTGAGGGCTGGAATGTACTGTGTACAATGAAGGCCGAATGATATGGAGAAGAAGACAAGACTTGCTTCACTGGATGTCCTTAGAGGCCTTGACCTGTTCCTGCTGCTCGCGATAGGCCCTGTACTGCATACATTGGTATGGACTTCAGACGGAGCGGCAATTGACATTATCCGCGGGCAGGTTGAGCATGCCGCCTGGCACGGATTTGTGCTCTGGGACATAATAATGCCGCTTTTCATGTTCATGTCAGGCGTGACTATACCGTTTTCTATGGAAAGGTACAAGTCAGGTATCAGACCGGACAAGACGTTTTACCTGAGGCTTCTGAAAAGGTTTGCAATGCTCTTCTTCCTTGGATGGATCGTGCAGGGGAATCTGCTCGCATTTGACTGGAAGGCATTCCACCCCTTTGCCAATACACTCCAGGCCATTGCTGTGGGCTATGTCTTTTCTGCACTAATATATGTCCTGCTGGACAGGAAATGGCAGATTATGGCAGTCCTTGTACTTTTCATTGCATATATTGTGGCTTTTATCGCTTCCGGGATGGACCTTGACCCGCAGTCAAACATTGCCATGGCTGTGGACAAGGCCGTACTCGGTTCTCATCGTGACGGGGTTGTCTGGCTCCCTGACGGCAGCTGGAGCTATGACCTCAGCTATCAGTATACATGGATATTGAGCAGCCTTAACTTCATAGTGACGGTGATGCTCGGATGCTTTGCCGGCCAGATAATGAAAAATGGAGAGGACGGCATGGCAACTTCCAGGAAGGCTGCCATGCTGCTTGTCACCGGCATCCTGCTTGTGGCTGCAGGTTTTCTGATGGATCCGTTCTTCCCGATAATAAAGAAGATATGGAGCAGCTCGATGACTCTGTTCTCAGGCGGAATATGCTTCCTGCTGATGGCAGCCGTCTATTATGCCGTTGATGTGAAAGGCCGGTCCCGTGGACTGGACTGGGCAAGATACTACGGAATGAATTCGATTGCTGCATATTTCATAGGCGAGGTCATCGTGTTCACTTCTGTATCTGCATCCTTTCTGCATGGCATGGAGCAATGGCTCGGGGAGTATTATCCTGTGCTGCTCAGTGCTGCAAATGCCACGATATTGTTCCTGATACTCAGACGTATGTACAAATCCGGAATATTTCTGAAGATATGATTGCCCATAATGGAATTGCAGCTTCCGGTACCAAGGCCTTGCGGTCAATGCCTGTTGCCGTTGTAAAAGCCATTGTGCTTGCCTGTATGGCCTGCCTCCTCTGTTCCTGCCGGACATCGGATGAAATTCCTGCATTTGATGTGCCACGGGAGGACGGACCAGGCTACAGGATGGACAGGAAGGCATTTGAAAAGTTTGCCTGTGCTGTGGCCTCTTCGGAACCGGATATGGCAGAATCCATGATTGACCGTTCGGTATCCGCTGCTGACAGCATTTCAACTGCCTTGGGAGACCCTTGGACGGCGGAAGAGTTCTCGCACATGCTTGCCGGTGCATTCTTCGATGCCTCATCTCCATATTGCAGTGACATCATATATTCAATGGCCATAGAACGTGAAAGGCGCAGTGCATCATTGCCCCTCTGGCATCGGCGTATGCTGGATTTCCGTGCCGGAATCCTTGGACTGGGTGCTCCCGGCACTGCTTTTCCAGTAGACTATCCCAAGGGCAGGCCGGTGATTGTCTTTGTCAGGGCAGAGGATTGTGAGGCGTGCCGCAAGATCAGTGAAGGACTCAAAGGCTCAAGGGAAATATTGTCGGCAGTCTCCGGCGGGCTTGTCTCCCTGGAAACCCTTTATGTCTCACAGGATGAGGCAGAAGGCCTATGGCGGCTTGACCCGAGATATGTGCCTTCGCTATATCTTCTTGACAGGGATGGTGTTGTCCTGCTGAAAGGATGCCGTGATGTTGAGATGCTCTTGGAAAGTAAGGCATTTGAAAATTTGTTTAACTTTGCGTCACAATGAAATTGACTGATGTGGGATTCAAACCGTTTATTGGGAAATGGTATCCGCCAGACCGGGATGATAATGAGTGAAAATGTTTTTGATGGAAAGTAACTAATCCAATATTTTATGAAAAATACTGTAATATCAATTATTGCTATCCTGATGCTGTCGTGCTCCTGTTCAAGGACAGTAAAGCCGATCAGCGTGGATGTTCCTGCACGCCCTGCAGGGCAGGAAAGTGTAATCGGGCTGACTGCCGCGCCGATTGATACGGTACGTGTCGGCTTCATAGGGCTCGGCATGAGGGGAACCGGGGCTGTGGACAGATATCTTTATATGCCTGGAGTCCGTATCTCGGCCTTGTGTGATGTCGAGCATGACAGGGTGGCCCGCAGCAGGGAGATGATTGCCGGCAAGGGGCTTCCTGCTGCTGCCGAATATTCCGGTTCTGAGGATGCATGGATGCAGCTGTGCGAAAGTCCGGATGTAGACCTTGTATATATATGTACTGACTGGGCTACCCATGCCAGGATGGCGAAATATGCCATGGAGCATGGCAAGCATGTCGCCATCGAGGTTCCTGCAGCAACATCACTTGATGAAATCTGGGACCTTATAAATACATCGGAACGCACCAGGAAGCATTGCATGATGCTTGAGAACTGTGTATATGACTTCTTTGAGATGAATACCCTCGCCATGGCGCAGGCAGGAGTATTCGGGGAAGTCATCCATGCAGAAGGAGCGTATCATCACTGCCTTGACCCTTATTGGGGAGAATACTGGCACAGCTGGCGTCTCGAATTCAACAGGACACACCGCGGGGATGTCTATCCGACACACGGAATCGGCCCTGTCTGCCAGGTGCTTGACATACATCGTGGTGACAGGATGAAAATGCTTGTGTCCGTGGATACACGGGTGTTCAATGGTCCAGAGGTCTACAGGAAGACTTCCGGCAAGGAATGTCCGGAATTCCGGAATGCAGACCAGACAAGCACATTGATACGTACAGAGAACGGCAAGACCATGCTTATCCAGCACGATGTCCTGACACCGCGCCCGTATGACCGTCTGTATCAGGTCGTGGGTACGGACGGATATGCCGGCAAATATCCTGTGGAGCAGTATTGTCTGCGCCAGGAAGCTGGATCAGGTGACCGCTATGATGCACTTGACCTTGAAAAAGTCTACATGGGAGAAGAGCTGCATCTCCTCCAGTCTGGCTATCCGAATCCTATACTTACCCCAGAGCTTGAGGAGCTTGCAAAGACAGTAGGAGGGCATGGAGGAATGGATTTCATCATGGACTACCGTCTTATATACTGCCTTCGCAACGGTCTGCCTCTCGACATGGATGTCTATGACCTTGCAGAGTGGTGCTGCATAAGCGAACTTTCACGTATCTCGCTGGAGAACGGCTGTGCCCCTGTCGAGGTGCCGGATTTCACGCGTGGTGAATGGAACCGTGTGAAAGGATTTTCCTATGCACTGTAGCCTGCAAAATGCAATTGGCTGATTTCTATGTGTATACATGACCACGGGTACGCAAAATCGCGTACCCGTGATTGCATAATGTGCAGATTTATAGCACATTGCATTTTGCATGGAATTCAATAAAAATTATTACCTTAGCTGAGTTTTAGATGAAAGGATAATGAAAAGAATCAGCCCGGTTTTGGCCGTAATTATATGTGTGACAGCTGCCTGTCTGCTTAATATGCAGGTGGCGGCTGCTCCTGTAAAGTCACCGCAGCAGGAATATATAGCAAGATATTCAAAAATTGCTGTGGAGGAAATGTACCGCAGCGGAGTGCCTGCCAGCATTACTTTGGCGCAGGGGCTGCTTGAATCTGGATATGGACGTTCGGAGCTTGCAGTGAAAGGCAATAACCATTTCGGAATCAAATGCCATGACTGGAAAGGTCCTTCAATGCGCTTTGACGATGACCGCAAAGGGGAGTGCTTCCGCAAATACGAACATGCAGAGGCTTCATTCATGGACCATTCGGATTTCCTCCGCTACAGGGACAGGTACAAATTCCTGTTCGACCTGGAGACGACAGACTACAGAGGATGGGCATACGGACTGAAAAAGGCTGGATATGCCACTGACCCGCAGTATCCACAGAAGCTCATAAAGCTGATTGAGGAATATGATCTTTCACGTTTTGACAAGGCATCTCCGGATGACATTTCATCCCGGGGCGATGCTGCAGCGGTAAAAGCGGATGTCCATCAAGGTGGCAAAGCTTCATCGCGCAAGGGCAGCAAGTCTTCCGGAAAGCACAAGGAGACCAGATCTTCTGCAAAAAAGTCGCGCAAGCCAAAGGCATTGATTCCGCCAAGGCAGATACCGGAGCCACCTCTTATGCTTGAATCGCCTGTGGCCATGGAAAAGGACAGGGCGGAAAAATTCAAATATCAGCTTTCGCGCAGGCTCTATTCCCAGAACAATGTGCCTTTCGTATATTCTGTCGAAGGTGAGACATATTCAAGCCTTGCAAGGAAATATGACCTTTTCCCTGCTGAAATCCTGAAGTTCAATGATGTGGAGCGTGACCGGAAGCTTGCTCCAGGCACAGTCGTGTATCTCCAGGCAAAGAAGAAGAAGGCTGCAAGGGGAGTAGAGAAATATGTTGCGGAAGGCGGTGAATCCCTGCAAAGCATTTCCCAACGTTTCGGGGTTCGCCTTTCATCATTGCAGAAAATCAATGGCCTGGATGCATCCTATGTGGCGCGTCCTGAAGATACTGTCCGTCTGAGATAGGATTTTCAAGGTGCTTCTTTCCTCCTCCTCCTGTTTCGCGGCTTACGTAACGAAACAGGGGGAGGCATTGCATTTCCGGTTTCTGTAGTTTCAATCGAAACAATACGTAATGACTTTATTTCGAATTTGTCAGAAAAATTGTAGTTTATTTTACAAAATAACGTATATTTGCTTTCGAAATAAAACTGACCAGATAGTGCTGAACGTATGAATCTAATTCACTGCAATACTCAGACATTACTTGGGGGGGGCAGCGTATTTGCCTCTCCTTTGGATTATTGCCATTTTACACGCCTTGCAGTAAGGCTTCGGACGTTCTGTCAGAAAATATTGCCATTCGTTTTTATACTTACGTACAAGATGGTGGAGCTTGGCCGTATGCCAGTCTCTGCCATCCGTGGTTCTGTACCGTATTCAGTCAGCGCATTTGACACGATTGCATAAAATATCAATAATAACACAAATCATGATTAAATCTAAAACTTTTTTCAAGTTCCTGATATTGACCCTGGTCGCTTTGCTCCTCGGCTTTTCGGTTGTAGCATGCGCTGACAAGGGGAAGGAGACGGACTTCGATGTGAGATTCGAAGTGCCTGAGACCATTTATCTGGAGGCTGACGAAATGGAGATAAGCTTCAGGATAATGTTCTCGAAGGCACCGGAAAGTTCAGACCAGGTAGTTTTCGAAAACATTGCCGGCGATTCAAAGGTATGTGGCATTTTGAAGGTATCTGCCAAGAATTTTACAGTTTCCCTGGCAGACGGATTCGAGTCTGGATCCTATAAGGTCTATATCCAGCGCAGCTCTACGAGGAAACTGATGGGGGAGACCACCATCTATTTCAATGACCTTGTGGGCATCAAGGATGAAAGCACAGTATATGGAATCGTGGCCTGTGGCAGTACAAGGCTGAAGGACGTAGTCGTTTCTGACGGCGTTGAAGTTGTCAGGACTGACGAAAACGGTATCTACCAGTTCAAGTCAGAGAAGAAGAACGGATATGTCTTTGTCTCTGTCCCAAGCGGATATGAGACCGTCTCCGATGGCATCCTGCCAAAGATGCATCAGTTGCTGAAGCAGTCTGCAGATGTTGCAGAAAGGGTTGACTTCAATCTTGTGGAGTCCGGTGACCAGACAAGCCACACAATGCTTGTGTTCGGTGACATACATCTTGCAAACCGTACGAATGATGCTGTGCAGTTCCGTGCATTTATCAATGATGTGAACGACTGGATTGCAGCTAATCCTGGCAAAAAGGTCTATGGCCTTACCCTTGGAGACATGACGTGGGACATCTACTGGGTAAACAACAAGGCAGACTTGAACTATTATCTTGAGGCTGCCAACGGCATCAAGAATCTCCAGATCTACCACACCATCGGAAACCATGACCACAGCTGCTATCTTTCCGGCGACTTCGGCTCTGCAGGGCCATACAGGGAAACCGTAGGGCCTACATATTATTCATTTAACATAGGAAATGTGCATTATGTGGTGCTTGATGACATAGTTGCCGACAATACTGGAAACGTCAATGACCCGAGCAGCGGAAGAAACCATTCGGCATCGCTTGCAAACGACAATATTGAATGGCTGAAGAAGGATCTTGCATTTGTCCCTAAGACCACTCCGATAGTTGTCACGATGCATGCACCGCTCTACAATGACAATTCTTCCAATACAGTATCGGTTAAGAATGGTTCTGCGCTTGTGAATGTCCTCAAGCCTTATTCTGAAGTACATGTCGTCACTGCACATACACACAAGATGTATAACGCGGACAAACTCTCTGTAGACCATATCTATGAGCATAATTCAGGTGCTGTATGCGCGACATGGTGGTGGACAGGCAAGAACTATCCTGGAATCCATATAGGACAGGACGGCACTCCTGGAGGATACCGTATCATGGATGTCAAGGGAAATGATTTCAAATGGGTCTATAAGCCTACAGGTGCATCTACACAGATGCAGTTCCGTACATACGATGGCAATTCAATAGACCTTTCGTATGAAAAGGCTATTCCGAATGCTTCTGATGCAGGAAAAGTGGTCTATGCTCTGTATGCATCAGAATGGATGACGAAGAAATCAGACAATTACGTATATATAAATGTATGGGACTATGACCCGTCATGGACCGTTTCTGTCACTGAAAACGGGAAATCACTCAATGTCGAGAGAATGTCCGGATGTCATGACCCTCTCCATGTACTTACCTACACTGCAAAGTCAATAGACGGTGGCTCAACAAGCCCGACATTCCCGACCTCTTCAAACAGGCATACATTCAGGGTAAAAGCTTCGGATGCCACCTCTACGCTCAATATTGTCGTGAAAGACCGTTTCGGCAATGAGTACAAGGAAGACATGAAGCGTCCTAAGGCGTTTGATGTCAATACATACAAATTCTGAAAACAACCCAAATAATTAACTAAACTTACTATTTATGAAAGTTCTTAAAACTTTTGTTGCAACCCTTGTACTGTTCTTGGGCAGCGTGTTCTGCCTGAGTGCCCAGACCAGGGTGGTGTCCGGCCAGGTGCTGGATGCCCAGCAACAGCCCGTCATCGGTGCGGCGGTCCTTTCTTCCGGAACAGGAGAGGTGACTGATATCGATGGCAACTTTGTACTTTCTGTACCGGCAGGTGACGTCGAGATTGAAGTCAGCTGCCTGGGATATGTGACAAAGAAAGTGAATGTACCTGCAGTACAGTCCAAGATCACGATTGTCCTTGACGAGGACAACATGATGATTGAGGAGACAGTCGTTGTCGGCTACGGTACGCAGAAGAAGGTGAACCTGACAGGAGCCGTCTCTGTCGTGGATGACAAGCAGCTTCAGGACCGTACTTCACATAACCTTGTGACAATGCTGCAGGGTTCTGTACCTGGACTAAATATCACAACACAGTCCGGTAACCCTGGAAGTACAGGTAAATTGAATATCCGTGGATTTACTTCACTCAACGAGGCGGAGCCTCTTGTCCTTATCGATGGAGCTGTCGGTGACCTTGAAGATGTGAACTCTAACGATGTGGCGAGCATTTCTGTCATAAAGGATGCTTCTGCTGCAGCTGTCTATGGTGCCCGTGGTACTTATGGAGTCATTCTCGTAACAACAAAGAAGGGTTCGAGTGATGACGGTTATGCAAAAGTACGCTACAGCGGACGTTTTGGCTGGGAAGAGCCGACTACATCAACTGATTATGAAAGCCGTGGATACTGGTCGGTCTATACTCTTGACCTGTTCTGGAAGACACAGGCTTCAGGAACTCCTTATACCGGATACACCCAGCAGGATATGCTTGAACTCCTTGCCCGTGTAAATGACAAGACTGAGAATCCGGAGCGTCCATGGGTTGTGGAAGATGTCCGTAACGGCAAGAAACAGTGGATTTATTATGCAAATACCGACTGGTATCATGAAATGTTCAGGGACAGGCATCCTGTACAGCAGCATAATGTATCTGTCAGTGGCGGTACAAAGAATGTCAAATATCTGATTTCAGCAGGATACGACCGTCAGACCGGTATCATAAAGAAGACTCCAGATGTGTTCCAGAAGGTTAATGTAAGGGCAAACATAGATGCGAATCTGAAAAAATGGCTGAAACTTTCAAACAATACATCATTCTATAGCTCTGATTATTCTTTTATAGGAGTAGGAGACGTGCAGGATGTATTCAGAAATTTGAGGCATAACCCTGCTTCATTTCCTCTTTTCAATCCTGATGGAACAGGATTATACACAAACCCTCTTATCATCGGAGGTAACTATAATGTTGCCAATGGCCGTCAGATTGTGTTCGAAAAGGGTAAGCATAAGAACTCAGACAAGAAATTTACCTTCGTGAATACAACACAGTTGACAGTCAATCTTGCAAAACAGGTAACTCTCATCGGTGACTTTACATATAAGAGGGTCCAGAGACACAATATGAACAGGACCGTGAATATTCCTTATGGAATACGTCCTGGTGAGACAGGTGCCTATACTATAGATGCCGGACAAGATGAACTTACGGAGCGGGAGAGACGTCATAATTATCTGTCCGGTAATGTGTTTGCTACCTATGAGGATACATTCAAGGATGCGCATAACCTTAAGATAATGGCTGGTTTCAATGCTGAGACATATTCCTACAAAAATATAACTGCCAGTGGCCAGAACCTTATTGATGAGGACTTGAATGACCTTAGCCTTGTTGTACCGGCTGAAGATGGAACAATAATTTACAATTCTGTCGGAGGAGTGAGTGAGTATGCCCTTATGGGCTTTTTCGCACGTATCAACTATGACTATAAAGGACGTTATCTTGTTGAATTGGCCGGACGTTATGACGGATCTTCACGTTTCGCTCCTGGTCACCGCTGGGTGTTCTGTCCATCAGGTTCTGCCGGTTGGCGTATTTCAGAAGAACCGTTCTTCGCTCCAGCAAAGAATGTTGTGAATAACCTCAAGATCCGTGCTTCTGTAGGTTCACTCGGTAACCAGAATGTAAGCAACTATGCTTATTTGAGACAGATCCAGATCAAACAGTTCGGTGCCTACACTTTTGGAGAAGGTGCAACGAATGCACAGTATGCAAACATTACTGCCCCGAACTCTGGCTCATTGACATGGGAAACTGCCTATCAGTATAATGTCGGTCTTGATGCCGCATTGCTCAACAACAGGCTGGAATTCTCTGCTGAGGCATATATCCGTGATACCAAGAACATGCTGGTTTCCGGTGGCGCAATCCCGAGTGTCTATGGAGCATCTGCCCCAATGGAGAATACTGCCGACCTCAGGACAAGGGGATATGAACTCTCCCTTGGATGGAGGGATTCATTCAAGCTCGCTGGCCATGATTTCGGCTATAGTGTACGTGCAACTTTGAGTGACTATGACTCATACATTACAAAATATGACAACAATCCGAACAAATATCTTACAGACTATTATGTAGGGCAGAGAATAGGAGAAATCTGGGGATATGAAGTGGACGGGCTTTTCCAGACAGATGAAGAAGCAAAATACTATCAGGAAAATGTCTGCGATGCCTTGACACAAATCGGTACAAACCGTATGGTAGGCGGATTCCTTGCCGGTGACTTGAGATATGTCGATCTTGACAACAAACATGAAGGACCTAACGGAATCAATGTCATCACTATGGGCCAAAACAATGTTGAAGATCCAGGTGACAGAAAGATAATAGGTAATTATCTTCCAAGTTTCCAGTATGGATTCAATATCGCTTTTGACTGGATGGGAATAGATGTATCGGCATTTTTCCAGGGAGTCGGTAATCACCAGATTTATCCTCCAGGAATGAATATAGCATTCTGGGGTTCGTATTCGTATGCTTATTATACCGCATTCATGCCTACAGACTTTATCAAGACTGTATGGTCCGAGGAGAATAAGGATGCATATTTCCCAAGACCGAGGGTATATTCGTCAACAGGCGGTGAACTTGCTCAAGTAAATACAAGATATCTCCAGAATGTAAGATATCTAAGGTTCAAGAATTTGACAGTTGGATATACATTGCCTCAGAAATGGACCAAGGCAATCCATATCGACAAGATCCGTTTCTATTTCTCAGGAGAGAACCTTGCATATTGGTCTCCTCTTAAGAAATATACCAAATATCTTGATCCTGAGTCGGCTTATCGCAGGGACATGAACACAACCTCTACAGGTACATTCAAGAACTCTGATTCAAAGGATGCTGTTGCTTATCCTTGGCAGAAGACGATGATGTTCGGTATTGACATTACATTCTAATTGGTGAGAGACAATGAAAAAAATATTATTACCTATAATAACAGTAGTTGTTCTTGGAGTATCTTCCTGTGATTTCTTGGACAAGCAGCCGAAAGACACAATTTCTCCGGACAATTATTTCAGGAACGAGAACGACCTGAAGCTGTTCTCGAATTCCTTCTATGACAACCTGTTTGAAAAGGAACCGTTTGCAAGGCAGTCGGATATTTTCTTCCAGAGGGCTAACGTCTCGGATGAACTTCTCGGAGGTGTGGCAAGACAGGTCCCAGGCGATGCCGGAACCGGTGGGTGGTCATGGGGGCAGCTCCGCAAGATTAACACCATGCTCGGAAATATGTACAAATGCGAGGATCCTGCGGTCAACAGACAATATACAGGTCTTGCCCGGTTTTTCCGTGCGCGTTTCTATTTCGAGAAGGTAAAACGTTTCGGAGATGTCCCATGGTATGACAAGGAACTTGCTTCAAATGACCCTGCTCTTTATAACCCGCGTGACTCGAGGGAATTTGTAATGTCCAGGATGCTTGAGGATATAGATGCGGCCATTGATGCACTTCCGTCTGCTGTGAGCACATACAGGGTAAACCGTTGGGCTGCACTTATGCTGAAGGCTCAGTTCTGTCTATATGAAGGCACCTACAGGAAATATCATGGATTAGAGCTTGAGGGCCATACACCAGATGATTACCTTAGGATGGCAGCAGAGGCAGCAGAGGAAGTAATGAACAGCAATGTCTATGAGCTTGCAAAAGATTATGGCACTCTGTTCCGTGAAGTAGATGCAGACAAAGGTGAATATATCCTTGCAATCAAGATGGACCAGACAATCTCCTGTGTACATAGTGCAACAAGCCAGGCTGTTATGGCAACTGGAGGCTGCTATGGATTCTCCCGTAAGTTCATAGACAGTTTCCTTATGAAGGATGGTTCACGTTTTACAGACAAGGAAGGATGGGAGACAATGCTTTTTGTTGATGAGGTCGCTGACAGGGATCCGCGTCTTGCTGCTATCATAAGGATGCCTAATCATGTCAGGGCCAACTCTAAGTCTGTTGTTATAGGTCCTGTCATTTCATTGACATCTACCGGTTTTCACTTTGATAAATTCGTTATGGAAGCCCAGTATGAGACAGCAGAAAGGGCAAAAATGTCATATAACGATATTCCTGTATACCGTCTTGGGGAGGCTTATCTTATTTTTGCCGAGGCCAAGGCTGAACTTGGAACACTTACCCAGGAAGATGTAGATGCATCTGTCAACAAGCTTCGCAAGAGGGTAGGGATGCCTGACATGAAGATAGCAGAACTTACTGTTGACCCTTATCTTGTTTCTGACAAATACGGTTACAGGAATCTTGCAGCGCTTGCTCCATCCAATCTTGCCGCCCTGCTTGAAATCCGTCGTGAGAGGACAATTGAGCTTTGTCTTGAGGACAGCCGCAGATGGGATGACATAGTAAGATGG
Source organism: Bacteroidales bacterium (assembly GCA_023667095.1). Taxonomy (GTDB): domain Bacteria; phylum Bacteroidota; class Bacteroidia; order Bacteroidales; family UBA932; genus Cryptobacteroides. Next base: position 55,704 of record JAMPAT010000022.1, read on the forward strand.
AAAGAGGGAAAATGCTATGAGCAGCCGCTTCAGGGAATGTATTTCCCAGGTCCAGGCGAGTATGATATCACTGGTGACAATGTCCCTGACATCTACCTTTATGCGACAGCCAAGGCTCCGGAATCAGCAAGCAAGCTTACATGTATACAGATTCAGGAAATCACGATTGACGGAAAATATGTTCCTGTATCTGATGGTATCGTACTGAGTGACGGGACAAGCGGATATGTAGACATGCACAGGACAAAGACAAGAGTATTTGATGAAAACAGGGATTATCTTTATCCTATTCCACGCGGAGACCGTCAGCTTAACAGAAACTTGACCCAGAATCCAGGTTGGAATGACGGTGTCGATACTGCCGGAAATGAAGGAGACACTGATAATGGCGACAACTAATTGTTAGAATTATGAGAATATTTAAGACTATATCAAAGATATGTGCATCAGCCTTGGCTTTCTCCATGCTTTTCGGATGCGAGCAGGACAATCTGGTCAAGCCTCATGCCCTTCTGTCCGAGTCAAGCCTTACATTCAAGGCTATCGGTGCTGAGCCTCAGCTGCTGACCATCGCTTCTGATGAAGCATGGATAGTAGATGCTCCTGAATGGATCAACGTAGATCCAATGTCTGGTTCTTCGACTGTAAAAGTGACTGTTACTGTCGATGACAATGTCGACAGCAAAGGAGTCATGGCTCCTCCAAGGGAAGGAATCATCACAATTGCTGCTGCACGTGACGGGTATTCAATCGAGACCGTCATCTATCAGAAAGGAGACAACTATATCGGAATCAAGGAATATTCTGTTACTGAAACCGCTGCTCTCAATGATAATGACAAGGCTAAAGTGACAGGTGGCTATGTAACCGCTATTGCTTCAGAGGGATTTGTCGTTACTGACGGGACAACATTGATGTATGTTACCTCAAATGAAAAAGTGGCTGTAGGTGACCAGCTCTTTTTCAATGGCAGCAAGACCACTGTTGGCGGAATGCCTGTCTTTATCGGAGATGAAGTTGAAGTCCTTTCTTCAAAGGAAGTAACATATCCTGAAGCTGAGGATATTACATCAAAGATTGATTCCTATTCCTCTAACAAGGTTGCCCTGGTTTCTGTTTCCGGAACAGTTGTCGGCAGCAGCCTTAAAAATATCCCAGGTTCACCAGCAAAGGGAGTCACTCTCTATAAGCCGCATGACAGCATCGGGCTTTCTGAGGTAAATATGCATAAGGTAGTCTTGACCGGTTACTATATAGGGACAGAATCCAACGCATTGAATATTGTCGTGGTCTCTTTCGAGGACAATGGTATAGACGACAATATCGGTGTTGAACTGCCGTTCAAGGATGATTTCAGCTGGCTTACTCCAATGATTCAGAAATATAATGCTTCCAATGCAAATCAGGTAGGCAATACCATCACAGGTTATGATGCCTGGGCGGATGCAATTAAATGTACAGCTCCTAATGTCTATACAGCTGAGCCGTTCAAGTCTGAGTTCCAGAAGGCATTTACTGATATGGGATACAAGGACCTCAATCCTAAGAACCAGGTAATTTATGCCCAGGATACCTATCTGAAATTCAACAAGACAGGCGACAATTCCCGTACTGCATTGCAGTTGCCTTATTTCAAGCTGGGTGTGCCTACAGATATTCTCATTGAGTTCGATTGGGCTTGCATGATACAAGGTGACGGTAAATTGGACGACAACAAGATGAAGCTTGTCATTATGGAAGGGGACGGTGAGTTCGAAAATGGGACAAAGATAAGTGATGAAATTGAGACGGACCAGAAGTCTTCGGAGAATTTCAAATGGACTCATGCTGCAGTCAAGGTAAAGAATGTTACAACTGCAACAGGAATAGCACTTGTAAAAAGTCCTGCAGTAAGCGAAGACGGCACAGTGGATTTGACTGGCAAATCCATCGGACGTTTCTTTATTGACAATATTGAAGTCATGAATGCAGCAGATGCAGTACCTTCCACTATTTCGGTCGGCGGAATAGAGAACAATTCAATTGCATTCGACGGAACACCTGACGGACCGGCCACATTCACAGTAACTTCTGACAAGGCCTATTCGCTAACTGCAAGTGCAAGATGGTTCTCGATTGATGTTACGGAAGGCGATGCATACATGACAAAGACTGTTACAGTGACATGTGAACCAAGTGATTTGAGTACTCTCCGTCAGGGGACTATCGTTATAAAGTCTGGAACTACGACACAGGTGATATCTGTATTCCAGTCAGCTGCCGGCCAGGAACTTGCTCCGTTCGTTTCGCTTACCACCGGAAATTCAGTCACTGTCCTTGGAGAAGGCGACAGCTTCACAGCTACAGTGCAGACAAATGCTGACTACAAGGTGGAGATTCTTGACAGCTGGCTTACAGAAGCCGAGGTTCCTGCGACAAAGGCCCGTGTGGACTATTTCGACCATACATTTGATGCGGCAGTAAACCTGACCGGTGAAGCGCGTACAGGAAAAATCCGCTTCTACAATGACAAGGCAAATATAGAGACTGTGCTTACTGTCAAGCAGGAGAACTTCGAACCGAGAATCACTGTTACTCCAAAGTCAAATATCTATCCTGGAATCAGTGGAATTGGCGGAACTGTGACTTTCAACATTGATGCAAATATTCCGTTCAATGTATCGGCAGATGCGTCATGGGTCAAATTGCCTGTTTCACAGGGCGTTGCTGGAACTTTTGATGTCCCTGTCGCTTTTGAGGCCAATACATCTGCTTCGGCAAGGTCTGCAAAGGTAACATTTACCAATGAGCAATATTCATACAGCCTTGTCCTGGATGTCAGCCAGTATGCAGCTGGAGTTATCTTTGCCGATGACTTCTCATGGCTCGCTCCGCTTGTAAAGGCTGTCAATCCTGATGGTTCTAAAAATTACGATACTGTCGGTAAGCATGATTTGAAGGCTGAGGCTCCTAATATCTATGGAACGGCTGCCTTGAAAGCAGCATTTGTCCCTCTTTGCAATCAGATTGGATACTATATTCCTGGTAAGGCAGATGGTGCAAATGATGTCCTTTATCTCCAGGACTGCTATATCAAGCTTGGCAAGACAAGTAGCAATAGCCAGACTTCATTTACTCTTCCTTCTATGGATCCTGCCGGAAAATCAATGACAATTTCATTTGACTGGGCAAGGATGGAGCAGGGAGACGGTACGATAGACAACTATACCTTGACTTTGATGATTGAAGGAAACGGTACATTCGAAAATGGAACCAAGTACAGCGATGAACTTTCAACTAAACAGCAAAAGGGTGAAATGTTCTGGAGCAATTATTCTGTGAAAGTTTCCGGTGCAGACAAGGATACAAGGATAACCTTTGTACCTACTGCATTGCTTGATAAGACTACTGGAACAATTGACTATAAAGTTTCAGGAGGAAAACGTGCTTTCTATGACAATATCGTTGTGAAAGTAGACTGATTCTCCTAAAATAGAACCAATGCCAGGCGGTCCATATGGGGCCGCCTGGTTTTATTATATCCATCTTTTCCTGTTTTCGTCACTTTTTGATGGTAAAATTTTTATTGCTTGAAAATCAATGATCTACCTTTATGAAATTTGGCAATTTGGGTAACGCGGAGTAAATTTGCGTATGTTTGTCAACCGTAGCAAGAATAAATCTGGTACAGTTAGCGTTCGCGTCCTCCAAAAACGAGGTCGCAATAATGTTCTTGTCAAGAGTTTCGGTAGTTTCCGCGATGAAAAGGAGATTGAGCGGTTGCTGTAAATGGCCAACTATGACTTGACAACCGATAAGGCTCGGAACTCGTCAAAACCATGTATGCCATAGCATACGCAACCCACGGACACATAACGCCCTTAAAAGTCATGCTTCTCATGGAGCCAGAGCAGCAGGAGCTATTTCAGATTGTCAATGACTGAGAAAATCGAGAATTGTGTAAAGCATGGCGAAAACAGGAAATAGATTTCTTGATTTGGCTTTACTGTGATTTATATGGCTATAGGAGGATGTTATTACAGAATATCCCAGGTATTCTCAGGCCAAGATAATCCGTGTGCCGATAAGTCCTATATGACATTCTGTAGCTGCTGTCAAAGATTGCACTTCCATGGATATTCAGAAGTGTCTGCTTCCTATACAGCTGCAGGCTGAGCTGGTGTCTGGTTTTGACTTTACGTCTGCTGGAGTGCAGTGCTGGGAAACGTGTCGTTTCGTCCTGTATATGTGCATTGCAATATCAATGAATGCTATGGTTTCCAGTGTCAATTTTTTTCAGCGCATCTGGAACTTTGCTGTTCTGTATTATGTTTTCTATAAATGCTTTTGCTGATTAGACGGTTCCCAATGTCCTGGAAAACGTTACATTGGGAACTATTCAAATCTGCAAAATATTGTTAATCAATCAAATACAATTTTGCTGCGTGCCCAATGGCTGAAATAATTTGCTGCTTGGCACACTACTTTTTGTAACCTATTGGTAACCAGTGATGTATGATTTGCTGTGGTTCCCAATGTCCAAAATAATGTCACGTTGGGAACTATTCAGATTTGTAAAATTTTGTCAATCAGTTAGATACAATTTTGCTGCGTGCCCAACGGCAGAAAAAAGTTTCTGTTTGGCACGCTCTGTTTTTGTAACTTGTTGAC
>JAMPAT010000023.1:0-8202 GCA_023667095.1 Bacteroidales bacterium
CGACTTTTATATTTACTTCCAAACTTTTTTAATCTTTTTTGAAAACTTTTTTTGACGGCTTTCTGAAACAGAAACGCTAAAGCACTATCAGCACATGAGTTACAGAAACCGTGGAGATTTAGGATTTTCTATCACTTTGTGAATTCATTCCACATTCTTTGACGAAGGGCAGAATCACTTGCCGGACCATAGTGAAGACAAGGAGGAGCGACAATCATGATATCATCACTGAATTCAAGTGCAAGGTCTATGTCATGCGTGGAATATATTACTGTTTTCCCACCATCCGCATGGGCAATATTTCCCAACAGGGATGAAATCATCCTGCGTCCAGGATAATCAAGAAAGGCTGTCGGCTCATCGAGAAGAATCACCGGAGTTTCCTGTGCGAGTGCCCTTGCGACCATTATTTTCTGGCACTCCCCGTCAGACATAGTGTCCATGGAGCGTTCCGCGAAGCCTGCCATGCCAACAACATCAAGGGACCTGCATACTACTCCACGGTCATGCACAGAGAGACTTCCAGTCCATCCTGTGTATGGAGAGCGTCCCATGGAGACCACCTCCATGCAGCTGAAACCTGGTATCCGGACCCTTTCTGTACTGACAATTGCAACCATTTGCGCCTTTTTCTCTGCACTGAACGAACGGATATCACATCCGTCATACATTATTCTGCCTCCAAAGGGAACCGTAATTCCGGCCATAGCCTTGATAAGAGTGCTCTTTCCTGAGCCATTGCAGCCCACCATTGCCACAAGGCGGGCATGGCCAATCTCAATTTCAGCACCCTTTACCAGAATGTTGTCACGATACCCTATCGTCAGTCTATCAAATTTTATCATAGCATCAATTATAATGTGGTCCTGTTCCTCAGGACAATCCAGATGACCATAGGCACACCAAGGAGTGACGTCAGCACATTGACCGGTATTGCAAATGAAGTGGCAGCCATATCGCACAGAAGCATGATTACGGCCCCGCAGATAATTGTGCAAGGAATTATAGTGCGGTGATCAGATGATCCTGTAAGAAAACGGGATATATGCGGTACTGCCAGGCCGAGGAATCCTATGGGGCCGCACATTGCGGTCACAGTCCCTGCGAGCAGCACTATCACTATGTATATATATAGCCGAGTCTTATGCAGGTCAACCCCCATTGAGATTGCATATTCTTCACCCATGAGCAGAAGATTTAGTGGCTTTACCATTGCAATTGAGAGAAAAAGTCCTGCAGATGTCGAGGTAAACAGCAGAGGGAGCTGTCCAGGAGTCACACTGGAGAGCGAGCCCATTGTCCAGATCACGTACGATTTAAGTGATTCCCCGTCACTGAAATACTGCAGCAGCTGCACAAGGGCATCGATACCGGAGCCGAACATTATGCCGAGGACAAGTACGGTCATCATATTCCTTGTCCTGCGGCTCACCCAGGCTATTATAAGCATTACTGCTGCGGCACCCACCCAGGCGGCACCGGCGAGTCCGAGCTGTGCGAGGACAATGCCGGTGCGGGCCGAGACCACATCTGAAGCCACATTTGCAGCTATACCTGAAGCCATGCCGGCAGCGGAAGAAGACGCCATGAAAGGTAGCCCGAGGACAAAGATGGCTGCACCAAGGCTCGCACCTGAGTTGACACCAAGGACATAAGGGCCAGCGAGAGGATTTCGGAAAAATGTCTGCATCAGCAGGCCGCACACTGATATTGCTGCGCCAGCCATAATTGCCGTAAGCGCACGCACAAGACGTATTTCCAGGACAATTGTCCTGGCCTGGGCAGAGATTTCCCCTCCAGAAAGTAGACATAGGATATCCTTGATATGTATTTTAGCCGAACCTGTTGAAAGGTCGGCAACAAAAAGAAATATCATAAGTACCATTGCTGTGGCCATGACAACGGTTTTCCGCCTATTCCTTTTATCTGCTACGTGTTTCATGCTATAGTCTTCTATAGAAATACAGGATAGAATCATCCATCAGTTCAGGGTGCAGGATTCTGGCAAGGTCACCCAAAAGGACATCAGGCATTGCAGGAGCCGATTCCCAGTAGTCGTTCCCTCCACCGGCACCAAGCCGCCTGTCGTTGTTATAGACATTTCCTCCTGCGACACACCCTGCGTAACAGAAAGATGGCAGTTCTGCCCTCAGCTGGTCCATTGATGAGATATGGCCTGTATCCAGCCAGAAGTCAGCATCCGAGACAAGCATGAAAGCTTCTTCCCTGTCAACAGGCACCGAACGATTTCCTGCACCACCTTTATATATGTAGCTTCCTCCAGCATCATATATCAGACTGGCCATCACTCCGTCTGCCGGGGACATGAACCACGAATCACCGTATGGAGCATTCAGCATAACCTGTGGACGCGACGGGACATCCTCAAGTGAGGACTTTATCGCATTGTACCTGGCCGCAATTCCGTTGAAGACATCTTTCCCATGTTCAGCACAGCCTGCTATCTCAGCCATGGCAACCATCCATTCCGCCCTTCCTAAAGGAGAAGTTTCAAAATATTCACCTATATATATATATGGAATCCCGAGCGACTGAAGCTTTTTCTCCATCGGACTTGCAGAGGCAATGCCATATATCAGGACAAGGTCAGTTCCGGCAGCTAAAAGGCCCTCATAGTCAGGAGAGGAGTCCATCCCAATCTCCATAATACTGTCCCTTCGCGCGGAGACTTCAGGAGAATTGACAAAATCCAGCCCGGAGACCGCCACAATACGGCCCGCAGCCCCGACAGCTGAAAGCATCCCGATGTGAGATGATGACATCACAGCCAGTTTTTCCGCATTCCCATTGATTACCTGTCCCCTGAAACCGTATGGAGGCTTTTCACCGTCCGCAGCAATGAACAGTTCCATTGAGGTGGAATCAGCACCCTGCCATAGTGACTTCACCCTCAGCACATGACTTTTATATCCCTCAATTCCGACAATGTCAAATCCTCCCGCATATTCCGGAGCGTAATATGTAATATTGTAGACAATCCTGTCATCATCTCCTCCGCATGAATTGAGCATGAGGACAAGAGCAGGGATAAATATTCTGAGAAATCTCATGGTTATCTTACAATAATACCTTTGCCCGGGTTCAAGCCCTGTGTATCAAATTTGCCAAGTTGCTCGCCTGCCTGATTGAATATATATATGTCTCCGGTGTTCACATAATCCGTGCTTGTTACAAATACATATCCCGCATCTGCGGAAACCTTGTAGGCCTTTTCTATATTTTCGGCAAATTTGCCATCTTTTTTGTCTGTGGCAGCATCGTGGACATAGATTGTACCTGGCAGAGGATTCCATTCTGCATCATATCCGGCACACAGGACATACAGTTTGTCATCGCCGCCGTATGCCACATGGCTCACACCTTCATAGCCCGTATCACTGACCGCCATGGTTGCAAGGTCGACAGACTGGAGTATCGGAGAGGCCATGGTATAGTCACCGAGACTGCTGATATACAAGGCTGTACCTGTGGAATTTGCAATTACCGTAGCCGGATTGGCATTGACTTCGAAAGTGGAGACCTCCTTGAACGATGCGGCATCCACGACTGAAACTGTGTTATTGAAACCAGGGAGATACCCACCTGAATTTGCCACATAGAGCTTTCCTCCGGAATATGCGACCCCTTCCGGATTAGGGCCGACAGCAGTTGTGCGCACCCTGTAGCCGTCTGACGGGTCGATTTCCCCGAGATATCCCTCGTAATATGTCACGTAAACCTTTTTACCGTCTGTTGCAAAATAGCGAGGAGAGAGTCTTACACCGTTTTCTGATGCAACAATCTCTTTCTTTATCCTGAAAGTGCGGTCTGTCACGAAAATTATCTGTGACATGTTGACTGCGATAAAGATGTCGTCACCAAAGAGAAGAATATCCTGGCCTGTGTCTCCGAGACCCTTGCCGTTGGTGCTGCTGAAAACATCGGCAAAAGCCCCTGTCTCATCGTCGTAACCGACAATGGATGAATTATTGTCGCCCCATTTGCCTTCATTCAGGATTACAAGGCCTGAAAAAGACGGCTCTGAAGGATTTGTCTGAGTCTTCTCGCATGATGTGAGGAAAAGAAGTGCGGCCAATGCCGCAGAAATAATAAATCTGACATTTTTCATGATATCTGTTGTTTATATATCCAGTTTCAAGGTAACTCGCCAACTTATGCCAGGCATGGGATAATATCTGATGATTTCGTAATTCTGGTTTGCGAGGTTAAGTCCCTCTGTCCCTACATATAGCCTGTAGATATGCCTGCGCCCCATTTCAAACGTATGATTGACTGAAATGCAGTGGTCTGCATACGGTTCAATAAGGTTCATCGGGATATTCTGGGCGAGGGTGTACCTCTCCCCTGCCAGCGATGCGGTGTATCCGACATTCACCCATGGAGTCTCAAGACAAAGCCTCACACTGCCTGAATGGCGCGGGGTATACGGAATCTGATGTCCATAATTCTTGGCCTGTGGGTCTGTCGTGTCAACTGCATATTGGTAAGAGTATCCTGCACCGGCATCCAGGGAAAGCCAGGTTGTCAACATGTAGCTGACAGAGGCAGCCAGGTCCGCTCCGGCCATCTGCACCTGCCCGACATTACGCATTTTCCATATAAACATTGTAGGTATTGCAACAATCTTGTCCCTTACCTTATTATAATATACGTCTGCAGTCATTTCATACGAGCCTTTTCGCAGATGGTGTTCCCAGGTGATGCCGAGGTTTGTCATCAGGGCCTTTTCCGGTGAGAGCGATGTGTTGCCGACCTTGGCATAGTAGAGGTCATTGAATGTAGGCATCCTGTAGCCGTCCTTGAATGATGCACGGATACGAAGTTCCTCTTTTTTCAACAGCCTATAGGAAATGCTGACAAGAGGTGAGAAACGTATTCTGTCCGGGGCCGGGATGCCACGGGAAACTGTCTCATGGCTGTAAGTCCCGACAAGCCCGGCTGTTGCGGTAAGCCGTCTGAGGGAATACTGTGCGGAAAGCGCAGTCATAGATGTAAATCTCACCGGGAATGGACATTCTGGAAGATTCGTGTCAAGGTAATTCACAAAAAAATCCTCAGCAAGGACGAGTTTCAGACATTTGACGGGAGAATATTGCGCAATTATGGAAACGGAATATTCCTGCTGGACATACCGGTCATCCTCAGGGACCTGATATGCGGCATCAGTATTTACATATCGGCTGTATGCCCTTACATATCCAAGAGCGGCAGCAAGTTTCCATTGTCCTTTCCATTGTCCGGTATATCTGGCATTAGCTGTCAAATTCCTGTCCCACAGACGTTCAGTAGGATTCTGTGAATACAGTATGACTGAGCCTGGGAGACCACGTTCGCAATCTGTATATAATGCCTTTGCAGAAAAACTCCCATTGTCTCCAGCCTGGCCGCAAATGTTGATTTCCGTATTCAACGAATTCACATCGCTGTTCAACCGGATTTCGTCCGTTGTCAGCGTTCCATTGTGCAGGACAAACGGGTACTCTCCCCTTGAGTACAGATAATTCGCTGAAGCTGTCATTGACCACCCTTTACATATCCTCTGCGAATAACGGATATATGGGGAATATGTCCCGAAAGATCCGGCCGTCATCCTTGCCGAAACTTCAACATGTCCCTGTTCAAACTGCGGCTTGAGTGAATGGATTTCAAGGATTCCGGCAGATGTAAAATGCCTGGCAGGACGGAATATATCTTCTGCCCCTCCGATAGATACAGAGACAGATCCTACATTGTCAAGATTGAAGCGGCCAATGTCCACCTGGCCGTTCTGGGCATCTGAGATTGCAATCCCGTCATAGCAGACAGCCGTGTGCTGAGACCCCAGATTACGGATTGAGACCGTCTTGAGTCCTCCGATTCCGCCATAATCTTTCACTGATATTCCAGCGAATGTCTTGACAACCTCATCAAGACTCCTGGCTCCGGAGCGGATAATTCCGGATAAAGGCATTCTCCTGAGCGGGGTGGAAGACGAAACAGGGCTATTCCGTGCCGATGCTACAATAGCCACTTGAAGTGTGTCAGTTCCTGGCTTCATTCCGTGGCTGGAAGATGATGGCTGATTTACCATTTCCTTTCTTGGAGATGATGAGGGATTAACCATTTCATGACTGGCATCTGACGGATGATTGGCCGTTTTCTGACCAGTACGTAATAGTGGTGGTGATATTTTCCTGCCCGTACGTGATAGATGTACGGATGACTCTTGAGCGAATGGTGATGAACTGGAATTCACCGGATGGCATACTGCAGATGGATGTTCAATGTCCGAAAGATGATGAGCGGACGACTCTTGAGCGAATCGTGATGAACTGGAATTCACCGGATGGCATGCTGCAGATGGATGTTCAATGTCCGAAAGATGATGAGCGGACGACTCTTGAGCGAATCGTGATGGTATGAAGCCAGTGCTGACTGAATGACTACAGACAGCAGCAACACACCAGTTGTCCGCAAATGTCTCCACTGCAGAAGTTGCCGCCAGCGGCTGGCCTGAGCCAGGCATATATGTCCGCACCGCACATGCAAACAGCACGTACACTGCAATCAATCTAGTTGACAGGTACATTATCAATACGTCTCAGCAGACACCTGGCCCCGGGCATCAATGATTGGACTTGACTATGGCAGGTCTTCTGACTTGTCCCCTCCATGAGCCTTCCCGCCCTTCGCACAGACAGTGGCATCGAATTCACAGAGCATGTTGCCTGTCCAGCAAGACATTGCTACACATGGACGGCACATAAGACTTACAGCTGCGGGCACAGTCCGGGATTTTCACCCGGTTCCCTTTTCAAGCCATCACGACGGCAATCGCATGGCTCACCATAATCCGCCGCAAATGTAAGAATTTTTCTCCAAAAGGTTCCCAATATACACTATTTGGGGACATTGGGAACCAAGACAAACACTAAAACACTGAATAGCAAAGCATTGCAAAGCAGCATAGTTCCCAACGTAACTATTTTTCGCACATTGGGAACTCGAACAACTCATAACAAACTGAGTAGTAAAGCGTTACAAAGCAACAAAGTTCACAACGTCACATTTCTTTGGGCATTGGGAACCAGACACAATCGCAGAGCATTGACAATCAAGACATTACGAAACAGCATAGTTTCAAACGTCACATTATTCTGTACATTGGGAACCGAGATAAATAATAATCAACTGAATGTCAATATATTGAAAAACGCCATAGTTCCCAATGTACGATTTTGAGTGACATTGGGAACCAAAACAAACCATAACAAACTGAGTGGTAAAGCGTTACAAAACAACAAAGTTCCCAACGTAACTTTTTCTTTGGGCATTGGGAACCAGACACAATCGCAGAGCATTGACAATCAAGACATTACGAAACAGCATGGTTCCAAACCTCACCCTATTTTGTACATCAGGAACTAGCCCAAATTGTAACAAATTAGGTATCAACACATTGAAAAAAGACGTAGTTCCAGACAGAATACATTAAATGACATTGGGAACCACACAAAATTGCAAAACTCTGATTTTCGAAGCATTGAAAAACGGCATAGTCCCCAACGTAACGTTTTTCATGACTTCGTCAACGTGTCGCCCAAAATTCATCACATGCTCTCTTCTACGCATAGCCGAGAAGCAATCCCTGTCCGTTCCCTTTGTCATATTCCAACATCTGGCAGTCTTTCTTAGGCTGTCCATGAATCCACTCCTTTATTATCCAGCTCGCATTTTGCTCCGATGATATGTCTGTATCCGTTGGGCACAGATTGGATATTCTGTCGCTATTCATCTGCCAGGAGCCGGCGACCACGATAAAGTTATTCAAGTTTCGCATTAGCGAAAGACATTATTTTGAGACCTTTAGGTCGATAGCAAGTCTCTCCGCCGAGAGGACGCGAACGCCCGGAGAAACAGTCCAGCGGACTTACGTGCCGGAGCAGCAGGGCTTTAGCCAGCCGGACGCGACGGACGGAGAGATCCAGGGAGGAGATAACGTGTAGAGAACTTGTGCGATGGGAAAAAGTTTCGCAAACTGTATAAAGAGACGATAAACACACAATTGTCAATAAAATTTTACACTTGCGAAACTTAAGTAAAGTCATTAAGCCTGTATTGCGCACAAAGCCTTGACGCACAGCCCCGTTACCACGGATAACGTGACATACGCCCAATACTTGTTAATGCCATAAATAAAAG
>JAMPAT010000023.1:8302-57281 GCA_023667095.1 Bacteroidales bacterium
AAACCAAACAAAAGAAACCAAACAAAAGAAACCAAACAAAAGAAACCAAACAAAAGAAACCAAACAAAATATGCGGCCAAACGAAATAAGCCCAATGCTACAAGCCAATGGATAGCCGATGATGATGGCCGGTTGTCCATGTGTCACCCATTCCAGGATGACAGGAAATTACAAAATATTAAGCATCAGGCAAGTTTACAAATAACATTTCTAAAATGGCGAAGTCTGGATTAACGTCTATACCGTTTTATAAAAATTATATCTAAATTTGTGAATTTAGAGCTGACTCCTAAAATTGAAACAGCTCTTTTAGAATGCCAAATTAAAGTTGGCCTTGTCATCAAGTTTTGAGAGTATGCAGGCAATAATATTGGCGGCCGGAATGGGCCGCAGACTGGGTGAATATACAAAAGAGAATACCAAATGCATGGTACCGGTCAACGGCATACCATTAATTGACAGAATGCTTAACCAGCTGGGCAGCTTAGGCCTGGACCGCATAACAATCGTAGTCGGATATGAGGGTGCAAAGCTGCAGGCATACATAGGTGACCGTTTTGCGGACAAGATCAGAATAGAATACATTGAGAATCCTATATACGACAGGACAAATAACATATATTCCCTTGCCCTGGCAAAAGACAGGCTCATGGAAGATGACACCCTGCTTATTGAGAGTGACCTTATTTTAGATGACAGCCTGTTCACGCTCCTGCTGGACAACCCCCATCCAAACCTTGCACTGGTGGCAAAATACGAGTCATGGATGGAAGGGACTGTTGTCAAGATTGACGAGAACAGGAATATTGTCAACTTTATCACCAAAAGCGCATTCGACTACTCTGAAACAGATTGCTACTACAAGACAATCAACATATACAAATTTTCGAAAAAGTTTTCATCGATGCGTTATGTCCCGTTCCTGGAAGCATACTGCAAAGCTGTAGGGAACAACGAATATTATGAAAATGTCCTGCGCATCATTTCTTTCCTGGACAGCAGCGAGCTGAAAGCCTTGCCCATAACAAATGAAAAATGGTACGAGATAGACGACAAGCAGGACCTGGACATAGCTGAAACCCTGTTTGCTGACGAGAAGGACATATTGAGAAAATATCATGGACGCTTTGGAGGATTCTGGAGATTCCCGGACATGCTGGATTTCTGCTATCTTGTAAATCCATACTTTCCGGCAAGGGGAATGGCAGAAGAACTTAAATCCAATTTTGAAACCATTCTGACAAGCTATCCGTCAGGAATGAAAGTAAACACTCTTCTGGCAAGCAAATGCTGGGGCGTCAACGAGAGCTACATAATACCTGGGAACGGAGCTGCCGAACTGATAAAGATACTCATGGAGCAGCTACCAACCAAAACCGGTATCATCAGACCCACTTTTGAAGAATATCCAAACCGCCTCAACGACCGTGATGTCGTAACCTTCATTCCACAGGATGAAGATTTCCGTTACACAGCAAATGACATTATGGAACATTTCGGGGGGGGCACCGGAATCAAGAGCCTGATTCTGGTTAATCCGGATAACCCGTCAGGAAATTTCATCCCTAAGGCAGACATACTCTACCTGGCATCATGGTGCAGGGGAAAGGGGATAATGCTCGTTGTCGATGAAAGTTTTGTGGATTTCAGCGATGAATGGGAAACGTCTTCCCTGCTGCATGACGACATCCTTGAGGCAAACCCTAACCTGGTCGTTATAAAAAGTATTTCCAGCTCATCCGGAGTGCCCGGACTGAGATTAGGGATAATGGCCTCATCCGACAGGAAACTGATTGACAGCATCAGGAAAGAACTTCCTATATGGAACATAAACTCATTTGCCGAATATTTCATGCAGATATACAGCAAATACGAAAATGACTACGCCAAGGCATGCGAAAGATTCATTACGGAAAGAAAACGCTTTGAACATGAGCTGAGAGAGATTCCGTTCCTGAGGGTCATGCCGACACAGGCCAATTATTTTCTCTGCGAAATACTTCCGCCGTTCTCGGCAAATGAAGTAGTGCTGACAATGCTGAAGCGGCATAACATCCTCACAAGGGACTGCAGCAGCAAAATAGGACTCGATGGGAAGCAATATATGAGGATTGCAATAAGGAACACTCAGGAAAACAACAGATTGACAGAAGCCTTGAAAACTTTAAAAAAATGAGAATATGCCTTTGCGGCTGAGGTTCATTATATAGACAAAGTATATTCGTAGGGAATCTCATACCTGGAAAAAATAAATTTAAATTTAGACATGGAATGACAGAAAAGGAAACAAGGATATTCAAAGAAAAGCTGGTCCTTATATTAAAGGAGTACGACACTTTCTGCAGAAAGCACGGACTTCGCTATTCAATTGCATACGGGACTATGATTGGCGCCATCAGGCACAAAGGAATAATCCCGTGGGATGATGACATTGACATCTACATGCCACGTCCGGATTACGAAAGGTTCATTGCGATGACAGACAAAGAAGGCATATCATCAGGATATAAAGTGATATATGGCGGAAATACGGAACAATATTATCTGTCTTTTGCCAAAGTGTACGACAGCGGCACTACTATAGTAGAATATGCCAATACAGTTACCTGTCCGCTTGGAGTATTCATTGATGTCTTCCCATTGGATGGAGAGTCAGCTGACCCCGTTATCCAGAAAAAGAAATACAGACAATACAAGAAACTGAACAGAGGATTGTGGTATGTCAATAACCTTCCAGCTTCCAGAGAGCCGAGATTCCTGATAAAAAGATTCATATACAAGACATTACTGCACAGGACACCAGGCTGGTACATCAACAGGTTAAGCCATTTGGGAGAAGAGTTCGAAAATTCCTCAAAGATGCGGGCATGGTCATGCCCGGCAAACATAATGGAACGGACGTGGTTTGATGAACTTATAGAAGTGGAATTTGAAGGACTGAAAGTCAAATGCTTCAAGGAATATGACAAATACCTCAGACTTGAATATGGAGACTACATGCAGCTTCCTCCAAAAGAGCAGCAGATATCAAATCACCACCATTACATCCTCGACCTGGAGAACGGATGGAAGAATTGTGCACTCCTGCAGGAAGAACTGAAGAAGCGGCACCTGCTCCCCAGAAATCCATAAGGATGAAAAGACAAAAGATACTATATTTGCAGAAATCTTAAGGATTTATGCAAATGACAACAATGACAGAAACCATCGGACAGACAAACATGGACATAGTAATAACATACGTGGACGGGAATGACCCTGTCTGGAAAAGGGATTATGAAAAATATACCAACGTCCCTGTAATGGATAAACGTTTCCGCGACTGGGGTACTTTGAAATACCTGCTGCGTGGAATAGAGGTCAACATGCCTTTCATACGTAATGTATATCTCGTGGTCTCACATGAAAGCCAGGTTCCGGAATGGGCAGACCGCAACAATCTCAAGGTAGTACTGCACAAGGAGATAATTCCGGAAGAATGTCTCCCGACATTCAACTGCAACCCGATTGAGACACACCTGCAGAACATTGACGGACTGAGTGAGGAATTCCTGTATTTCAACGATGACATATTTCCTGTAGGGAAATGCCAGCCGACCGATTTTTTCCGCAACGGAAAGCCTGTAATCGGTTTCTCCTGGCATCTGTTTACTTTCGGGATGTACAAGAAAATATGCCGTAATTCCGACAGGATTGCCCGCAAGGCATCAGGGAAAGGATGTTCCCCGTTTTTCCTGAGACCCCAGCATATCTGTACCCCTATGCTTAAAAGTGAATGCAACGAAATCTATGGCAAGATGAGCAGGGAAATAATATCTTCCTTGTCGACTATACGCGAAAGCAGGAACTGCAACCAGTATCTATATCTTGACTATATGTTCTACAAAGGGCTGATAATAGACAGCAAGATACCTAAAAAGCATTTTTCAGTAGCTACAGCCGGAGCAGACAAGATATGCGCATTCATACAAAATCCGTCAAAGGCACTGTGCTGTATCAATGATGTACATTTAAGTGAAGAGAAGTTCACAAAGATGAGAGACAGGATTCTCGAAGCATTTGAAGAGCGGTTTCCTGAAAAATCAAGGTTTGAGCAATAAAACAGTATACGAATATGACGGCCATATCTATCATTATTCCAATATACAATGTAGAACAGTATCTGGAGCGTTGTCTCAAAAGTATTATCGACCAGACTTTTACCGACTGGAAAGCAATTCTTGTCAATGACGGGAGTACTGACAGTTCACTTGCTATAGCAGAGAAGTTTGCATCCCGGGACCGGCGGTTCATCATCATCAATAAGGAGAACGGAGGGCTGAGTGATGCCAGGAATGCCGGTATGGCCAATGCTGACGGTGAATATGTAATGTTTGTGGATTCTGATGACTTCATCCATCCACAGACATGTGAAATAGCCATTGCGCTTGCAAGAAAGACACAAAGTGACATCGTGTCTTGGAAAAAATATTCCCATTATACAAACATCACAAGGCTTGTAAGGTTCCTGTTCAATCCGTCGGAAAGCACACTTGTGAAAATGATGCCTTTACATTACAGGAAACGGTATGATGTAGAAAGATTAAGATACACATACACAGATAGGCCTATGGAATATGTAACAGGAAGCTTGAGTTCACATGCCTTTCCCAGGATAAAGGGAGCCTATGTATGGAGATTCCTTTTCAGGCGTGAACTTATAAAGGACATCCCTTTCATCAAAGGTCTCAAGTATGAGGACATGCCGTGGTGGTATGAAGTGGTCCTCTGCAATCCGAAAACAACAATAACATACCTTCCGCTATACTATTATTTCCGGAACAAGACCTCCATCACAAAATCCATAAACAGAAGTGACTGGTTCATGCACTGGTGCAGAGGATTGGAATACATTTATCTGAAATACAAGGAATCCGCGACAGAAGAGCAGATGGCGTTATGGTCAAGGAATGTCAAATGGCATTTATTGAAAAAATTGGCACGCAAGCTGGGTAAGGTTGGCGAAGACGACAGGGAGAAGGTATCTTATGTAGTCAGACAGGTTATACATACAGGCATACTTGACGATGCTGTCCAATTACAGCAGGAGAAGACAAGACAGATAATCATAGATTTTGTCATGCATGATTAAATCAGGATACATCAAATATTTCCCATAATAACTGCAACATTTTCCGGTAATATGCATCTATAATAAGATTCGTATAACCTTAAGATTTAAATATGGCATCAATTTCTATTATAATTCCATTCTACAATGTAGAACTATATCTGGAGCGTTGTCTTAAAAGTATTATAGACCAAACTTTTACCGATTGGAAAGCAATTCTTGTCAATGACGGAAGTACAGACAGTTCACTTGCAATAGCAGAGGAGTTCGCATCCCGGGACCGGCGGTTCATCATCATCAATAAAGAGAACAGAGGGCTGAGTGATGCCAGAAATATCGGTATGGCCAATGCTGACAGCGAATATGTAATGTTTGTGGATTCTGATGACTTCATCCATCCGCAGACGTGTGAAATAGCCCTTGCGCTTGCAAGGAAAACACAAAGTGACATAGTATCATGGAAAAGAGACCCGCAATACAGGACAATAATAAAAAAGATCCGCAAGATATTCAGGACACCTGAAACAAAATTGGCCGGAATCATGCCATACAGATATAACAAGAGATACAAGATAGACAAGATAAAATATACTTATACGGAAAATATTCTGAAGTATGTAACCGAAGATTTAGGCTCACATGAATCACCTCGAATAAAGGGGGCGTATGTATGGAGACATTGCTTCAAAAAAGAACTGATAGACGGCATTAAGTTTATAAAGGGAATTAAATATGAAGATTTTCCATGGTGGAACGAAGTACTGCTGAAGAACCCCAATGCCACTATAACAACATTGCCTTTATATTTTTATTACCCAAACAGGCAATCTATCGTAAATACAACAAACAAGACAGAATGGTTCAAGCATTGGAGCTATGGGCTTGAAGTGTCCTACCTGCAATTTAAGGAGCAGGCAACGCAACAGCAGATGTTCCTCTGGTCTAAGAACATAAAATGGAATGCTATTATAGGTATCGTCCATAATCTTAAAATACTGAAAAACGAAAATTCCAGATTGACAGCAGAAATATTAGGCAGAATGGACAAAACGGGGATCTTCAATGATGCCAAGGAACACAGACACGAAAAGTATGCTGCCCATATCAGAAAATTCATAAAATTGTATGCAGTCGAATAACTTAAGTTTTACAAGCACAAATCTTATTGATAATCGTACATTTATGCGACTTGCAAAATTTGAATAAAATGATTTAATCATATAGTAAAAACTGGAATACGTCATTCCGCACCGGTGCAGAATGACGTATTCTTAGTAAACAACGACTTGCCAATCTGGCCAGCACTACATGACAGGCACGGCTGACATTTCAAATACCAGTTCGCCACCGGCAGCTATGTCGGCAAAATCAATATAGGCCTTGTCGTATGGCCTGCCGTTCAGCTTTACGCTCTTGATGTAGATGTTCTTGTCGGAATTGTTCTCCGCAACTACCTTGAAAGTCCCTCCGGCAACCTTTATCTCTGCCTTGTCGAAAAGAGGCGAGCCAAACCAGTAGCGTCCGCCTGCCGGCTCCACCTGATAGAATCCGAGTGACGAAAGAATGTACCACGCAGACATCTGGCCTACATCTTCGTTGCCAGAAAGTCCGTCCGGAGCTGCATGATACATTGTGTTCAGAACTTCGCGCACTTTCTCGGCTGTTTTCCATGGCTGTCCTGCAACTGTGTAGAAATAGAGGATATGGTGGCTCGGTTCATTGCCATGCGCATACTGTCCGATAAGGCCGGAGATGTCCGGTGATGCTCCCCCGTCAATTACAGATGAGACAGTGAAAAGGGAGTCAAGCTTCGAAAGGAGTGCATCCTTGCTGCCGAAGCAGTCCACAAGTCCCTCGAAATCATGCGGTACAAGCCATGTGTACTGCCATGCATTGCCCTCACAGTAGTCATCGGCACGATGCTCTGAATGGAAAGGATTGAAAGGTACACGGAATGCTCCGGCTGCAGTCTTGCCTCTCATGAAACCTGTCTCCGGGTCAAAGAAATTCCTGTAGGAATGGCTTCTCTCAAGGAAATATCCATAGTCCTTTTCGTATGCAGCCTTGAGGTCCGGGTCAGTCTCCTGCTGTGCAAACTTTGCTGCAACCTGTGCGATGGCCCAGTCTGCAATGGCATATTCCATATCGTATGCGACTGCCTCATTGAAAAGGTCGCAAGGGATGTAGCCATACTTCATCCTGAGGTCCTGTCCCCTGTCCGGACGCATTGCAGAAGCCTTCATAGCCTCATACGCAAGCTTGTAGTCAAATCCGTCATATCCCTTCAATATTGCATCGGCAACAGGAGGGATGCCAGGATTTCCGACCATACAGTCAGTCTCACAGCCCATGAGGTGCCATACAGGAAGCTTGCCCTGCTGTCTGTAGATATGGAGCATTGTGTTGACAATGTCGTTCTCCTTTTCCGGATGGATAATCGAGAACAGAGGCATTGCAGCCCTGTATGTATCCCAGAGCGAGAATGTAGTGTAGTTTGTAAATCCTCCCGCCGGATAGTTCCTGGCATCAGCACCACGGTAGCTGCCGTCCACATCGTTGAATACAGAAGGGGCAATCATGGTGTGGTACAATGCAGTGTAGAACACTTTGCGGGCAATCTCATCAGCAGTCTCTATGCGTATCTTGCCGAGTTCGGCATTCCATGCCTTGTCAGCAGCCTTTGCTGTTGCATCAAAGTCCCAGCCTGGAAGTTCCATTGCCATATTGGCCTTTGCGCCTTCCATGCTGACGGGAGAAAGGGCAACCTTCAAAAGTACCTGCTCACCCTCTGATGTAGAAAAGTCAAGTCTCGCATAGCCCGGCATCTCCATGGCCATATCACCATCACGTACACCAGTACGGTTGATTATCCCTATGCTCTCAAACGGTCTGGAAAACTCTGCATAGAAATATATCTTCTGGTCCTTTGACCATCCTGTCGAATAACGCCATCCACGGATTGCATACGCGGGGCCATCCGACACGGCTTCACCATCTGCATTGACCGCCTCAAGATGAGTGTCGGTAGCCTTGTCCCAGCATCCGCCGTTTTCAAGGTCAAACACGATTGCAGCATTCTCAGAGGCCGGGAATGTATATCTATGGAAGCCGACACGTGCTGTTGCAGTCAGTTCCGCCGTGATGCCATACCGTGTAAGCGGAACACTGTAATATCCCGGCACACTGACCTCGCGGCTCCTGTCTGCATACGACCAGAGCCCTGATGTCGGATCATCCTCAGTTCCGCGTGCATACGTGACATCGCCTGTAACAGGCATGACAGTTATGTCAAAGAGGTCACCGATACCGGTTCCGCTGAGATGTGTGTGGGAAAATCCGATTACTGTCGAATCACTTACATGGTATCCTGAGCACCAGTCCCATGTCTGTGGAATGCTCGTCGGACCAAGCTGTACAAGTCCGAAAGGTACATTTGCACCGACAAATACATGCCCGTGACCACCGGTTCCGATATGTGTATCCACATATTGGGTAAAATTCTCCTCCACGGATGCTCCTGAGCATGCCACGAGGGCTGCTGCTGAAGATACCGTTGCGAGAATATTCATAAATCTGTTTATCATTTTTTTTGTGTTTTAATTTTCAAAATGTCATCTGCAGGTGAATTTGAGTGTCCCACCATTCACTAGATCTTCATGGCTGACCCTGAACCCTTTGTATGCCTTTCCTCCGAGAACGGTACGGCTAATGTACTGTCCTGCAGTCTTCTCAATCACAAGGTTTGTCCTGCCATTGCTCCAGCGCGGGTCAAGCCTGATTTCCACCTTGTCAAAAGAAGGTGTAGTCAAGGTATAGTAAGGCACTCCAGGGCAGTCAGGGTAGAATCCCATCATCGAGAATATCGCCCAGGCAGACATTGTGCCTGTATCATCGTTGCCGGGGATTCCGTCCGGACGCGTAGTGTAATATTTTTCAAGCAGTTCAGCCACAATCTTCTGAGTTCTCCATTCCTCCCCCTTGAAATAGCTGAAAAGATATGGATAGGCTATATCAGGCTCATTTGCAGGATCATACAGTCCCTCGTCAAACACCTTCTGCAGCTTCTCCACAAAATTCTTTCTGCCTCCCATCAGCTTTGCCAGCCCCATTACATCATGAGGGACATAGAAAGTATAGTTCCACGCACTGCCCTCATGGAATCCTGGCACGGCCTCAAAATTCTCACCCTGACGTGGGTTGAAAGGAGAATAGAATTCTCCATCCATGCATATCGGGCGGAAAGTGCCGAACTCCTTGCTGTAATAATGCCTGTACCCGAGAGAACGCTCAGCAAAAACCTTTGCATCCTCATCATGTCCAAGCTCTGATGCAAGCTTAGACAAGGCGAAGTCAGCAATATAGTATTCAAGTGCATGGGACACGGAGTTGTCACCGGAATTGTCACCTGCATAGAATCCGAGAGGGACATATCCCCTTTCTATATATGGATCAATGTCTGGACGCATCAGGTTCTGCGCTCCTGGAGTGACTGCTCCCTTGACAGCAGCGGCATAAGCCTTTTCAATATCAAAGTCACGAAGCCCTTTGAACCATGTATCTGCGATAACCGGTATGGACGGGTCCCCCTCCATTGTAAACGTCTCACGTCCGTATAGTTCCCATTTAGGAAGCCAGCCCCATTCGTCATAGATTCCAATCATGGAGCGGACCATGTCCAGCTGACGTTCCGGATAGACAAGTGTCATCAGCTGGTGAAGGTTACGGTAGGTATCCCAGAGAGAAAATACTGTGTACCTGTTCTCCCCCTCAGGCACCTGGCCTATACCGTCATTCTCCATAAGCGGATACTCCCCATTGACATCATTCAATATATTAGGGTGTATAAGAGCATGGTAAAGAGCTGTATAGAAGACTTCTTTCTGCTTCTGTGAGCCTCCGCTCACCGTTATGCGCGAAAGGTCAGATTCCCACTGGGCCTGAGCCTCAGAACGGACATGGTCAAAACAGAATCCGTCCTGCTCCGCATCAAGGTTCATGCGGGCATTTTCACAGCTGACAAACGACACACCCATCTGCACTTCTACCTGCTCACCTTCCTCAGTATTGAAACTGAACCAGTAGCCGACATCGTTGCCGGCAAGTTCACGTCCGTATTTCCGGTATATCTTGTATTTTCCATTGTCCGGGGTCCATTCAGCCTCAACGCCTTTCATCTTTGGCTGTTTTTTCCAGAAGCCTGCCCCGGACGGAGCCTTGCTGACCCTCATGACAAAATAAATCGGAAATACAGCCTGAGGATTATAGCAGAATGTCCCGAGAAGACGCATTCCCTCAATCTCTGTGTCGCTGACCTTGCGTACCCATGCACCGGTCTCGTTGGTAAGTCCTTCACCAAGGTTGACAAGGATGTTCCCCTGTCCTTTCGGGAAGGTATATCTCTCAATGGAAGAACGCATTGTGGATGTAGCCTCAGCCTTTATGCCGTATGCAGACAATGTGCATGTATAGTATCCAGGGGCAGCTGATTCATCTGTGTATTCAGAGCCATACAGGTGATAGTCAACTTCAAGCGGACCGGCAGTCGCCATGGTCAGAAGCGAACCGAGCTCAGGACATCCCACGCCACTGAGATTTACATGGGAAAAGCCTGTAAAGAACTTGTTCTCAAAACAATATGGAGTTGACCACCAGCGGCTGTCCTTGTCATAGACATTAAGGTCTGACCCCATAACATTGAATGGGGAGACGCTCATCATTCCATTGGGGCACACCGCCCCTGGGTTGGTTGTGCCGAAATTGGTCGTACCGACAAAAGGATTGACATAGCCCGTGAGTTCCTCACCGGATACAGAGACGCACCCGAGAACGGCAGCAACCGCTGCTGACAATATTCTTCTGGTCATAGTAGTGCTGATTAAAAACAGAAGACAGTCCAGCGGCCATTATTCACTGCCGGCAGGACTGTCTCCAGATATTAGAGTATATTTGTCTTCTTTGTGAAATCTATGATTTCATCGATATAGCCGAAAGCAAGCCCCACGACTGTGTCTGCGCATCCGTAGTAGACTGCTACCCGGCCAGTCTCCGGATCATGCAGGGATGCACAAGGGAAACATACGTTAGGCACATCTCCTGTACATTCATAGATTGTTTCCGGATGAAGCAGATATGGGCCTGTACGTGCAATCACTTTCCATGGCTGCTCCAGGTCAAGGAGAGCGGAACCGAATGAATAGTTATATCCCTGGCATGTACGGTGTACACCGTGATAGAACATCAGCCATCCCTCTGAAGTCTCGATAGGGACAGGCCCTGCGCCTACCTTGCAGCACTGCCATGCGCTCTTCTCAAAATCGGACGGTCCCATCACAAAGCGGTGGTGTCCCCAGTATTCAAGGTCTGGAGACTCTGAATAGAATATGTCACCGAAAGGAGTGTGGCCGGTGTCGCTCGGACGTGAAAGCATTGCAAACTTGCCGTTTATCTTGCGCGGGAACATCACACCGTTCCTGTTGTACGGAAGGAACGCATTCTCCAGCTGATGGAAAGTCTTGAAATCATCTGTCCATGCCACTCCGATTGTAGGTCCATGGTAGCCGTTGCACCATGTGACATAGTACTTGTCATCAATCTTGCAGACACGCGGATCATAGCCGTAAAGCCAGTCCTTGACTTCAGGGATGTCACAGTCGAATTTCAATGTCTCCGGATCAAGTTCCCAGTTAAGGCCGTCCTTCGAGAAGCCGACATGAAGCGTCATCCTTATATTGGTGTCATCTACACGGAAGACTCCTGCATAGCCTCCGTTGAAAGGGACTACAGCAGAATTGAATATGCTGTTGGAATCCGGAAGCAGGTTCCTTGGAATGACAGGATTGGCTGAATAGCGCCACATTGTTGCCTTGCTGCCTTCAGGCCTGTCTTCCCAAGGCATTGCAGGGAGCGGAGTCCCCGCGATCTTAAGTTTATTCTCCATGATATGCAAAAAATAACTATAGCAATTATTCTACTTTACAAAGATGCAAATATACTATTAATTACACAGCCTGGCAAGAGATTTCCAGTGTCTTATAATTCTCTTCGGACGAATATTCCGGAACAGCATTTGTATAACCGGGACAGCAGATAAGGAACACAATTAAAAATTAATATCATGAAAGCAACAGAAGACAAAGGAAAATCCAGAGGGCAGGATTGCAATTGCACCCCTGATACAGGAGGTTCGCGCAGAAAAGGACATGTAGTGACACAGCTTACACCTGACGACCTGATGACAGACTCCTGTCTCGGGAAATCAAGGACAGGCCCGGACGGGGAACCGACAGCGCAGCAGCTGAACCAGGAAGTGACAGCAATAAACCCATCTGTCGAAAGCATGGACGGACGTGGATAAAAGTCGAGGGTGAGAAATTCTCACCCTCTATACATTTATTTATTGAACAGCTGGTCAAGCAGCCTTGCACGCTGCTCTGTCAATGTGCGTATACGCTCTATCTCCTCCGGATATGTCTTTGCAGGCATGTTTGCCTCGCTACTGTACTGGTAATAATATTTCCAGACAGTGAAATTGGCATCTACAGCCTTGGACATACGGACAGGGAGTTCGTCAAGGAGCCTGTTGGTTGCAGAAAGCAGCTCGTCTTTCTTTGCTGCCCACCGTTTCGCCACAAATGCACGGAAGGTCTCGTCTTTCCAGACATGCTGGAACCAGTCGTCATTGACATAGCTCGGCATCCAGAATCCCGCATTGATCATAAGGCTTGAAAGAGGCGGATACTCCCAGTGCGGAGTACGGTTGTCATTGTTCCAGCCTTTGTCACAGTCCCATATAGGCCCGAAGAAAAGCTTGTCTACACCACGGCGTTTATACATATATGTACTTGTGTAGCCGTCAAGGTCACCGACAAGTTCCTTGATGATTATGAAGTCTGCCATTGTCTTCTCATCCATATACTTGCGCCAGCCGTTGTCCGGATCCTTGAAATTGCTGCTGTACAGGGCATCCTCAGCCTTTCCGATAAAGTTGGTTATGTAGTCGTACTGGGCCTGGTCAAAATCATCATCCTCCGGATATTTGTATGTCATCCGGATACGTTTCCTCGGGGAATAATGGTTACCTTCATGAAGGTCTGTTTCAATGATATAGCCTCCGGTAATCTTCTCCGGGTCACTTCCGTCCGCTGCCTTCAGCTTGTCTACGGCGATACGCCCAGGCTTGCGCTGCATCTGGTCACTCATCTGATAGACACCGAAATATTCTCCGTCAAGATGACTGGTCTGCCTTGTATCCGAATAATAGTAGTCACCTGTGAAATAGACGTTGATAAGCTGCATGCAAGGAGTAAAGTTCAGGGCCTTCTCGTGATGCCAGCCCTCAGCGGCATTGAACAGTATGCGGGAATATTCAAATGCGATGCAGTTGCGGATGAGTGACTTGTCCATATCCTGCGACATGATTACCCAGCTTTTTTCCTTGGCATGGTTAAGTCCGATAGGGCTGAACTCCTCTGTAAACTTAAGGCGGAAAGGCTTCTTCGGGAGGCCCCAAGTGGAGTTTCCGCGTCCACGTACTTCAATCTTGCCTTTTTCGGCACTGTCCCACCAGCCTTCTCCGGTAGATCCCGGAGTCTTGTCAAACAACTCTATGTATGTCTGGACATATTCAGTCTTTCCGCTTATCAACCTTTCTGGCCTTATATGCAGGCATGGCAGTTCCCTGTTGATCTGAGGGCAGTTAAGGCTTACGCTATAATCCTTGGTATCACCGTTTTCCGCCATGACAGTCAGCACAAAGTCATCAGCAAATGAAATGGCAGTCGTCCCTGAAACAACTTCGTCACCGCCGACAAAGACCTTGTAGCCATTTGTAGTGAAAGTGGGGATGAGCATCTCCGGATTCTCCTTTTCTATCCATTTAAGGTATTTTCCGGTCAGGGTCCTTGCGTCTGCATCAAATTTGATTGGAACCGAAAAGCCGTTCACAGCCTCGTCTATCCTGAATGTCAGCAGGTCACAGTCCGGACTTTTAGGAGCCTCGGCAGCATCCTGGAGCACTGTAACCGTAACATCCTCACATCCTGAAGCTGAAAGGACAATCTTTGCAGAACGCTCCTCCATCTTTCCATTGGGAGCAACTGTCACCTTAAGGTATGCGGATCGCGGTCCAACTGACTTCAGTTCTATATCTGAATCTGGCGTCGATACAAACTTGCCGGAGCACCACAGGACATTTGAATTGACTGCGACACCTCCATTTGCAGTTACCTTGGTGTATACAGTTCCACCTTCATGGCCAATGGCAAGCTCAGTCTGTTCAACATCAAGGAATGGCTTGGTTCCACCTCCTGGTTCTTCCGGGATTATATCCTCACGGCACGAGACAATGCCGAGCACGGAGATGGCCAGCAGGAATAAATGTCTTAAGTGTTTCATAAATAAATGCAGTTTTAAAAAAATGGGAATGCCGGAATCAACTCCATGGCATTCCCATGCAAAATTACATTATTTCAGGGATATTTTCCTTAAAACAACGATTTATTCCGGAAGAGAAACCTCAACCCAGTTTGCACCTGGGTCACCCACCTGTGATGAACCGCTCGAACGAACATTAGTCTCACCGTATAGGGTATTTCCATGTCCTGTGCAGTCTTCAAACTCATGTCCCTGTCCCTCATTGAGTTTCCAGTATGCGAGAAGACCTTCTGAGTTAGGGTCAACACCATAGAAATGATCCGGAGAGTTAATCTCTTCTGCAGTCAGGGTCTTGTTCCATACACGAAGTTCGCACATAAGGCCTCTAAAGTCACGGGCGCTGTCGTATGCATAACCAACCCAGAAGCAACGCTGAACATAATAACCAGATTCATCATTGTGCTGGATTCCCAAATTGATATATGGATTTGCATTCTGACCTGTACACATCTCCACACCATTGATATATACGGTGTTTTTACCATTGTCAAACGTAACGGCAATATGATACCAAGTATCAGTCTCAAGATTCAGGCTTGGATCTGTAAAGTTCTTGCCAAACGTAGCAAGCTGGAAGCGGTTGCTTGGAATGCCGGAGTCACCAATTCGGAGAAGGTATTCACCCTCACGTCCCATAATTGTTGACAGAGAACCGGAAGTCTTGAAATCATCAGCTCTTACAAGGGCTTCAAAAGAGCAGTTACGAATACTGCTAAGTGTAGTCAACGCATCCTGTGACCATACTGGATATGCACGTGCCTTAGTGAAGTCAACAGCAGAAGTAATCAAAGCCGGAGGAGTCTGCCTTACGGAAACAGTCACAACAAGCGGCTCAACTCCCTCTATAGGATTCTTCTCTGTAAATGTAACAGTAGAATACCTCTTGCCTTCTGCTATAGATGAAGCGGAGAATGTTTCTACGCCATTCTTTTTACCGTTATATTTCAGCCATTCTGCGCCTTCTGTCGCCTTGACTGATACGCTGTACTCAATATTTGCGTCAACCTTGATTTCTACATTGCCTCCTTCCAGGCCAAGTACATATTGATTATTCTCTGGTACAATCACAGGCTGTGCCCTCTGGATTACATGTACTTCAACAGGCTCCTGCTCATCTGCACTCACAGTGATTACACCTTCACGGTTTTCACGTCCTTCATTCTTCTTGAGTGTAAAATACAGCTTGGCAACATTACCGTCTTCTTCACGTGCAACACGGAATGACATCCAGTCTGCTGCATTGTCTGAGACAGATGCCTTGAGTGAACGGTAGTTCAGATTTGTATTGAATACAAGTTCAACCTGCTCTACATCGTATGTAAGTTCAAGTTCAGAAGCAGAAGCAAGTTCCATAAATGTAGGAACACCTGATTTTGAAACAATCAGAAGATCTGTCTCTGCAAGGCCTGTCTTGAAAGTATAGACTGCCGACAATTCTGAACCTGTATAGTTGGCGTCTGCCTTAAATGTCACAATATCACCGTCAACACCTTTAGTGATATCAGATGAGACCCAGTCATAAGTCTCAGATGCTACAAGTTCCCACTCACCGGTACTTGTAACAATTACCTGCTGCACTCCACCGTCCTTTGAATAAGTCAAAGATTCAGGAGCGACAGAAATCTTGTCCTGTTTGGCCGGAGTCTCAACCTTTGTATCTGTACATCCAACAAAGGCAAGCAAAGCAGCCGCTATAGTCAAATATTTTTTCATAATTATTTCTATTTTTCTGGAATCAGCCGTTTTCCGGCTGATTCCACAATTCATTAATTATTCCCAGCGTGCGTACCTTGTAGAATCGTACTCACCTTCACCTATTTTAGTATAATAGCCTGTTGGCTCGGCAAGTTCCTGGTCATAGAAACCACGTGCAGCCGCCTTGATCATAGGATCTATACGTGACGCATTGTTTGAAAGGCCACCGCCGACCTGCGGATGGAATGCGAACCACATGCACCAGCCATATCCATCAGCCTTCAACTGGCGTGCTGAACTTTCGTTGATGCTGCTGTATCCAAGATTACATTCAATAGAAACTCCACTGCAGTTCTTAAGTGTCTGCCCAGTCCATGGAGTTGAAGCACCGCCATAGTTGGCCACATGGAAATCAATAAGATCACCAGGAGTGTAGGTTACACCGTCAACTTCAACATTGCCTCTGTCATACCATCCAAAATCAAAGACCGATACCTGTGTTGGCCAGCTGCAGAGTTCTTTCATCTGCTTCTTGAGTTCATAGCAGAGGTACATACCGCCTGCAGAAGGATTCAGGAGATCTGAGTTGGAAGAACCGCTCTTATACTCCTCATCAAGGCTCGCTCCGTCGAGCTTATATTTTGCACATGCACTCGCTACATCGTATGCAAACATTTCTGCACCTTTGACAGAAAGGTTAAGAAGTCCTGCAGGTGTATGGTTAGGAAGCAAGCCAAGCTGGACTTCCATACCGGCATTACGGAGAGGCTGGATATAGACATCAGTCTCATCAAGAAGAGCCTGTACGTTAGGGTTGTTTGCAAGGTAGACAATATCCTGCTCTGCACTGTAGTTGATGTTAGCTGCAAACAGGATTACAACATCAAAGAATGGAGTGCCATCCTCAAGCATATACTCAAGCATGTTAAGAGGGTTAGTGTTGTTGACCTCAAGGTATACAACATTCTTCACCTCCTTTGGAAGTTTCTTCTTCAAAAGATAATTGATACGTTTTCCGTCCACAGGAAGAACAAGGCCCGGGCAAGAATCCTCATCAACAACAACAGAGACGAGATAGTTTGTCTGCATTGCAGCGTCTGTACAGTCAAAGGTCAAAGTAACAAACTCAGACTCTGTCTGTCCTTCTGCAATTACAAAAGAGGCATCTGCCTTGATCTTGTCTATCGGAAGATTCTCTACCTCAATGTTGTCATGCTCAAAAGAATACTCTTCTGTGTAATCCATGTCAAATGCAATCTTGACCTCCATATCAGACTTTGCCGGCTCATCAAGGACAAGCTTGACTGTTGTTGTATAGACAGGAGATGATGACGGCACAGATACATTGATGTCATTCTCGCCAGTAACATCTACAAGTCTTGCAGATGCCTCAACCTCTACTCCTGATGCAGAAGCCTGAAGAACAGAGACAGAAACCTTATCTGCATTTCCTGCAGTAAAGGAAATACGGCCAAGGCGTGAGCTCTCTGTATTGTCCTTTGCATTGACAGTAAGCTTATTGCCTTCCTTAGCTGCCTCAATCCATTCTGGAGCAGTAAAGTCCCAGTCATCAGCATCAGTAGTGACTACCATTTCAACTGGCACATTGCCTGATGCCTTGAAAGAGATTGTAGAAGCAGGAACAACCTCAAGGGTATTCTGCTTGATAGACTCTTCCTCACATGAGATGAGGAGAGCAGAAGCAAGCACGGAGCCTGCCATAATTTTAAACAAATTTTTGAATTTCATAATAATATAGTTATGAGTTTTTGGTGTCAACACTTATTTCAAAGGAAGCTCAACATCCTTCCATACAATTGAGGAAGCTGACTGGAGGTCGTTTCCAAATCCTGAATAATCCTTTACAGTACTGCCATTCTTGTCATTGAACTTCCAGTAGGCAACCAGGCCAGCCATCTGTGAAGGGTCTTTTGTATTTATCTTGTAGAAATGATTCGGTGCGTTGATTTCCTCCTCAGTCAAGGCCCTGTTCCACATCCTGACCTCAGCCATTGAACCATTGAAAGAGCGGTCGTTATCATAGGAATAGCCCACCCAGAAACAACGAGGCTGATTATCTGACTCATCTGAATGCTTGACTTTAAAATTGACAGACTTCAATTGTATATCTCCACCAGAGAAATCTCCAGAAGCCTTCATCTTACCGTCAAGATATACCTTTACAATGCCGCGGTCAAAAGTAACTGCGATATGATACCAACGGTCAAGATTCAATTTTAAGGCAGGATCTGAGACATTGTTCCTATACGTTGTGTTATTCACATCATCACGCTTTGCGGTTGCTATCTGAATCTGGTTTTTGGGAATCGTTGTATCACCGACACGGATAAGGAATAAATCCTCTATGCCCATTATAGTATTGATATTGCTGTCATTGTTGAATGCCGTTGCCTTTACAAGAGCCTCCATTGTAAACTCTTCCATATCTGCAACTTCATCAAATTCGCTCCAGTCCGGCCATGCGCAATTCTTGTAAAGGTCAGCCACGACATTAATCAAGGAAGCCTCCTTGATAACAAGGTACATGGTTCTTGCCGACTCGAGGACAGCAGGACCGTCAGTTGATTCTATGGTAACCGGAAGAATATAATTCTCAGAATAGTCAAGTCCAAGAAGGCCTGTAAGCCTGCAATTCAAGGAATTGCTCTTAATACTCCCGGCAGGAATCTTTACAGAGAAAGACTGTAGCTCATAATTGCTTTCCGGAAGCAGTTTTGCGTTATCATCATAATATGCCATTCGATAACGGTCAATCAACTCAGGAGCGACACGGAAAGTGACATTTACATCTTTATTTTCCAAATCAGACATTGCGACAGAAAGTTCTGCTGTCATTTCGTTGACTTTCTCGTCAGTCTGCACCCTATACTGCTCAGCAAAAGTATTTGCTGAGATGAACACCTTGTTTTCAAAATCATGCGTTCCTTCGCCTTTTGAGCATCCGATGCAAAGCAGTACAGCTGAAACACTGATGAATAATTTTATTATTGTATTTTTCATAACGAAAATCATTTAAGTTCCTGTCCCAAGGCAGGATTCATTACAGTAATCGCTTTACGTGTTATAGCATAAGTTCCTGAAACAAGATAGTCATCTGCCATATTATCTACACAAATGCCAGCACGGCCATACTCTGAATCTGCTTCGAGGACCCATTGTGCAGCAACTACCGGCTGTGCATCATACCCTTTCTGCTGAGGATATTCCTCACATGGCACATTTACCTCTACTATGACACTGTTCTTCTTTGCTCCAAGTATCCTGCAGTAACGCTGCATTACCCTTGTAATCTCTCCTGACGAGTACTCCGTTCCTGCGGGGAAAATTACATATTGGCAATCAGCAAAGAAATTCCTGTCCAATATGTTAAGTGTAAGGCCGCTAAAAATCATAGTCTTACCTGGATGGCTACCTCTCCATTTGTTTACAGCAGCCATGAATGCCTCCTGACCGGCCTTACCTGTACCTACTGTATTGCCGGTATATGACACCATAATGCCATCAAGGCCATACTGGTCACAGCACGATAGCTGCAATTCTGTGTTTTCTGTAATATATGCACAAAATTCTTCCTCTGTACCGGCTGGAGCACCTTCTTCCTTGGCATCCTCCATAGCCTGCCATGCATTGCTTATCTGCATATAGTCGACATCACAGATTGTCCTTGTTCCCTTTTTAGCATACACTTCTGAAACTTCCTGCGCTATAGACGGGAAAAGATTGACCGCATTGTGTATACAGATATAATCTGCACTGTCAGGCATTGACATCAGATGCTGGCTTTGGCTTATCGGCTGTGTGTCAATTCCATTCATTGTCACAATGGTAATTTTATGCTCAGACTCCTTGAAAGCACGTAAATCTTCAAGATATTTTTCTGATGGCACCTTTGCTCCGTTTCCAAGGTCTATAACCTGAGGCTCTGTCCATTTTGAACACCCATATGCCATAGAGAGACACACTGCTAAAAACAGAAACGGACAATTGGAGCGTAAAATATTATTTATCATCATTTTCATAGCTGATCATATTAATTCTGGTAAGTAGGATTATTCTGCTTACAGTCGAACCACAGGCGCGTAGCCATCTCATCTCCAGACTTTGTATTCAATGTATTCTCCTTATTGAGAAGATTGGTTACAGCATCCTGATAATAAACAGCATTGGATGAAATTTCGTCTGTCGGATATTTCATTCTGCGTGCACCTGTCTTGTTGTCAACCTTTCCACCACTCTTGTTTCCGGTATCGGTACCAGGAAGAAGCCTTGGATATCCTGTACGTCTCCAGTCAGCCCAAGCCTCATTTCCAAGAAGCCAGTTTGCAATCCATTTCTGTGTAATTATCCGTTCCTGCTTTTCTTCTACAGAAGCGGCATCATCCCATTTAACTGTAATTGTTGAACCTGTAGCACCGCTTTCTATGCCAGGGGCAGAATATGAAGCAGGCTGAGATATCGTCTCCATGTAGCTGTCTGCACCTGAGACACCCCATTGCGCAAAAGAGAGCTGGATACCTCTTGAATATGCCTCTGCAGCACTTGTCCCCATATCATAGCCAAAAACAGCGACAGCTTCAGCTTCGAGGAAAGCAACTTCTGCTGCCACCATCCAGTTTGCTGCATCAGAAGGGCCTATTTTCACTCCAGAAAATTTATGTCCCAAGTCAGTATGGTTCGGTATTGAAATACAACGTCTGAGACCTACATACATATCTGAGATACCATCCTCCGCTGAAAATTCAGACGGTGTGAAATATTTTTCCCTGCGTGGATCGTTATAGCCGTTCATATAGCAGATGATATCTGCAGCAACATGTGAATCTCCACCCTCTGTCGTACAAGGTGTTTCTTCTGTATCCTTATGCTTGGACAGCATATTGTATTCTACAGATTTATCAATCGGATTACCATCAGTTCCCCATGAAGAGAACATTGCGTTGTCTTCATTATTGCGTATAACCCCTACTTCATGTCTTACAGCTGATTCCGCCATCTTACGTGACAACTCAGGATTGGCATAGGAAATCCTCATTGCCAGACGAAGTTTAAGGGAGTTTGCAAACTTTATCCATTTCTCCACATTACCGCCATAGATAACATCAGCTGAAGCAGAAAAATTATTGCTCCTGTTTGGCATCAGTACATCTATTGCGTTATCAAGCTCCTCAAACATCCTGGTATATACCTCCTCCTGAGAATCATACTGGACATTAATCTCACCATGCTGCCCAATCTTTGAATATGGCATAGGGCCATACGTATCTGTCACACGGTGCATTGCAGTGACCTTGATGATATCGGCAACTGCATAGAGGACCGGATCATCTGTAACCTGATGCAGCTGCCTATAATTAGAATAGACTACAGGTATAATCCTGTCTGACTTCATAAGAACATTAGTCCAGTTGTCTGTCGGATTATAATTGGAAATAGTATTTGCCCAACCGTTATTGGCATCAGCAAGATAACCACCCATAGTACCACCGAGAAGACACTCCGTGAACTGTGTCGTATTCACATCAGGAGATATTACTCCATTAGCCATTCCCATCAATGCAGCCCTCACAGCATATCCGTCACGCTGCATTTCATCATCAGTAACACCATATGGATTACTGTTTATATTCAGATAGTTGCCTGTACACGCCACTCCTGCTGCAAAAGCAGCGGCAAGAACAAAGTACCTTATTATATTGTTCATATACATAATGGTTCTCCTTTAGAATTTAAGTCTGAGATTGAATCCGAAATTGCGTGTATTAGGCATCATGAAATAGTCAATTCCCTGATAATAGTTCCCTGTCGTCGCTATTGACTCCGGATCAAAAGGAGCCTTGTTGTAAATCATCCATAGATTACGTCCAACAAGCTGCAGGGTAAGTTCACAGACATCATTCAACATTTTACGCGGGAAAGTATAGCCAATTGACGCTTCCTGCAAACGCACATTTGTTGCCGAATATGTATAATACTGCGGTATTACATCACCGCCAGCGACTTTGGTGTACCATTCATTCGGATCAATGACATCTCCGCCATTGATGGACATCATTCCATTGTCCCTTGCCATCGCTGTTGCTTCCGATACCCCATAGTAATCCAGAACGGCCTGTGTGCGTGAGAATACAACTCCTCCGATACGTGCAGAAAGCATGAAGCCGAAATTGAAATTTCCGACACGGAAATCATTGCGCCATGCCATATTGGCCTTAGGGAGCACGCTGCCCAGCTTGACATAGTCTTCCATATTGTCAAAAGTCTCTGTCAGCAGATCTCCGTTGCCGTCCACAAAAAGGCAACCATTGTCATCCCTTACTACATCGGCACGTGAATAAAGGTCTCCCAATGTTCCGCCTGTCTTGAGAAGGAATCGGGCATTTCCCAGTCCTCCCATATTCAGTGAAGGTATGTTCAGCAATTCTCCTGTAACAGGGTTCTCTACATTCTCAGCCAATGACAATATTTTGTTCCTGTTTGTTGAGAATGTATAATTACTGCTCCAATTGAATATGCCCCATGTCTTGTCAAAGCCAAGGGCCAGCTCAAATCCTTCATTAAGGACATCACCGGACTGGATAGGAATCTTAGAATATCCTGAGCCAGTTGAAATTTCCGGAAAGAATGTCTGGTTTCTTGTATTGGTCCTATAATATGTAGCATCCAGGTTAAACCATTCAAGGAACCTCATTGTAAGTCCGACCTCCCATGAAGAAGTTCTCTCTGGCTTCAGGTTCACAGGATAAGATGTATCTGTAGACCATGAATTACCTTTATCAGGCCATTCATGCAGAGGATTGGCGAGCCAGCGTTCAAAAGAAGAGCCAACAGAAGCGAAAGACGCCCTCAACTTAACATATTCCAACTGCTTAGGCATATTTGGGATAATCTGCGAAAGAACGACAGACGCTCCAACTGACGGATAGAAATAAGACTTTACAGTAGAACGTGTACCGGCCAACTGTGAAGGCCAGTCATTACGCCCGGTCAAAGTAAGGTAATATGTACTTTTGAAGCCGACTTCAGCAGAAGCATAGACAGACTGTGTCTGCTCTCTCCAGCCTGACTGCTTCTTGACCATTGTTGCCTGATCTATTGCAAAGACATTGAAGATATTAGGAATGTTATCTGCTGCAATTGCTCCCCTATTTGAGAACAGATCATTCTTCATATCAGTAATAGATGCACCTATATTCGCATGGAAGCTCCAGTTTTCCCATGTCTTGTTTATGTCCAGGAGTGCATCTGCATAGACTTGTCTGTCATCCGAAATTTCCTCACCGAAAAGACCATTGTTGGATTTTTCGGTAAGCTGGGTATTTGTTGTTGCATAGAACTTTTCCGTGTACTTGTTATGGGAATTATCTATACGCACACGTCCTGACAGAGTCAACCAGTCAAGGATTTCATATGAAAGTCCAGCTGATAGCATATATCTGTTTTTCCTGTTCTGACGGAGATTCCTATGATTAATCCAATATGGATTCTGCATTGTCATACCTCCATCTCCAACAGGCCAATATTGCGTGTATATCTTTCTGGTAACATCATACCTTTCATACATGACGATATCATTCCAGTCATTTCCACGAGGGAAAAGATATGCTCCGACCAATGGATTGTTATATGTACCCTGGTTCGTCATATTCAAGTCATCCTGAATGATATAGCTTGCAGATACATCAAGCGTCATCTTATCTTTCAGGAATTTTGTGGTATTGCGGAATGTAAAATTATAACGGTTATAGCCGTTATTCGGGACATTTCCCAAAGAATTTACAGCTGCTGCTGAGAGATATGTCTGATTTTTTGCATTTCCGGTAGAGAGAGAAACACTTTCTGTTCCGGTTACTCCCATGCGGAAATAATCCCGTCCTGGATTATATCCCATAAAATTCGCATCATTCAGCCTATTCCCCCAGCTGCGGAGAGTTGAGCCTTCCGAATTGCTATAGTCTCCGGTCCCGTAACGGTTCTGGAACCTAGGGAGTATGAATGGATTGAAAATTTCTGTATTGCTTGAAACCGTTACAGAAGTCTTGCCTTCAAGTCCCTTTTTCGTGTTAATGACAATTGCACCATTGGCAGCGGCCGAGCCATAAAGTGCCGCAGCTGCAGCACCTGTAAGTACAGTCATTGACTCAATATCCTCAGGGTTAATATCAGCAACCGGATCTGTTGCACCCCTGGAATCAAACTCAGTACCGGCATCGCGTGCTGCCGTGTACATAGGTACACCGTCAATCACATATAAGGCATTGGATGATTTGGAAATTGATTTCTGTCCACGCATCACAACCTTTGATGCTCCACCGACTCCAGAAGAAGATGCATTGATAACAAGACCTGCAACCTTACCGTTCAATGAATTGACAAAGTTTGCATCCTTATTTGCAAGAAGTTCATCCGAATTCACCTGCTGCACATTATATGAAAGAGCTTTCTCGGAACGCTTGATACCGAGTGCGGTCACCACTGTTGCCTCCATTACGATGGCATCGTCCTGCATTGTCACATCAAAGACCCTGCGCAGGCCGATCGGAAGTTCAACTGTAGTGTAGCCGAGACAGGAAAACTCCAATGATGAGCTCTCCATGCCCTCGGGAAGGACGAAAGAGAATTTTCCGTCCAGGTCAGTGCTGGTGCCGACGGTTGTACCCTTGATCAGGACACCTACACCGATTACAGGATATCCGGTAGCGTCAATGACTGTACCTGATACGGTATTGTCTGTAGGCTGCCCCCCCCCTGTCGGATTTTACAGTTTTCCTGAAGAGGACAATATGCGCGGATTCAATCCTGAAATCCACATCCTTGCCTGCGAAAAGGACCTTGAGGGTCTCCTCAACGCTCTTCGCTGTAACATTGATGCTCACTTTCTGCTTTACATCAATGTCCTTATTCAAAAACACATAGTCAGTCTGCTGCTCTATGCTGTGCATAACCTGCTCAAGAGGCACGTCTGTCATCTTGATGGACACAAGTCCCTGTCCGGCTGCGACAGCCGGGAAGGCACCCATGAACAGGACAACGGCGGCAAACATCCTGACAACTCCTGTTAAAATTTTTTTAGACATATTAAGAATATCTTGGTTTTAGTTAATGTCTGCCAATTGACAGGCCTTTGCCTATCTTATGGTTATAGTATTGGTCTCCGGATTCTTCTCATAGCTGAATGCATATGCCTCCTGGAGCAGGTGCAGCGCAAAGTCAACACCTTCAGCCACCCTTATCTTTCCACTCTGGTACCCAACTCCGAGACTGTCTTTCCTGTCTATTATGATATCTACTCCGTAGACATTTTCAAACCTGCACATAAGTTCCTCGAAATCAGCTCCTCCAAGGTTCACATATCCGTCCACCCAGCTGACGAAGTCTGCGGCAGATACCTTGCTCACAACCAGATGGTTGTCGATAAATTCCGCCCTCTCGTCAGGACTTAGTGTAACCTGGTCATTTTCCTCACCCAATGTAGACACCCTTACCTTTCCGTTAAGCAATGTTGCCGAGAATGAATTCGTCTCTTCATCCGCATAGACATTGAACTCTGTTCCGAGCACCTCAACGTTCGACGCGAATGTCTCGACTACAAACGGATGCTTCTCATCATGCTTCACAGTCAGGAAAGCCTCTCCCGACAAATTCACCCTACGCGTCTTCCTGTCGAAGACAAGAGGATATTCAAGCCTTGACCCTCCGTTCAGGCAGACTTCAGTCCCGTCCGACAAGGTCAATGACATCCTCTGTCCAGCAGGTACCTCAACGGCACTCATCCTTGTGGACAGGTCCCTGTACATTATTTCCTTCTCAATGAACATTCCTGCATACCACGCCCCGGCAACAACGGCAACTGCAGCCGCTATCCTTGCAAAAGTCCTGAACACAGGCCGCTTCACAGGAATTACTGGTGCTGCCTTTTTCTCGCCATATCCGGACTCATGCAAAGCCATGGCGTTGAAAAGCATGTGCGCAGAATCATATTCCTTCTGGTGCGCAGAATCTTCTGTCAGCCATTCTGCAATATGTCCGACCTCCTCTGGAGTGGCCTGTCCGTTAAAATAATTATATAGTGTTTCGTCTTTCATGGTACACTTGATGTAATAGATAGACGAACGAAGAGAAAAGTTTTACAGAAAAAATTCAATATTTTTATAAAAATGTCCAAATTTGCAACAAATTCCTATCTTCCCATGATATGGCAAAGACAAATCTCAACATAAAAGGCCGGCTTACTGAAGAAAAGTTCGGCCTGCTCTTCAAAAGAAGCAGGCCGGTTTTCATCAGGATTGCCAACTCGTATGTACACGATATGCATGTAGCGGAGGACATCGTGGACGAGAGCTTTGTACGCCTGTGGGAGAAGCGCGATGAGATAATGACGGAGAACTATGAGGCCTATACTTTCCGCATCATCATCAACAAATGCCTTGACTACCTCAAACTGCAGCAGATACAGTCAGCTGCAAAGCAGAATATTGGAGATGCAGTATCAAGGATGCAGATGTACGACATCATTTCACTGCAGAGCTGCAATCCGGATTCACTGTTCGCATCAGAAGTTGAGGAACTTATACACAAATGCATTGACAGCATGCCATCAGTGACACGCGAGATTTTCATTGCCAACAGGTTCAACGGCATGACGTACAATGAGATTTCTGACAAGATGGGGATTCCTGTACGCCAGGTCACATCACATATCCAGTATGCACTCCGCATGCTCCGCCACGAACTACAGGACTATCTTGTCATGCTTGTATTCTTCATGATGTCCGGAATATAAAGATTTTTCGGAACAGATTCCCAAAAGTCCATAAAAATAGAAAGTTTTCGGAATCAATTCCAAAAACTTTTCAAAATCGCATCTTTTTCGGAATGATTTCCCAATAGCCGCCTTTGTCCGGTCCGACTCGCCGTAGTATTTCTTCCTTGGCAAGTTTCCTTAGGCTCCATCTGACTCCACTGACAGAAAGTCCAGTCTGTCCTGAAAGTTCCCGTATTGAAATAGAAGGTGTATCACGAATCAACTCCAACAATATTTCGTCAGTTTTCTTGTCAGTTTTCTTGTCAGTTTTCTTGTCAGTTTTCTTGTCAGTTTTTACGGTTGTCCCGGCAATTCCTGCCATATAGTCAACGCCATAGTGAAAAATAGTCCATATTCCACCAGCTCTATATTCAAAGCAAGGTTCCGGGAAGCCCTCCTCCCTACAAGATTCAAGGATACGTTGAATGCCTCTTCCCCAAGTCTCTATCTCTCCTGCCCTGAAAAAGACATTAGCCAAATCAGGATTATATGGACAACTACGGTGCTGGCCAAGCAAATCATCAATCGTCCAACCTTCCGGAAGTACTGCCATATTATATATCTCAAGTCTATCGTCATAGACAGCTATCTGAACCGGAGTGTTAGATTCATACATTTTATGTATACAGGCATTTAGAAGAGATTCCCTAAGTGCTTCTGCCGGCACCGGGAGCTTTTCTATTCTCTGAAGCCCCTCATAGCTTATCAATGCACGGAGATATTTTGTTGTCAAGACATCAAGTGTCTGGTTCACCTGATAAAACATATTGCCATGCACTTCATCTTGATAGATAAGTTCAGCCTTCTCACGGAAATAACCTATTTTTATAAAAGCTCCCGTAAAAAACTTTTCCGGGTCATTATAGAACGCA
Source organism: Bacteroidales bacterium (assembly GCA_023667095.1). Taxonomy (GTDB): domain Bacteria; phylum Bacteroidota; class Bacteroidia; order Bacteroidales; family UBA932; genus Cryptobacteroides. The sequence goes on from JAMPAT010000023.1 coordinate 36,234, forward strand.
AGTACAGCAGCCCTTTTCAGATAATGTCCCTCATACATGCGAAGCTTATCCAGCAGTCCACTATTGTCATCCTGTAAATCAGCATCTGACATCCGTCCGCTTTTCTTTGCAAATCTCCTGAATGAATCAAATGCCTGACCATCCAAATCATCAACATCTATATACGGTACAGGGACACTGTCCCATGTCTTTCCTATTGAAAGCATCATGTACCTGTCAAGTGCAGCACCTTTCAGTTCCTGATTTGTAGCACCGCTCCTTACATAGTAGTGTCCCTTATAATTTACAGGATATGGATAATGCGCAACATTGACTTCTATATATTCCATAGAATCTTCCTGCAACCGTCTTACATCTACAAGAATACCCAACACATCTCTCACCTTGTTCGGTATATCTTCCATAAGACGCTTAGTATCAGATACGCCACAAACTGTCCCATCATCACGTATTCCCAAATACAACTTGCCTCCATCAGAATTAGCAAAGCCACAAATCCACTTCAGATACTCGTCCCGCCACGATTCCTTAAACTCTATATTTTGATTCTCATCCATATCAATGGTCATTAGTCTATAACTATTTAACTCCCAAGCGCATCCTCGCGAACGGGATAACTCCGGCAGGTGCCTGCTTCTGCAGCAGCAGCTCCTTCATCCTTTCCATATATGGGGCAACATGGGAGAAGAATTTCGTATATCCGTCACAGAGGGCATTCAGGCCGGTCTCTCCTGTCTCTGTCCTGCTGAAACGGTGTTTAGGGCATTCCCCATGGCAGGCGAAGAACCATTTGCAGCGTATACAGCGTTTCGGAAGGGAATTACGCTTTTCGATGCCGAAACGTATCTGCTCAGCCGACTCCATCATTGTCCTCAGGTCATCTGACATTATGTTCCCGAGACGGTACTTAGGGTATACGAAATGGTCGCATGGATAAAGGTCACCGTTATGCTCAATGATGGAATTGCCCCCACAGGTCTCTGCATACACACATGTACCTGGCATCACCCCGCACCAGCAGGCAAGCGCGGCATCGAACTGGCCGACAAAATATTGTCCTACATCATTGCACACCCAATAGTCGAATATTTCGCATAGGTATTTCCCGTACGCGATGGAACTTACTGACCATGGTGCAATCCTTGCCCCCTCCTCTGCCGGATCCACAATAAACGGACGCGCCCCCTTTATCTCCTTGCCGGCAGCATTCAACGGATATTTAATATGCTCAACGACAGGCATGAACTGCATATACCGGCTGCCGAGCGACTTGAGGAACTTATATACCTCCAGCCCTCGGCCCTCGCTTTCCTTATTGACCGTAGTCATAGTGTTGTATTCCACACCGCAGCGGTACAGGATTTCGAGGCCGCGCAAGACCTTGTCGAATGTCGGTGCACCTCCCTTGTCCTTACGGTAGCGGTCATGTATATCCTTAGGCCCGTCAAGCGAAATCCCCACAAGGAAATCATTGTCCCTGAAAAATGACGCCCATTCATCGGTAACCAGGGTTCCATTGGTCTGGATTGTATTGTGCACTACCTTGTCTCCGGCATATTTCCGCTCCAGCTCCATCGCCTTGCGGTAGAAGTCAAGTCCAAGCACAAGCGGCTCCCCTCCATGCCAGTTGAAGGTCACCTCAGGCACATCATTGGCCTTGATATATTCACGGATTACAGTCTCCAGCATATCCATGCTCATCCTCGGCTCGCGTCCGCCATAGATCTCCGCCTTGTCAAGATAGTAGCAATAGTGGCAGTCAAGGTTGCACAGCGAGCCTGCAGGCTTTATCATTATGTTGAATGCAGTCGGGCCGGAAATCCTTGCCGCGTCGTCAAGTGTTATCGTGTTCTTTGTATCCATTCCCCAATATTGTTTTTACAGAGGCATCCCCAAAAGTGGACTTTGACCGTTTTCCTTCGTGAAGAAGCCATGCAAAGATAGCATAAAAGCAGAATCTGTATCAGACAAACAACCCAGCTTGTTGGAAAAACGGACAAAAAGACACATTTTTGCATTAAGAATGACATATTATTGAATGACAGACATGAGACAATATCTATTAATCTGCATACTTTTCCTTTCTGCGGCAGGCATCAGCCTTTCAGCCGGCAACTACAGGACAGAAAGTAACATTCCATACTCAACATCAGAAGATCCATACGCCAGGGAACGGTGCAAGCTTGACATTTATTATCCAGAGGATGCGTCCGGTGCACCGGCTGTTGTGTGGTTCCATGGAGGAGGCCTTACAGGAGGTCAGAAATTCATTCCGGAACAGCTTAAGGAGTCCGGGATAATCGTGGTTGCCGTCAACTACAGGCTTCTTCCGGAATGCGAACTTTCAGACTGCATCGATGATGCAGCTGCAGCTGTTGCATGGGCATTCGGGAATATAGAGAAATTCGGAGGCTCCTCCAGCAGGATCTTTGTCTCCGGACATTCCGCTGGAGGCTACCTTACGTCGATGATAGGGCTTGACAGGAAATGGCTTACAAAATACGGGGTTGATGCAGACTCCATTGCAGCCCTTGTCCCTTTCAGCGGACAGGCCATAACACATTTTGCATACCGAAGGCAGAAAGGCATGTCCGAACTGCAGCCATGTATAGACGAGTTTGCACCGCTATACTGGGTACGTCCGGACTCCGCACCTTATATAATAATCACAGGTGACAGCGAAATGGAGCTGTATGGACGGTATGAGGAGAATGCCTATATGTGGAGAATGATGAAGCTTACAGGACACCCCGATACCGAAATCTACAAGCTTGACGGATATGACCACGGGGCAATGGCAGCTCCTGCATTCCATATTCTGAAAAATACAATCAGGCGGATTGCCGGCAGGAAATAATCCAGCAAGGCTGGCCAGCAGAAAGAAAGGGAAATGGCGGACAGAAAATTTGATACATGCTTTTTTGAGAGATACGCAAAGCTGACCCTCGAGAAATTCCTGGGAGACAGGTACTCCAGCCTTGTGAATGAGGACAGGCCGGACCTGCAGTCAACGGACCATTCTCTCGGGATTGAAGTGACACGCGCTATGGAGAGCAACAAGAATGTGGCGGATGCACTTCTTATGGAAATGGCAGGGATCGCCCCGGCACCATCCACCTGTCAGGCAACAGGACAGCAGTACCCAATTGACCACGAAGACTATGAGAAGATAATAAGCAGCGGATATGCATACGGACTCCAGCAAGGCCGGTTCATAGGACAAGCCGAATACGACTACTGGCGTCTCGCACATCCCCTGCGCAGAATCATAGAGAACAAGGTTGCAAAAGTAGGGTCCGGATTCTATGGCCGATTTGACGAATACGGGCTGTACATCTTCTGCAAGGATGTTCTTCCGGAACAGGAAATCAGCCTGACTGTGGACTATATCATGGAGCTGCAGATGAACCTCGACATAAGGTATTCCTCACTGTACCTGTCCCTCCTCGACAACCTCTATGTCTGCGACCTGACAATCCACGATCCGGAAAGGAGACTGCGCGCCATCAGCAGATACGGAATTTCAAGCGGGCAATGCAGGGAGTTCTTCATCAAGGCGCTCGGAAAATAAAGCGTGCCACATGGCTGCAAAGCTACTCAATGACAATACGGTAAGCTGCCTCAAACACTGCCCCCGGCTCAAGAGTCTGCATATACTCACGGTCAGCAAAGTCACCGTCATACCCATACCTGTCACATCGGCCATACCATGGCTCTATGCATACGAAAGGGCAATCGGGATACTTGGCCGTCGGTGACCACAGGGCAACAAGCGGTGCATCAAACTCAACACTGACATAAGGATTACCTGCCCGGTCATGCAGGGTGACCTTTTTCAGCTGGCTGCCCTCAAACATATAGGTATCACAGTCGAAAGTCCTTACATCCAGATGCATCATACCGTTCCCGTCAACTTCCAGTTCATGCAATTCCCCGCCGATGCACCCCTTGCCGACAGGAGAAATATATTTCAGCACATCCTTGCTGTCAAATGAAAAATATCCTCTTTCATCTGAATCCAGGTCCTGGTCAGGGAAATAGAACGCAGGATGTGCTCCAATCTGGAAATGCATCCTTTCCCGGTCCCTGTTCTCGACACGCCATGTCACAACAACAGAATTGCCGTCAAGCCTGTAGTCAATCTGAAGCATGAAACGGTATGGATACAGCTTCATCGTCTCCTCCGAAGATTCCAGGGAATAGACAAGACGGTCATCCCCTTTCTCCTCAAGCACAAAATCCATATCACGTGCAAAGCCGTGCTGGCCAAGATGATATTCAGTCCCACGATAGCGGTAGACATCGTCATATACGCGTCCTACAATCGGGAAAAGGACAGGAGAACGCCTTCCCCAGAACCTTGGATCCCCCTGCCAGAGATATTCACGTCCGTCTTTCCTTATCCCTTGAAGCTCAGCTCCATGTTCTGCAACACTGATTTCAATTATTGAATTAGATATTGTCTCCATAATGAATCCTTGAATTTTTATGAATTGAGAAGAAATCCCGAGGTCAGGCTACGGTACCCGGCTGTATATTCCCCTCCATCCTGTATTGTAATTATATCGTCCTTTAAATGCCCTGTCATTCCATTGCATTTCCCTTGAAAGACATTTCCCGTACAGATACTCCCCCGGTGCGCAAATTCTGCAACAATACGGTACGGCTGCTTCCGCAGCGTACTCCTTATCCTCAATATGCGGAACGGATAAAGTCCGCATGAAGCCGCATATCTTACGAGTTCTGTCTCTGTCTCTGCAGGAAGCACCATCGAGACACGCCCATTTTCAGAAAGATGCCTGCTTGAAAACTCCAGAATCTCACGGTACGACATGGTCTCGGCATGCCGCGCTGCACGGCGTCTCACATCAGGGGCCTTCAGCGAACTTTCGAAATATGGAGGATTGGAAAAGATAAGGTCAAAGCTGCCCTGGACTTCCTCCTGCCGGCCGCAACCGGAGGCATCATAGTCTTCCAGCGGAACATTCAAGGCAGAAAGCATTCCACTCCAAGGCGAAGCCTCAAAATTCTCTGCTGCCTCCTCTGCCGATGCCATGTCAATGTCAATTGCATATATCTTTACATCGTCAAGGCCACACGTATTTACAGCATAGGCTTCAGGGCAACCTTCACAGTCTGCGCCGAGCAGATCTGAAATTCTCTGTGCTGCCATGAGTGCTATCGTCCCTGTGCCTGTCCCGACATCAAGGAAAGTCCTGTCGGACGGCAGAATTGTCATTGCCGCCCCGAGAAGCACACCGTCCGTGTTCACCTTCATGGCGGAACGTTCATTCTTTACAGAAAACCTCTTGAAACGGAAAATCCCCATGTCACTGCCTCCTGAAATGTCCGTCATTCTTCAACAAAAAGTCCGTCCCTCATGAACAGGGACCTGTCGCATAATGCAGCAAGGGCCGGGTCATGTGTCACAATCACTATGGTCTGTCCATATTTTTCACGCAATGTGAAAAACAGGGAATGTATATCCTCCTTAGTCCTGCTGTCGAGGTTTCCTGAAGGCTCATCTGCAAACAGCACTGCCGGATTGTTGACAAGGGCACGGGCTATTGCAACACGCTGCTGCTCACCGCCGGAAAGCTCTGACGGCTTATGGCCTACCCTTACGGAAAGCCCCATGTCGTCAAGCAGGCCAAGGGCAGTCTCACGCGCATCCTTTGAAGAACGCCCGGCTATCAGTGCAGGAATCATTACATTTTCCAGGGAGGTGAATTCCGGCAGCAGATGATGCGACTGAAACACAAAGCCAATCTTCCTGTTACGGAATGCTGACAAGGACTTGCCTCCAAGCCCAAGGACATCCACTCCGTCTATCTCCAGGAAACCGCTGTCAGGGGATGACAATGTACCGAGTATATGCAGCAATGTCGACTTGCCTGCCCCTGAAGAGCCCATAATGGACACGACTTCAGACTTTTCAACAGAAAAATCTATTCCTTTCAGAACCTGCAGGCTGCCATACGACTTAACTATTCCTTTTGCATCTATCATATTCAACATTTTTATACCGCTTCTGGTTCAGCAGATTTCCGCATACATGCTTATCTTCGCGAAAATTCCACCAAAGTTAAGAAACAGTTTTGGATTTTGAACAATCGACATTACAATTGTCTGCTAACTGCGGAGTCAACATACGATGTACGACACTTGAAGGAAACACAGGTTCCGGTATGGAGACAAGGCATGCTATAACTCCATTTCAACAGCATTCATAAATGATTTTCCAAAAAATCCATATTTTTTCAAAAAAATTTTGCAGTTTTAAAAAAGATATCTACCTTTGCAATCCCAAACGAAAAGTGAGGGACAAAACATTCGGGGTGTGGCGCAGTTGGCTAGCGCATCTGGTTTGGGACCAGAGGGTCCTGTGTTCGAGTCACAGTACCCCGACTAAATGAAAGGCTTGCAGATTTTGCAGGCCTTTCATTTTATGTCCCGACAGCCACTGCATGGTGAATTGCGGGGTAATGGGAATTGCTGTCTTTTATTTGAGCTATTTGAAAAAATTATTCTTTACTTTGTCAAGAAAGGCAAAGAACGGATTGTGCAAAGGAAGGACAGGCAAGAAGAGGGGCTGAAGCACTCTCTTCTTTTTGACTCTGCCACCGTATGCCGGACACTGATATTTTGGCAGAAAGCAGATTTCTACGTATTTTTGAAATGCGATTCCGAAAAAAGACAAGATGAAAGACAAGATAAAAGTCCTCTGGTTCACGAGCAACCCTTGTTCCAGCGCATCCCGGAACAACGGGAATGTTGTCACTGGAGGCTGGCATTCCTCCCTCGAACAGGCCATAAGGCAAGACATCGAGCTGGAGATAGCATATCTCTCCCCATCACAGAAGCAGGAGGAATTCCTCCATGACGGAGTCAAATACTATTCGATAGCCCCGTTCAAATCATTTTCATACCTTGCATTCAGGTTAAAACGCCTCACGATGCCACCCATCCGGCAGGAGCAGCCAATACTCGAAAGAATGTGTGACATCATCGAGAAGAGCCAGCCGGACTTGATACACATACACGGGACTGAAAGATGTTTCGGACTGATATGCGGACGGAGTTTCCATGACATGACAGGCAATGGGAGACACGGAGGAGGAGGCTCATACATATGCAGTTCCGGCAGGGCAATTCCAGTGGTGATATCAATCCAGGGTCTGATCGGTGAAATAACGCGAAAATTCTTCTGCGGACTTGGCAAAGAAGAAATCAGAAGGCACGAAAGCTTAAGGCGTAAACTTGCAAAGCAGTCTGCAATACGCATGTACAACGAGTTCTGCCATAGGGCATCCACGGAACGTGAAATCCTTTCACGTGCACCATTCATACTCGGACGCACCGCATGGGACAGGGAGCAGACAGCAATGATGAACCCAGGGCGCAAATACTTCACCGTAGGCGAGATAATGAGAAAGCCTTTCTTCGAAAGCACTTGGGACAAAAGTGGATTCGGAAGCAGGATACAGCTTGTCAGCACATTGTCAACAGGCCCGTACAAGGGATTTGAGAATATCCTTAAGACAGCGTCAGCACTCAGAAGGCACGGCAGGATTGATTTCTCCTGGACAGTGATAGGCTATGGAGCATCAGACGAATATGTAAGGATATCAGAAAAGGCCACAGGACTTTCCTCCATGGAATTGGGAATACAATTCGCCGGACGGCAGGATGCAGGGCATGTAGCAGAAATGCTGCTGGACTCAGACATCTACTGTCAGGTAAGCCATATCGAGAACAGCCCCAACAGCCTGTGCGAAGCAATGCTCCTCGGAATGCCATCCATAGCCACAGATGTAGGCGGGACATCCTCAATGCTCGAAGACGGGATAGAAGGGATGCTTGTCCCTGACAACAATCCGGAAGCATACGCAGAAGCCATAGAAAAGATGTCCTCCGATTTCCAGGCATGCAAGGCCATGGGAGAATCAGCCCGCGCCACAGCACTGGTCCGCCACTCTCCCCAGACCGTCAGGAAACAGCTGACAGAAGCATACACTTCAATTATCGGAAGCCAGCATTGAGCGGAATGCCCCGGCAAAGAGCAGGAGCTGTCCAAGATAGTACGGAACCATGACAAGGTATCCTGAGCATTCAACCGGAGAGACAAACCTGTTCCACCCAAGAACCATGTCCGAAAAGACAAACAGCGAAGCCCCTGCAGCGAACAGTGCACAGCGTTGAAGCATGGCTGCAAGGAACATCAGCGAAATGACAACACAGTATCCGGCGACTCCATACCGGAGAAAACCCTCAGGCGCAGCCGGTACTATTGTCATGAATGAGAATGTTCCAAGACAGACTACAGCCAGCAGCACGATTATATTATAATGGTCCACAAGCACTTTCATGACAGAATTCCGGCAGCAAACGCCATACCCATCAATTGTATCGTCGTTGTTACGCCTGTCCCGATTGCAGAAATCCCGGAATCTTCCACCAAAGTATATCATCATGGACACATGTGCAATTGTGAAAGCCCCCATCTGTCCTGGAAAGCTATGCATGGAGCCAAGCAAGTCACCAAGACAGGAAAAAGCCATTGCCAGGCGCATCTGCCAAGGCAGCATCCATACTGACACCACGGAAAGGAAAAGAAGCGGAAGCGCAATCTTGTGAGGCAGATCTGCAGGCAGGAAATACACCATGCACAACACCGTATACAATACGGCAACCAGAAGAAGCCCGAGCCTTGGGTTTTCAACAGCGTTCATGTTTTCAACAGTTTTTTCAGCAATCCCTGCAAAGATATATAACAAAGTCCAGAATCCGCCGTCCTTTAAAGGACATGCGTATGCAAATCGTGGTTCTGCAGCCCAGGATACAGTTTCATTGTTCAGCCAGTCCCCGCAGAGACTGGGCATTATATAAAAACAGATGCATTTGACAACACACTCAACCTCCAGATTACTGAAGAAGTGGAGGTTCCTGTGACATTCAATGTACGCACAGAAGCATACAGATGATGGCTGCCTATAGCGGCACAGGCTGAGGCAGCATCAATGACACCGGTGTACAAAAAATCCCGGGAAAAGTTGTACACCGCTACACCGCAACCATATATCTACAGCCGCTTACGCATTCTGCATCGGGAGATGCATCGCATAGGACTGGCATAGGACTGATTTCAACAATATGATGAATCTTTTGGCTTACCGCAATATTGTATGGGAAAACCTTACAGCACATAATGAAAAATCTTTGAAGACCTCCGGCTGGACCACGTCTGGCAAAAAAGAAAAGTCCCTGAAAATCAAAGGATTTCAAGGACTTCGGAAGGGTGCCCAGTGGGATTCGAACCCACGACATTCAGAACCACAATCTGACGCTCTAACCAACTGAACTATGGGCACCATATTCATTTGGGACTGCAAAGATAATCAAAATATTTTATCCTGCAAGCTATCCTCCGAATATTTTATATTATAACCCCTCCATCGACAGAAAGTACGGCTCCTGTGATATATGAAGCATAATCACTTGAGAGGAAGACGTAAGTATTTGCTATATCCTCCGGCTCGCCCATCCTTCCAATTGGAATTTTGTCAACAATTGGCTTTATCATCTGCTCCGGAAGTTTCGCCACCATATCTGTCCTGATTACACCTGGAGCAACGGCATTCACACGTATTCCATCAGGCGCAAGCTCCCTCGCAAGCGACTTTGTAAGCCCGTTCACAGCAAATTTCGATGCAGGATATCCGCATCCCGAAGCCTGGCCATAGAGGCTTACGACAGAACTTGTGTTGACAATGGCTCCCCCGCCCTGCTCCCTCATTATCCTTGCAGCCGCCTGGGTACAGTTGAAGACCGCCTTGACATTGAGATTGAGTATATCGTCAATCTGCTTTTCCGTATAGTCATATAGAGAAGTGCTCTGAGAAATGCCTGCATTGTTTGCCAGAATATCAAGCCGGCCATATTTTTCCTTTATCCCGGCAAAGGCATCGGCGACACTTGACGGGTCCGCAAGGTCTGGCCATGCCGCATCCACTTCTGCACCAGGGATTTCTGCCTTAATACGTTCAAGGGCCTCCAATGCCGTGGCCTCCCTTGAACCGCAAAGCACGACAGCTGCACCTGCCTCAAGATATTTTTTCACAATGGCATAGCCTATACCGCGTGTCCCGCCCGTGACGACAGCCACTTTCCCTTTAAGTAAATCTTTCATATCGTTGTCTTTAAAGTGTTCATCCCCGGGCAATAAAGTTTTCAACACTTTTCCATCGGGGCGGCACTGCCGTGCGCAAGCAATATGCCAAATCATCAACATGGCATTTTTTCTGACAAAAAAAATATTTGCCTATAAAGCTTCCTGCCCATATCTGGTGTTTTTTCAGGAACATTTCCTATATTTGTAGGTTTGATTTTTGCTGCATTCAGCCTGTCTGAATAGGCACAAGTACATTGAAAATAGATATTAATTATTGTAAATATGGGACGTGAAATAAAATTTTCCCTGGTATACAGGGATATGTGGCAGTCTTCGGGCAAATATGTACCGACAGTAAGCCAGCTGAAAGAGGTTGCTCCGGCAATCATTGACATGGGCTGTTTCGACAGGGTCGAGACCAATGGAGGTGCATTCGAGCAGGTAAACCTGCTTTTCGGTGAGAACCCGAACAGGGCAGTCCGCGAATGGACAGCTCCTTTCAACAAGGCAGGCATCCAGACACACATGCTTGAAAGGGGACTCAACGCCCTAAGGATGAACCCTGTACCTGCAGATGTCAGGGAACTGATGTACAAGGTGAAATGCAAGCAGGGGACAAATATCTCCAGGTCATTCTGCGGACTCAACGACCACAGAAACCTGCGTCTTTCAGTAGAATATGCAAAGAAAGGCGGAATGATTTCCCAGGTTGCACTTTCCATAACCAACTCACCGGTACACACTGTGGAATACTACATGGGCATTGTTGACAAGGTTGTAGAATACGGATGCGACGAGATCTGCCTCAAGGACATGGCAGGAATCGGAAGGCCGACTTTCCTTGGCCAGCTGACTTCACAGATCAAGAAGAAATATCCTCACATCAAGGTACAGTACCACGGCCACACAGGCCCGGGATTCTCTGTAGCCTCAATGCTTGAAGTGGCACGCGCAGGCGCAGACTACTTAGATGTTGCGGTTGAACCGCTCAGCTGGGGGAAGGTACACCCGGACGTAATCACCATCCGCGAGATGCTCAAGGCAGACGGTTTCCAGGTCAAGGACCTGAACATGAACGCCTACATGGAGGTACGCCGCCTTACACAGAAATTCATTGATGAATTCCTTGGCTATTGGATTGACCCTAACAACTCACACATGAGCTCGCTCCTGGTAGGATGCGGACTTCCTGGAGGAATGATGGGCTCAATGATGGCCGACCTCAAGGGATTCCACGGTGCAATCAACGCATCGCTCCGTTCACAGGGCAAGGCAGAACTGACACTTGACACGCTCATGGTGATGCTGTTCCAGGAAGTTGAATATGTATGGCCACGCCTCGGCTACCCGCCACTTGTCACTCCGTTCAGCCAGTATGTGAAGAACACTGCGCTGATGAACCTTATGAACATACTCAAGGGACAGCCTCGCTGGACAACAATAGACAAGGACACATGGAACATGATTCTCGGCAAGATGGGTAAGCTCCCTGGTGAGCTGGCACCTGAAATCGTAGAGCTTGCAAAGAAGAAAGGCCTTGAGTTCTATACCGGCAACCCTCAGGACGCATTCCCTGATGAGCTTGACAAGTTCCGTACAATGATGAAGGAAGAGGGCTGGGACTTTGGAGAGGACGACGAGGAACTGTTCGAGTTTGCAATGCACGAGAGGCAGTACCGCGACTACAAAAGCGGAATTGCAAAGGAGCGTTTCCAGAAAGACCTTGAAGCAATGAAAGAGAAGGCAGGAGCCCCAATCATCATCACCCGCCCGGTTGTGGAGATGCCAAAATATGATGTAGAGAGCATTGCCGAGAAATACCCTCATGCAGTTCCAGTACAGGCTCCTGTAAAGGGACAGCTTATCTGGCAGGTCGATGTTGACGATGCTTCAACTGCACCGGTTGCAGGCACAGAGGTAGAGGCAGGAAAGGCTCTCAGCTTTGTACAGACCTATTATGGGCTCGTAGATGTTGTCCCTGCAGTCAGCGGACGCATCGTAGCCACTTGCTGCCGACAGGGCGACAACGTTGCCAAAGGTGAAATCATTGCATTCGTCGAAAAGGACGAAAAATGCGGTGAGGCAACAGCTGAAGAGAAGGCAGAATAAGGAAACTCCGATAGATAAACAAGACAGATGGAGGCTGGACGACTCCCCTAATGAAAATGATAGCGGCCAAGAACGGCTGCTATCATTTTTTATACTATCTTTGCCCCGAAGGCAAAAACACATTGTGCAGAAGGAATGGAGGGGAAAGGATGAAAATACAGGATTTATGTCCCGATGAAAGACCTCGGGAAAAGATGATGCTCAGGGGAGCATCATCCCTAAGCAATGCAGAGCTTATCGCAATTCTGCTAAGGACAGGCACAGAGCGCAGAAATGCAATTGAAATCGCACAGATGCTTATGAGGGAAGCCGGAGGCAGCCTGACAAGGGCATCAAGGATGAGCGTAGAACAGCTGTGCAGGACAGAAGGAATCGGACCTGGAAAGGCAGTAGGCATAGTCGCTGCACTGGAACTTGGCAAACGCATGTGCAGCGAGGCTCCTGACGGCAGCAAACCGGTAATTCACAGTGCAGAAGACATATTCCGCGAGCTGATTCCCCAGATGAGAGGACTTCAGCACGAGGAATGCTGGATATTCTACCTTGCACGCAACAACCGTATCATATCAATGGAACAGCTGAGCATCGGTGGACAGCATGAGACAGTTGTAGACATCAAGCTCGTGGCAAGGAGAGCCATTGATACGCTTGCTGCAGCTGTAATAATTGCCCATAACCATCCGTCCGGAGATCCTCGTCCCGGAAAGGCCGACATTGAGCTTACAAAGACATTGCGCCAGGCCCTTGAGACATTCGGGATCTCACTGATAGACCATGTCGTCATTGCTGACGGGAGATACTACAGTTTTGCAGATGAAAGGATGATTGACACGGGAAAGTGATGGATTAATTGCATTTTAGCGGGCAAAGGCATACAAATATTTTTTGCAGCCAAGAAATTTGCCTACCTTTGCATTTCGACAAGCTGCCACATCGGGAGCTGAAAACCTTTAAAATCAAAGCAATGAAAATCATCAACCTTGGTGAAGGCAACAGTGTGCTGAACAATTTTGTCGCCCAGATGCGCGACAAGGACATCCAGAAAGACAGCATGCGTTTCCGCAGGAACCTTGAACGTTTAGGGGAAATTTTCGCCTACGAAATCAGCAAGACACTGGACTACAGCGAAAAGCATATCGTCACACCTCTTGGCATAGCCAACATGAGCACTGTTGACAGCACAATTGTCGCTGCGACGATACTGCGTGCAGGGCTTCCCCTGCACCAGGGGATACTGAACTATTTCGACAATGCCCAGAACGCGTTTGTGGCCGCATACAGGAAATATGACAAAGGTGACAGCTTCCATATAAACATTGAATATGCGAGCACCCCTGCCCTTGAAGGTAAAATCCTGATTCTTGCAGATACGATGCTTGCCACAGGAGCATCACTTGAAATTGCATACAGGAGGCTCTGCGAGGAAGGCAAGCCATCGCACACACATCTTGTATGCCCGATATCAAGTGCCGAGGCTGTGGAGCATCTGAAAAAATCCATGGGAGATGATGTCACACTCTGGGTGGCTGCAATTGACGAAGAGCTGACAGGACACTCATACATAGTGCCTGGACTTGGAGATGCCGGAGACCTGGCATTCGGAGAAAAGATATAACTCAATGGGAACACTGAACAGACGAGGACGGTCCGTGCTTGGACCGTCCTCGTTTCTGATATAATGCAATTCAGTCAGGCCAACGCCAAGCTACAGTTCCTTGCGCAGCCGTGCCTTTGGAATATTGAGCTGATCGCGATATTTGGCAATCGTACGCCGTGCCAGCTTATATCCCCTCTTTGTCATCTCCTCGACAAGCTGGTCATCCGTAAGCGGTTTGCGCTTGTTCTCATTGTCCACACATTCCTGCAGGGCACGTTTCAGTTCACGTGTCGAGACCTCCTCGCCATCCTGGTTCTCCAGTCCTTCGGAGAAGAAATATTTGAGCGGATATATCCCGAAATGCGTCTCAATATACTTGCTGTTCACTACACGGGATATTGTCGAGATGTCGAAACCTGTCTTCTCTGCTATATCCTTAAGCACCATTGGCTTCAGATTCGACTCATCACCATCGATGAAATAGTCATGCTGATATGCAATGATAGCCTTCATCGTACTCTCCAGGGTATTGTGACGCTGCTTTATCGCCTCTACAAACCATTTTGCAGAATCAAGTTTCTGCTTCACGAATGTTGCGGCCTCTTTCTTCTCCCTCTCCGAAGAGTTTGCAGCCTGCAGAAGTATATCTGCGTATTTTCTGTTTACACGAAGCTCCGGAATGGAGAAACGTGGCATCGAAAGCTTCAGCTCTCCATCCTCCAGATTAAGTATGAAGTCAGGAATTATCTGCTGTGCCTGGTCTGTATACGTGTCGTCTATCTGTCCTCCCGGAGCAGGATTCAGCTTCAGGATCTTGCCTATGGCTGCCTTCATCTCCTCCTCGCTGATTCCCATCCTTGACATGATTTTCTGGAAATGCTTATTTGTAAATTCCTGGAAGAAATCATTCAGGATACGTGTCGCATTGGTTGTTTCCGGAGTCTGTCTCATGTGACGGATCTGTAGCAGAAGGCATTCCCTGAGATCACGTGCACCTACCCCGGCAGGCTCAAAGTCCTGGATTACCTTAAGCATCGCGAGGACCTCCTTCTCATCTGTCTCTATTCCGGCACGGAATGCAAGGTCATCAACAAGGCTCTCTATGTCCCTGCGCAGATATCCGTCATCGTCAAGGCTACCCACAATAAATGAAGCCACCTGATGCTGATGCTCCGTCAGGCTGCGGAAGCCAAGCTGCTCCAGGAGGCTCTGCGTGAAACTCTCCTTTACAGAAAATGTATTGTACTGCGGACGTTCATCCTTTCCATAGTTGTTTACCGTAAGCTTGTATCTCGGGATAGAGTCATCCTCCTTGTAGTCTGACAGGGACACATCACCGGAATTGTCATCCTCTTCCTCCTGTTCCTTCTTTGCGTCTTCATCCAGTACCGGATTCTCCTCCAGTTCCTTCTTCACACGCTGCATAAGTTCCTGCTGCGGAAGTTCAATAAGCTTGATGGTCTGAATCTGAAGAGGAGACAGCTTCTGTGTCTGCTTCAGTGCAAGTTCTTGTTTCAGTACGCTCATTCCAATTGAATTTTAACCTTCTACAATATGGTTTCAGGCAGAGGTCTCAAGACCTTTACCGTATCTACAATTACCGGCCTTTCCTTATCCACCACCGGATAATTTATGTTTTCCTTTACAATGAATGCTGACGGGAATTCACCCTTTATACGGTCAAGAAGCTGCATGGCCTCGGACTTTGTCCTGAAATCACCGGCTGTTACCTTGAAATACGGATTCACATAGCTCCTGTAGGCTGCAATATCACGGTGTCTTTCAATGAAAGAATTGAGTGTCGCCTCTGATGCCGCCCTGGCCGTCTGCCTGTTGTCAAAGAAAATCCGGACCCTGTAGCCTGAAACCGTCCTGGAGCCATTTGTCCTGAAATGCTCATCCATTGCAAGTGCAATTCCCTGGGACTGATGCACCCTGACATCAGCAGCGTCCCCCTTCAAGACAAGCGGCAGTTCTTTGAATATATTCTTGCCGGCAAGTGAAGTATCAACCGATGCGGAAGGTACATATACAAGGGAATCAACAAGTTCATAGCCTTCAGGTATCTCCGGTTCCTGGGCTGACACAGTCCTGCCGGCCAAAAGGCCAAGGACAGAGACTACTGCGGACAGAAACAAACGCTTTCTTACCATAATTATTTCTGGTTTAGCTTATTCAATATGGCTTTCGCCGGTATATCCTTCAAATTCACTTTCTTTGCAACTCCTCCACGTGCCTTGACCGTACATGAGATGCTTACAGTGAAATCATCCACACTCATTGAGGCTGCAACCGAAAGCACCTCCAGGATTGACACCGAAGGGCTCAAGGACATTGTGCCATTCACGGTGCATATCTGGGCGGATTTTTCAGCGACGGACACGGGATTAACAGAGAACGTGCCAAACTCTGTCGCGTTTTTCTTGACAACTCCCTCAATGTTATATATAGAGAAGGCTGCAGAAGGATTGTCGACACCTACTTTCGCTGTTCCGGAGACCGAGCGCAGCCCCTGCGGTGCAATTCTCTCAATAGAGAATGAAGTGATTTTCAAGTTCTTGTAGTCTACACACCCTGAGAGCGTAAAAACAGCCGCCAACAGGACGGCCGTAAATAGTCTTGATAGAATATTCCTGTTCATAATTTTTTCTGTACAACCTACAAAGATACAAAAAAAATAGATATTCGATTAAAAGAACTATATTTGCGCATATTAATTGAGATTTGGAGGTAACAACTATGGACATAAGACCATTGACAGACAGCACAAGGCCCAAAATATATATAGAGACCTACGGATGCCAGATGAATGTCAACGACAGCGAGGTAATCCTCAGGATAATGCAGGATGCCGGATATGTACTGACAGACAATATTGATGAGGCGAAAGTTATTCTCGCCAACACATGTTCAATACGCGACAATGCCGAGCAGAGGATATGGGGACGGATCGAACAGTTCAGGCTCCAGAAAAGGAGACGCGACGGAGTAATCATCGGAATCGTGGGATGCATGGCGGAAAGGCTCAAGGACAAGCTACTTGAAAGCCACAATGTAGACCTGGTTGCAGGACCGGACTCCTACCGCACACTCCCTCAGCTGATATCAGAGATCACTCCGGACAATCCGCAGATAAACGTGATGCTCTCACATGAAGAGACATACGCAGACATATCACCGGTAAGGATGGACAGGAACGGGGTCAGTGCATATATTTCAATAATGAGGGGATGCAACAATGTCTGCTCATATTGTGTTGTACCGTATACAAGGGGGGCTGAACGCAGCCGTGACCCTCACAGCATTGTAGATGAAGCGCGTGAGGTTTTCGAGAATGGATACAGGGAGGTTAACCTGCTCGGCCAGAATGTGGACTCGTACCTGTGGAAGAATCCTGCGGCAGATAATGGGAGCGTGAATTTCGCACAGCTCCTTGAAATGGTGGCATCCGTAAGTCCGGAGCTGAGGATAAGGTTCTCCACCTCGCATCCAAAGGACATCAGCGACGAGGTCATCTGCACAATGGCAAGGCACGGGAACATCTGCCGGCACATACACCTTCCCGTACAGTCAGGAAGCAATGTGATGCTGGAAAAGATGCGGAGGAAATATTCAAGGGAATGGTATCTTGAAAGGGTGGATAAAATCCGCTCGGCCATGCCGGACTGCGGGATATCTACAGACATAATAGCCGGATTCTGCGGAGAGACTGAACAAGACCACAAGGATACTCTGACCCTTATGGAAGCTGTCGGCTTTGATTCGGCATTCATGTTCGCATATTCAGAAAGGCCTGGGACGCTCGCTGCACGCAACTATCCGGATGACATCCCGGCAGATGTCAAGACAGCAAGGCTGAACGAGATTATTGCTCTCCAGAACAGGCTGAGCCTAAAGAGCAACGAGAAAGAAGTCGGAAAGAGGTTCAAGGTGCTCATCGACGGGATTTCAAAGAGGAATGACAATGAGTTCTGCGGAAGGACAACCAACAACAAGGTCTGCGTCTTTGCTGCACCGGGGCATCGGGTCGGGGACTATGTAGAGGTTGAAGTGCTTTCATGTACATCAGCGACACTGCTGTCAAGGCTTGTCTGACACAATAACTGCCTGCCCGTATGCTTTCAACTTTGCTCTCCCACATCGGTTCATTGCTGCTGGTAATACTCATCTGCGGCACTGCACTTGTCATCCTTGGAAGCAACAGCGATTCGGGCAGGAAAGTTTCATGGATTCTTGTAATAGCTCTCCTGCCTGTTGTCGGTCTGATACTCTATGTCATCTTCGGGCTTGACATGAGACAGCCAGGCTATTTCCAGAAGAAGCATGCCGTATTCCTCGACATGTTCAATAGGCATACCGATGAAAAGACCAGGCTGCTCCTTTTCGGCAGGCATACGGAGTACAAGATAAAGCCAGAATACCAGGAACTTTCCAGGCTTCTTGCCAAGGGGACCGGCACCACTGTATGTGAAGACAATACAGTGGAAGTAATCACGTCCGGCCAGCGGAAATTCGAGGCATTGATAGAAGATATCAGAAATGCGCGGCACCATATACACATGGAATATTTCTATTTCCGCAAGGATTGCGGGAGCAAGAAGATAAAGGAACTGCTGATGCAGAAGGCGCGCGAGGGTGTAAAGGTCCGCTTCATCTATGAGAATATTGCAAACATAGACATTTCCCCGCATTACTACAATGAAATGAAAGACGCAGGAGTAGAGGTCGTAAAGTTCACTGAACCAAGGTTCAATCTGTTCAGGCTCAGTGCACAGCTGAATTACAGGGACCACAGGAAGATTGCTGTGATAGACGGGAATGTCGGATATACGGGAGGCATGAACATAAGCGATGACTATTTCCACAGATGGAGGGACACGCACATGAGGATTACCGGCAATGCAGTGTCCGGACTCCAGTACAGCTTCATGAACTCGTTTGTCACATCCGGAGGCGTAATAGATGGCGACTGGTCACCGTATTTTCCTGAGCACGAAGAATTCGAGGAGAATGACCGTCTTGTGCAGATTGTCCCTGACGAGCCGGATTCACAATGGCCAGTGCTTCACATGGGAGCGGTATGGACAGTACAGCACTCAAAGGAATACATATATATCCAGACACCATATTTTGTTCCTCCTGAGCCACTTCTGCATGCGCTCAAGTCAGCTGCCCTGAAAGGCACTGATGTACGGATAATGATGCCGGAAAAGGCAGACCTTTTCTATATGGGGCCGGCAAACAGGGCCTATTACAAATCCTGCCTGGATGCCGGAATAAAGATATATGAGAAGACAGGCAGCTTTATACATGCCAAGACAATGGTATCTGACAACTACCTGTCAATAGTAGGCTCCGCAAATATGGACTACAGGTCACTTGAACTGAACTATGAGGTCAACGCTTACATATATGATGAAATCATAGCACGGCAGAACCGTGACATTTTCCTGAATGACCTCAAGGAATGCAAGGAGATAAAACCATGGCAATGGGAGAATCGGCCATGGTACGAAAAAATGGCACAGGCTGTCATAAAGCTATTCTCACCATTGCTTTAGCGAATACTTAGGCCCTGGAAGCAAAATATCCCATGAAAATTTCATGTCCGGAACCGTACAGATGCATCTGTCATTTCGCAAGAATGGAGCTGTCAAGATATACATGCCTATGGGAGCATTGATTTGTACACTATTTGCATAGTGAGCGCCGGCAATCAGGTCCGGAAAGTCCGGGCCATAATCAAATTCAGTGAATGAAACGGACAATATCCATATCTGCGCTGCTGCTGCTCACCTTCAATGCAATGGCAGCACATCTGAGCGGCAGGGTCTTCCTGCGCGATACAGTCCTCACAGCCGGGGACTATGTAATGGTCTACTGCCAGTCGTGCGGTACTGGAACCCTCAGTGACGAAAACGGGAACTACAGCATAGACCTGCCGGACTCCCATGAAAACATCAGGCTTGAATTTTCCAGGATTGGATATACAACTGTCTACAGGGAGATTGCCGCAAGTGAATCGGGAATAAAGATTGAAGATGTCATAATGGAGCCACAGCCAATGATGCTTACGGCAGCATACGTGATACCTGATGATATGGAGCCCGGTGAATTTGTCCTTTCAAAGGTATGGGAGCAGAGCAGGATGAACAGCAAGAAACATATGAACTACAGCGCGGAAATTTCATATGACATGGCGACGCACGACATCCCTATTGTAGCCCAGATGGTTCCGAAAGGAATGCTTGGTCTCGCAAAATTTGCCGTTGCGATGAAAGGGTATGGACCATTGCTCAAGTACTGCCTTGAAAATGATGATTTTTCTGCCACAGTATCGCTCAGGAGGGATGTAACAAAGGGCAAGGCCAAAGATTCCGGCCATACACTTGTCAGGAGTGACAGCGAGCTTCCAAAGAATGTCCAGAAGGATGTCATGTCCATTTTCGGTATGCTTGATCTCTTCGATCTGATATATGGAGAGACAACGAACTGGGGAGAAAAGTTTTCCAGCAAGAACCGCTTTGAACTTGTCGGGACATACGAATATGGTGACAAGCTTGTCGATGTCCTGGAATGGAGCAATCCTAAGATGAAGCTAAAGGCAACAGTCCATGTAGTTGAAGAAGACTGGGGTATACTCAAGGTACAGATGTACACTGCAGAAGGTGAAGTGATGCGATGTGAGGCAAGGAATACCGGGAATGGAGTCTATATGCCTGTCAGCTTTATCCTGAAACCGAGTGTAACCATGATAAGGGCTGAGCAGATTCCAGAACTTATCGAGGTCATACGCAATGATGCAAACATCAAGAAAAACCTGAAGGAAAAGTCAATCAAAGTACTTGAAGAGCATACAGGACAGGACTTCAACCCGTATGTCTCCTTCAGCTTCAATATACGGTATCTGCCTTAGGGAGCTTCGGTATTGCAACATTGATTACAATATTCTTTTATGGAGACGGTGCATTTATCTACAAACTCTCTATTTCAAGGACTTGTAACCCAGTAATGTCTGCAATGTCAGCCATAGGCAGACCTTTTGCCTTCATCGCCTTGGCAAGCTCAAGCACACTTTCCCGACGGCCTTCCTCCAAGCCCTCTTGGTGCCCCCTCGCTTCACCCTCCGCGAACCCCTTGGCGTAGTTCTCAGAAATAGCATACTGCTTGT
>JAMPAT010000024.1 GCA_023667095.1 Bacteroidales bacterium
TAATACCGCTGGCCGTCGATGTGGATTTGATTGCGACGACGCTCTGGGGGTACATCTGCCTCCGCCACTATCGGTGCCAACGCCTTGCAGGGGCCGCACCACTCGGCACCGAAGTCTACCACTAACAGTTTTCCCGAGGCAAGCAGTTCCTCGAAATTGTTCTCTGTCGCTTGTATCATAACCATTCTTTATAAGTTTATACGTAAAGAATCCGTCTGGCGGTTAAGAATGCTGTATAAAGAGTGGCAGGATTTTCTCCGCCATGCAGCCGAAATGCTGCTTGCCTCCCGACCGGACACTCGTCGTAGCCTTACGGTTTCCAAACTCACACCGTCAATTATCGCTTCAAAGACAAGTTGTACGGTCACGGTCTCCATTTCGTCCGACTGCGAGATGCAAAGAAAGCCGCCCAAAAGCAAATCGGCGAGAGCGTAACCATCTATTCCTGCAAAACAGGCAATATTGTGTGTCTTACCCCGGCGTAAGGATACTGTCCGCCTTAAACCGAGATTGATTAAACATCCTCCGAATCCCTCGAAATCTCAGGGAAATTGCCCTCCACCGTACCAGGGATATTTCCATGAATGGAATACTCTTTTACGGTGAAAGTCGGTTCTGTATCGCCTTCATGGTCTTCCTTCCGGAACAGGATAGGAATAGCCTCCGATTGATAGGACTCCTGCTCATAACCGACCGCATACCTTACTTCATAAGCCTCATCGAAAGGCGTTATCATGAAAAGCCGGACAGATGCGTTGGCGATATATAGAGGATGCCCAGTTATCTCGCCGGGTAATATGGGCTTGGTCTCACCCTGTCGAACGGTGATGTAATTGCTTCTCGGCGTAATCTTTATATCGCAATAATGCTGTGGCGTTTTTACAATAATCCGATAAATTTCAATGGGATAAGAGTTATTCTTGACCAATATCTTCATTCCTCACAACATGTTGTCTGGCTTCAAGGTCAGTTGAATCTTGGGCTATGTAACCTTACGCCTTGTCCGTGCCATGTATGCTGATTCATTGGGTATAGATGCCTTGGAGCAATATAGAAAATACCCAGTGTCTGAATGCACTGGGTATTTTCTATATACTTAAGGTCAAGCCTTATTCTGCCTTGGGCCCCATTACAACCTCGATGAAGTTGCCCTGGCTAAGGATTTCCTGGAGAGCGGACTTGATATTCTCTGCAGTGATTTCCCCGATTGCAGCCTCATAGAGGGCGTCTTCGTCAACTCCATAGCTGTAGTAAGTCTGGAGCTGCTCCATCCAATACTTGTTGGAGATACGTTCTTCTGGGATGTTCTTCTTGAAATTCTCGATAGTCCTTGTCAGCTGTTCCTCTGTAGGACCGTTGGCTGCAAGGTCTTCAAGACCCTTGACGGCGAGCTTGCGCAGATTGTCCACCTGGTCAGGGTTAGTGTTGAAATATACCTGGATGACAGCCCTTTCCTCCGGAATCCTCTGTACACCTATATATGCAGAGGCACCGTATGTGCCGCCTTCTTCCTCACGTAGAGTATCCGTATATATCATGTCAAGGATATATGATGCGGCATTGAGCACAACCTGGTTCCTGAAGCTGTATGGAATATATGCAGACCATACCTGGAGCACAGTGTTCATCGGTGTCTGCATCGTAGCCTCGAACACATTCTCAATCTTGCCCTTCTGCAGCCTGCTGGTGTTCTCCTTGATATATTTTGTCGCTTTCTTGCCCTTAGGAAGCGAACCTATATATTTCTCTACCAACGGTTTCAATGTCTCAAGGTCAACATTTCCCACGATGAATACAGTCGCACCTGCCGCGTCCTTGAACAGCTGGCGGTAAACCCTTTCTATTGTTGCAAGCGAGGCATTCCCGATGACCTCTTCAGAGATTGATACAATCCTCGGATCATCACCGTACATTGTCCTGGTGTATTCCTGCTGGAAAATAAAGTTCGGCTGGCTCTTGATATTAGGATATACGGCCTTGATCTGGTCCATTCCGATGTTGAACTCATCGGCATCGAACCTCGGGTCGGTGAACTCAAGGTACATCAGCTGGAATGCAGTCTCAAGATCCTTTGGAGAGCTTGATGCAGTGAATCCATGCCTGAGTGAAGAAATATATGGAGAGACGCTTACTGATTTGCCGGCCAGCATCTTGCTGAGCTGTGAAGATGAGAATTCTGAAACTCCGGTGTTGCGCTGGAACAGTGTCCATACATTGTCTTCGAATGAGGCAAGGTCCTCAGTAGGGATAAGGGTCTCTCCTCCTTCCATCCTCATTGTGACCATTACCTGGTCCTTCTTGTATTCTGTAGGGAGGACAACAACCTTGACACCATTCTTGAGTGTCCATTCTGTTGCACCGTATATGGTTTCCACCTCTTTCTTTATGGCAGAGCCTTTCAGTGTCTCAGGGTCAAGAAGCTGTCCGTCAGCCTGCTCCTCTGCATTTGCCTCAATCTCGGAAGCCTCCACTTCTGCGATCGCTGCAAGGAAGTCTGCCTCGGAAGGATGTGCAAGCCCATCCTTCTCAGGGGCCTTGTAGACAATGACGAGATTGTTGGAAGGTATTATCTGTGAAACCACCTGGTTGAGCAGCTGTGCGTTTATCTGGCTGCAGAACATTGTGGCAATCTCATTCTCTGCCTCAGGTGTCATATATGGCTTGTTGTCGAAGAAGTTATTGATGTAGAGGTCAATGAACTCGCTGTTTTTGCGCGACTCCGCTCCCTCGACCTGCTGCTCGTACATACGGAGGAGGTTGTCCTTTGCACGCTGCACCTCAGCATCTGTGAAGCCATATTTCTTCATCTTTTCCACCTCTGTAAGGAATGCCTTGAATGCAGCTATAGCCTCTCCGTCCTTGCAGGCTACACCTCCGAATACGGCCTCGCAGGTCTCGCATAGCTCCCCGATTCCAAGGCTTGCATTGATGAACGGTGCACCTGGCCTGGAGGTTATGTCATTGAACCTCTCGCTCATTATAAGGTAGATATAGTCTTCGAGTAGACTTGTAAAGAATCCCATGTCTGTGCTGTTAAGCTCCTCCGGCATAGGTTCGCTCTTCCAGAAAATTGTAAGTTCAGTGTTGGTTGCTTCAGGATCAGTGATTATCCCTATCACAGGTTCCTCGTTGTCAGGAATCCTGTGCATTTCCTTCTGCTTCGGATTTACAGCGGCCGGAATGTCGCTGAACCTCTCCCTTATCTTTGCCTCAATCTGGTCAACATCGATGTCTCCGACAACGATTACTGCCTGCATGTCAGGACGGTACCAGGTGTGGTAGAAATTTGTGAGGCTTTCTGGCCTGAATGTCTCCAGGTTCTCCTGGCTTCCGATCAGGGTGCAGGTAGAGTATTTTGAATCACCGTAATAGTAAGGAAGAGATTTCTCGAACATCCTCCATGAGGCAGTGTTCCTTGACCTCTTCTCCTCTATTATTACCCCGCGCTCCTTGTCAATCTCGACAGGGTCGCATGTCACGAAGTGTGAATAGTCATGCATGATGAGGATACATGTGTCAATGATGCCCTCCCTTGTCACAGGTATGTTGTTGAGCATGTATGTCGTCTGCTCCACACCTGTCTGTGCATTGATGTTCCTTCCGAACTCAGCGCCTATCTTCTGGAGATATTCAAGCATCTGCTTTCCGGGAAGATTCTTTGTACCGTTGAAGCACATGTGCTCAAGGAAGTGCGCAAGGCCGTCCTGGTCAGGTGTCTCCTGGATTGCGCCTACATTGGTCGCGAGGTAGAACTCTGCACGGCCAGCAGGCTTGTCGTTGTGCCTGATGTAGTAGGTAAGCCCGTTCTCGAGCTGTCCCTTCCTGACGTCAGGGTCGTTCGGGAGCTGGTTCTGCCCGAACATGGATGTTGCAGCAATCACTGCCGCAAAAAATACAAAAATCCTTTTCATTATTATTTAAGTTAATAATTCCTTATAATTCTGCATGTATATCCATTAGACGCAGAAATACAGTAGAACCTACAAATTTATACAAAAAACATGAAGTGACAGAGTATAAGATTGACTTTTCGCCATATATTGTTGTTTCTTTATTAACTTTGCACCCGGTGCCGGAGCAGGGAAATCAGCATGTCATGGTTTTCCTGCATATGTATACTGTACCATCATGACAACGCAATATTTACGATATGGAAGATTTCAAGCTGAGGATATTCCTTGTGCTATGCCGGACAGGCAGCTTTACGGCCGCGGCCTCGGAACTTGGCATAAGCCAGCCCGCTGTGAGCCAGAATATAAGGGAACTGGAGGGAGTCCTCGGGACTTTGCTTTTTGTCCGTTCACACGGCAGGCTTGAAATAACCCCGGCCGGCAGGATATTCCGGCATTATGCCTCCATGGTCATTGATGCATATTCTTCACTCAGTGCCGCATTCATCCCTTCTTCAGGTGAGGAAGACAGGCTGAGCATATATTTCCCTCCAGTCTCTCGAGCCATGCTGTCTGGCGATGTGATATCTGCACTCGGGATACTCAGGCCCGGTCTGGACATATCAATAGCTGATGATATCGGAACTGCAGATATCAATATAATTGAGATGCAGGACAAAAAAAGGAAAGACACAGGCATCGTGATAGATCTCCATGTCTTTCCAAAAAATCATCCAATGTCAAGGCTTGTAATGCAGGCCATTGATATTGTACGTTATGGTGATGTGTTATCTGACTGATGAAAGCCAACGTTCAAGCGAGGATTCAAACTCTTTCCGGCAATATCCGATCCTGTCGTTTCCTTTGCCGACATATTCATCCTTGCTGAAACCCCAGCCGTGTCCTCCTGAAGGATAGATATGCAGTTCTGCAGGAACGTTGTTCCTGAGCATTGCATCATAGAACAGGATGCTGTTTTGCGCCGGTACAGTCCTGTCATCATTTGATAGGGCTATGAATGTCGCCGGCATATCTGGAGAGACTTGGTTCTCAAGTGAATATATCTTTTCCAGGGCTTTGTAGCGGCGGCATGCCCTGTCCCATTCCTCCCATGTCCTGCCATTGCGTCCTGTCATGTCTGCTTCTGTGCCAATCAGCTGGTTATGCGTACCTTTATGCGTGATTTTCATGTCAAATGATATGACAGGGTAGATGAGGACACCGAAATCAGGCCTTGTGGCGGCATCGGAATACATTGTAAGGGTTGTCGCAGCAAGATGTCCTCCTGCCGAGAACCCCATAACCCCAATCTGGTCAACGCCCCATTCTGCAGCATGTTCCCTGCAATACCTGAATGTATTCTGGACATCTGCGAGAGGAACTTCACGGTGCCCGTTTGGCAGGCGGTATTTTACAACAGCCACAGTAATGCCTTTGGAAAGCATCCAGTCCGCAACGTAGAGGCCTTCATTGTAAGATGAAACAATGCTGTATCCACCTCCTGGACATACCACTACCATCTGCCCGTTCGGCTTCTTTGGAAAATACAGGTCGAAGCGGGCATCTGCATTGATGTTGCCGATATTTCCGCTTTCCGGAATGTTCTCAGCACCTGTCAGTCCGTTTGATTCTTTCATCTTGAATCCGGCAGCTGTTATTTTCTTTGCGGTCACCGGGTCTGTGTTCTCTGTCATTGAACCGGAATACAGGAGCACTGTCTCATCCGGTTTTAGCCTGATGCCAGGCTGTGCCAAAGCTGCTGTATATGCCAAAAGTCCTGCGGCCATGATTGTCAATGTCTTTTTCATTTTGTCTGATTATCTGTTCAAGTGTTTTTCCTTTGATTCCTGCTGAATCTTTCATATAGAAGAAAAGACCGGTACCAGCCCGGTCTTTTCTATGGTAGTTCCGCCTGGGCGGAAATTATTTGGCAAGACGCTTGTATGTCTCAAGACGTACCTTTGCAAATTCCTCTGTCTTCTGGAGAAGCTCAGCGGCCTTGTCAGGGAACATCTTGTAGAGTGAAGCAAAACGTACCTCGCCTTTGAGGAAGTCCTGGAATTTGCTCCAGTCTGGCTCCTTGCTGTCGAGGGAGAACGGATTCTTCTCTGTTCCCTCAAGTGCAGGGTTGTACCTGTAGAGGTGCCAGTAACCGCATTCTACTGCAAGTTTCTCCTCTTTCTGGCTAAGTCCCATACCTGCCTTCAGACCATGGTTGATACATGGAGAGTAAGCGATGATAAGTGATGGTCCGTCGTATGCCTCAGCTTCCTTGATGGCGTTGAAGTACTGTGCAGGGCTTGCACCCATTGCAACCTGTGCTACATATACATATCCGTAGCTCATTGCCATCATTCCGAGGTCTTTCTTGCGGATCTTCTTGCCGGAAGCAGCGAATTTCGCGATAGCTCCTACAGGAGTTGCCTTTGAAGACTGTCCACCTGTATTTGAATATACCTCAGTGTCAAGTACGAGGATGTTTACATTCTCGCCGGAAGCAAGTACATGGTCAAGTCCGCCGTATCCGATATCGTAGCTTGCACCGTCACCTCCGATGATCCACTGGCTGCGTGCCGGGATGAAGTTCCGGTACTCCAGGAGGGACTTGCAAGTGTCGCAACCGCAGTTCTCCATGAGAGGGACAAGTGCGTCGGCAACCTCGCGTGTAACCTTTGCATCGTTGCGGTTCTCAAGCCACTTGGTGAAGAGACCCTTCATCTCGTCTGTGCAGCAAGTGCATGAGATGCCCTGCTCCATGAGCTTGGCAACAGTAGCGCGTGCCCTGTCTGAACCGAGCTTCATACCGAGACCGAATTCGCAGAAGTCCTCGAAGAGTGAGTTAGCCCATGCCGGACCATGTCCGTGAGCATCAGTGCAATATGGTGATGCAGGGAATGATGCTCCATAGATTGAAGAACATCCTGTTGCGTTGGCAATCATCATGTGGTCTCCGAAGAGCTGTGTGATAGTCTTGATATAAGGTGTCTCACCACAGCCTGCACATGCACCGGAGAACTCGAACAGAGGCTGTGCGAACTGTGCGTTCTTCACATTCTGTGTCTTAGGCTGCACATTGTCCTTGTAGCCTACATGTGCGTGGAGGTAGTCGAAGTTTGCCTGCTCCGGATTCTGTGTCTCTGCCGGCATCATCACGAGTGCCTTCTCCTTTGCAGGACATACATCAGCACAGTTTCCGCATCCTGTACAGTCAGCAGGGGATACCTGCATAGTGAATGTGTACTCCTTGAATACAGCCTTGCCCTGTGCCTTCTTGACTGAAGCAGGTGCAGCTGCAGCCTCTTCTGCTGTCATCAGGTAAGGACGGATTGCTGCGTGAGGGCAGACGAATGCACAGGTGTTGCACTGGATACAGTTCTCTGCCTTCCACTCAGGAATGTTCACTGCAATACCGCGTTTCTCGTATGCTGCTGTACCTGCAGGGATTGTTCCGTCAACGATTTCGTTGAATGCGCTTACGTGGAGTGAATCACCGCACTGTGCGTTGACAACATCTGCAATGTTCTTTACAAATTCAGGTGCCAGCCTGTCCTTGTTAGGGTTCTCGAATTTTGCAGTGATGTCCTTCCAGTCTGCAGGGACATTGACCTTGGTGTACTCGCCACCCCTGTCAACGGCTGCATAGTTCATCTTCACGATATTCTCGCCCTTCTTTCCGTAGCTCTTCTCGATAGCTTTCTTCATGTATGCCACTGCATCCTCGTAAGGGATGATGCCTGTGATCTTGAAGAATGCTGACTGGAGGATTGTATTTGTCCTTCCGCCAAGCCCGATTTCAGATGCAATCTTGGTAGCGTTGATGATATAGAGGGTGATGTTCTTCTTTCCGATAACTGACTTCACATGGTCAGGAATCCTCTTTATGGTCTCTTCCTCGTCCCAGATGCTGTTGAGCAGGAGGGTTCCGTTCTCCTTGATGCCCTTGAGTACATCATATTTTGTAAGGTATGAAGGGACGTGGCATGCAACGAAGTCAGGAGTGGACACAAGGTAAGGGGCCTTGATAGGGGTGTCGCCGAACCTGAGGTGTGAACATGTGTATCCGCCTGATTTCTTTGAATCGTAGTCGAAATATCCCTGGCAATACTTAGGAGTGTGGTCACCGATGATCTTGATGGTGTTCTTGTTGGCTCCTACAGTTCCGTCTGAACCGAGTCCATAGAATTTGCACTCTGTTGTGCCTGGCTTTACGATGGAGATCTCCTCCTTTGGAGGGAGTGACTTGAATGTCACGTCATCTACGATTCCGATTGTGAAGCCGTCCTTAGGCTCTGCAAGGGCAAGGTTCTCGTAGACAGATACGATCTGTGCCGGGGTAGTGTCCTTTGATGAGAGTCCGTAGCGTCCGCCGATGATGAGCGGTGCGTTCTCCTGGCCCTGGAACACTGCCTTGATGTCGAGAAGAAGAGGCTCTCCGAGTGAACCTGGCTCCTTTGTCCTGTCAAGGACTGCAATCCTCTTGACAGTCTTTGGAAGTGCCTTCATGAAATATTTTGCAGAGAATGGTCTGTAGAGTCTTACGATGAGGACACCCGCTTTCTTGCCCTGTGTGGCGAGGTAGTCGATAGTCTCCTTGATGGTCTCAGTTACAGAACCCATTGCAATGATTACGTTCTCGGCATCCTCGGCTCCGTAGTAGTCGAATGGACGGTAGTTCCTTCCGGTAAGCTCGCTGATTTCTCCCATGTATCTTGCAACAACGTCAGGAACAGCGTCGTAGTACTGGTTGCAGGCCTCGCGTGCCTGGAAGTATACGTCTCCGTTCTGTGCTGTACCGCGGGTAACAGGAGCATTCGGTGTAAGTGCCTTTGCCCTGAATTTTGCAAGTGACTTGGTGCTTACCATTCCCTTGAGTGCCTCCTCGTCGATAAGCTCGATTTTCTGGATTTCATGTGAAGTACGGAATCCGTCGAAGAAGTGGATGAAAGGAATGCTTGACTTGATTGTCGAAAGGTGTGCCACTGCTGCCATGTCCAGAGCTTCCTGTACAGATGCTGATGCGAGCATTGCAAAGCCTGTCTGGCGGCAGGCCATTACATCCTGATGGTCTCCGAAGATTGAAAGAGCATGTGATGCAAGTGCACGTGCGGAAACGTGGAATACTGATGGAAGCATTTCACCTGCAATCTTGTACATGTTAGGGATCATGAGAAGCAGACCCTGTGATGCGGTGAATGTCGTTGTCAGTGCCCCAGCCTGGAGTGAACCGTGCACTGCGCCGGCTGCGCCTCCTTCACTCTGCATTTCGGTAACCTTTACTACCTCGCCGAAAAGGTTCTTCTTTCCTTGCGCTGCCCACTCGTCAACATATTCTGCCATTGTTGAAGATGGGGTGATAGGGTAGATTGCAGCATGCTCACTGAACAGGTAAGCCATGTGGGCGGCTGCGTAGTTACCGTCACAAGTGATAAATTTTTTTTCGTTTGCCATAATTTTTTTAAATTTATGAATTTATCTTGTTGTTTCAGTAAATTCTTGTTGTCTAATGGAGTATGTATTCGTGCCCGAGCACGGAGACATACATCCGCGCAAATTTAGTCAAAAATTTTGAGACGGTGACAAATTGGAGGATATATTGTTGGAAAAGTTTGGACGCTTCCTTGCCTTGACATGGCTATGCGGCAATTCCTGGACTTGTACCTTAATATTAATAAGACAAATGGACAGCATGTGCATAGGGATGCTCTCTGTAAAAATGGAGGTGAGTCTGCCGTGGCTTGCAGGGACATGCTTATGATTGATAAGGCCGGTTTCGGGATTTGTCACAGGTTTGTTCCCATAACAGAAAAGGGACTTGGCCATGCTGTCCGGCAGTCCCTTTCTGTACTTGTGATGTTCTTGGCCGGGTCTGGCTAGAGGGTTGTGATTCCCTCGATTGTCACATCTGGACCTGCAATTTTCTTTACAAGTCCCTGGAGGACAGTTCCCGGGCCTATTTCCATGAAATATCCGGCTCCGTCTGCAACCATGTTCTTCACAGTCTGTGTCCATCTTACAGGTGAAGTCAGCTGGGTCAGGAGGTTCTTCTTGATTTCTGCAGGGTCGGTTGACGGAAGTGCTGTCACATTCTGGTATACAGGGCAGACAGGGGTCTTGAGGATTGCCTTTTCGATACCTTCTGCCAGCTCAAGGCGTGCAGGCTCCATGAGTGGTGAGTGGAATGCACCTCCGACAGGGAGTACCAAGGCCCTCTTTGCACCGGCTGCCTTGCATTTTTCGCAAGCCTCGTTTACAGCCTCAATCTCTCCGGAGATTACGATCTGGCCGTCGCAGTTGTAGTTCGCAGGGACAACAACACCGCTGCATGAAGCGCATATCTCCTCGACTTTCTCAGTAGGCAGGGCTATGATTGCGGCCATTGTGGATGGCTTGATTTCACATGCCTTCTGCATTGCGCGTGCACGGATGGAGACCAGTCTCAGGCCGTCCTCGAAATCCATTGCACCAGCTGCTGTGAGTGCGGAGAATTCTCCAAGCGAATGTCCTGCAACCATGTCTGGCTGGAAGCCATCATAGCATTTTGCAAGTACAACAGAGTGCAGGAAGATTGCCGGCTGTGTAACCTTTGTCTGCTTCAGGTCCTCAGGTGTCCCCTCGAACATTATGTCAGTGATTCTGAAGCCAAGGACATCATTTGCCTTCTCGAGCATTTCCTTGGCTGTAGCATTGTTCTCATAGAGGTCTTTAGCCATGCCCGGGAATTGCGATCCCTGGCCAGGGAATACGTAAGCTTTTTTCATCTTGTCAAAAATTTTCATCTCCGGTCCCATGCCGCAATGGGCCTGTTCCCGCAAGACAGATTTAAGTTTTAAAATGTCATTTTTCAGAAATTGCCGGTGTCTTTTCCAAAAAACAATTTCCAAAAGTGCGGCAAAAATAATAAAAAATGTTAAATTTGCCGCCGATTGCTGAGAATCGCTGCCAAACAGCAGCATTGATGCCATCCGCCTCCGTAGTTTAATGGATAGAATTTCAGATTCCGGTTCTGAAGGTTGGGGTTCGATTCCCCACGGGGGTACTACCGCCAAAGTCTGTAAGTACTTGATATGTAGCTTATTTTATTGAAGTGCAATCTATTGCGGAATGTGAAAATGTTCCATAATTTACCATTTTTTACGAAAATATATCAAAAAGGGGGACCCTTTTGGAGACCCTTTCTGGATTTTTTGCCTTTGTATGGCTGATGCCAGTCACATGGACATTCTCCAGGCTAAAGTACCAGTAGGGGAAGATGTCCTCTGTGAGTGCTCATGTCCCGATGCAGTGGTATGGTACAGATGGATGCAGGGGAATGGCCAATTGAAGGCTGTATGCCGTTCCTGTGCCTATAGAATGAGTATGCAGTCTGCTTCCGCATGCCGGGACGGGACTTTTTGCCATGTCTGCATACATGAAATTTATTAATATTGCCTATATTTGCGGGCGTAAATTCTAATGACTTATGGTATCAATATACACAATTACATCAGAACTGCATGATGAGCAGTCGGTAGCGCATGTAACTGCGGAATTCCTCGGCAGCCTTGGCATTGAATATTCTCTCAAGGGTGCTGACTTTGGCGACTACGGTACAGATGACCTGTCCCTTATATATGTAAGGACAGGAGGTACTGAAAATGTGTTCCGCTCTGTGCTGCATAAGGTGCTCGGAAGCCGTCAGCCTGTCTACCTGCTTACTTCAGGCAAGAGCAACTCGCTTGCGGCATCCATGGAAATCCTTTCATTCCTGCGGCAGAACGGCATCAAGGGTGAGATCATACATGGGAATCCGTCATATATCAAGTCGAGGGTGGAAAGCCTCCTCAGGATAGAAAAGGCTCGCAAGACTCTTTACGGAAAGCGTGTCGGTGTTGTCGGCAAGCCGTCTGACTGGCTTATCTCCAGTGCTGCAGACTATGCTGCAGTAAAGGAAAAGGCCGGAATAGAAATAATAGACATTGATATAAAGGAACTTGTTGAGGAGATTGCCAAGGTGTCCGTTGACCGTGAATGTGTCATGGAGGCGTGCGGATGCCAGATTCTCTCTGCAGCTGAGAATGTACAGGCATCAGCAGAGATGGCGACTGCAATCTATCATGCCCTTAAGGCCCTTGTTGCAAAATATTCTCTCAGTGGCTTGACACTCAGGTGTTTTGACCTGCTAACTGCTGTCAGGAACACAGGATGCCTTGCCCTTGCAAAGCTTAATTCGGAGGGGATTGTATCTTCTTGTGAAGGGGATATACCGACATTGCTGTCAATGCTTATCGCAGATGCAATTGCCGGGGTGTCCGGATTCCAGGCCAATCCGTCGAGGATAAACCCAGAGACCGGAGAAGTTGTCTTTGCACATTGCACAATACCTTTCAATATGGTGGAAAGCTTTGTCTATGACACACATTTCGAGTCCGGTATCGGAGTCGGCATTAGGGGAAAGGTTGCAGAGGGGCCTGTGACTGTGTTCAAGGTTTCAGGCAATCTCGGACGCTGTTTTGCGGAGGAGGGAAGCCTTCTGAGAAATCTTTGCGAGTCTGACCTGTGCCGCACACAGGTGGTTTTGAACCTTGATTCAACAGACTATTTCCTCAAGAATCCTATAGGCAACCATCATGTGATAATACCGGGGCATTGTGCAGATGAACTGACCGGTCTCCTTGACCTATAGCATCAGTGGATGACAACTTGGGAGCTGCTCCGAAATAGTTTCTGAATAAAACGGGGCTGCTTCTGGAAAAATTGCTATATTTGCAGCGGATTTTTCGGTGGGCTGCCGGCTTTAGCCGGAAATGCCGCTAAAACTTGAAAAACAGAACAAAAATAATTAAAAGGTTTATGGTTTATTCACACGAAGTGCAGCAGATGTGCTGCGTCAAAAAGGGACCCAATCATGGTCCTGCTCCAATTCCTGAAGAGGGAAAATGGGTGAAGTCAAAAGAGATTACTGACATCTCAGGCCTTACTCACGGTATCGGCTGGTGTGCTCCTCAGCAGGGTGCATGCAAACTTACTCTCAATGTAAAGGAGGGTGTCATCCAGGAGGCTCTTGTAGAGACTATCGGATGTTCTGGTATGACTCATTCAGCAGCAATGGCTTCAGAGATTCTTCCTGGCAAGACTATCCTTGAAGCTCTCAACACTGACCTTGTGTGCGATGCCATCAATACAGCAATGCGCGAGCTTTTCCTCCAGATCGTCTACGGACGTACCCAGTCTGCATTCTCAGAGGGAGGACTTATGATCGGAGCAGGTCTTGAGGACCTTGGAAAAGGTCTCCGCAGCCAGGTAGGTACACTCTACGGAACACTTGCAAAGGGACCTCGTTATCTTGAGATGGCTGAGGGCTACATCAAGACCCTCGCACTTGACAAGAATGACGAGATCTGCGGATATGAGTTCGTACACCTTGGCAAGTTCATGGATGAAATCAAGAAAGGTACAGACGCAAACGAGGCGTTGAAGAAGGTAACCGGATCTTACGGACGCTTCACTAAGGAGGCCGGTGCAGTTAAATACATTGACCCACGTCACGAATAACAGGAGGACAAGACTATGATTAGAGAAGTTAAATTCGAGAGCCAGGATCGCCGTATCAAACAGATCCTCGCTGCACTTAACGAAAACGGTATCAAGGATATCGAGGAAGCTAACGCAATATGCGAGCAGTATGGTCTTGACCCTTACCTCACTTGTGAGGAGACTCAGCCGATCTGCTTCGAGAATGCAAAATGGGCTTACGTTGTAGGTTCTGCAATTGCAATCAAGAAAGGCTGCAAGACAGCTGCTGAGGCAGCCGAGGCTATCGGAATCGGTCTCCAGGCTTTCTGTATCCCTGGTTCAGTTGCTGATGACCGTAAGGTTGGACTTGGTCACGGAAACCTTGCTGCAATGCTTCTCCGTGAGGAGACAAAATGCTTTGCATTCCTTGCAGGACACGAGTCATTCGCAGCTGCTGAGGGTGCAATCAAGATTGCTGCAAAGGCAGACAAGGTACGTAAGGAGCCTCTCCGCTGTATCCTGAACGGCCTTGGAAAAGATGCTGCACAGATTATATCACGTATCAACGGATTCACATACGTACAGACAGAGTTCGACTACTACACAGGCGAGCTTAAGGTCGTACGCGAGGTTGCCTACAGCGACGGTCCACGTGCAAAGGTTAAATGCTACGGTGCAGACGATGTCCGCGAGGGTGTTGCAATCATGTGGCATGAGGGTGTTGATGTCTCTATCACAGGTAACTCAACCAACCCTACACGTTTCCAGCATCCGGTAGCAGGTACATACAAGAAAGAGCGTGTACTTGCAGGCAAGCCATATTTCTCAGTTGCATCAGGCGGCGGTACAGGACGTACCCTTCATCCTGACAACATGGCTGCAGGTCCAGCTTCATACGGCATGACCGACACAATGGGACGTATGCACTCAGACGCTCAGTTCGCAGGTTCCTCTTCAGTTCCTGCACACGTTGAGATGATGGGCTTCCTCGGAATAGGCAACAACCCTATGGTAGGATGTACTGTCGCATGTGCAGTTGACGTTGCCCAGGCGCTGAACAAATAGTATTCTGGGCTTGTCCTGGAATATTTTAACGATGATAGGTCTCTGTAGCTTTTGTGGCTATAGAGACTTTTTCTGTTGTAGCTGTGCCTATATAATGGAGCCATTGTGCTTCTGTGTCTATCTCTTTGTTGGCGAGTTTCCGGAGAAGAAGGTGATGTGGATGAAATTTGAAGCCTCCGAGCCTGTGTATGAGATTACATCTCCGGTCTTTGATGAAATTACTATAAAGCTCGACAATGGCTATTATACTGGAAAGGAGTTCGGAATAAAGCGGGGATTCCGCTTCTATAGTATGCTCTTTGGACCGGGTTGGTAATATGGCACAGATTATACTGTATTCCGTGGCTGTCAGCAGAGAAGAATCCTGCAAATGTGCTCCGTATTGCCGGTATTCATGGCTGCACTGGCAGCTCTCTGCCTCCTGCAGCAGAAACTTCTGCGCCGTGCCGGTGCAAGTGTCTCAGTATGCATTACTGTCCCAGGCTCGCATCTTTCAGTGAAATCTTCTTCTGCTTCTTCAATTTTCCCGTCATCACCGTTGCGCGCGAGGTTTACAAGGGCCTTTATCTCGCCTGTGCTGATTACTGTATTGCAATACATGTTTCAGCTATGTCCATGTTTTTGCCAAGGCCCTCCCTTAGACAGGAGTCGGCTATTGCCTGAAACCCAGGGTCAATGACTATAATCATATTTTCGGTCTTTTCCCCTTTCTTGAATTTCTTTTGTGAGCACGATGCAGCAGCGATGGAGAGCATCGTAAGAATTACAAAAATCTTTTTCATTCACTGATTGTTTATTTGTTTCTATACGGTATAGAGAGCACCAGGGGCTTTTATCTATCATTGCCACATCTATTCCACAGAACAGATTACCGTGCGGTTACCTGATATGTGCCCGTCAGGGTGTATGACTGAAGATTGTATAATGCAGTTGCTATGGCCTTTGCATTAAAATATTTAGGAAAATGAAGAATAATTTTTAAATTTGCGTTCGCTTAGCTAGCCCATAGTCGGGTTGGGTGGGCAACGACATATTGAAAGACGTTACTTGACGTTATCTTCTTAGCTCAAACTTCGCAAACTTGAATCTTAGGGAAGATACGGCAACGGGGCGTCCACTTGTGATGTATATCCAGTCACTGCGCTTTGGCGTGGGGATTTTGTATACTATCCCAGACGTGGGCTAGCTACGTTGCTTATCCTCTAAGATGGGCAGCGAAGGCCTGGGCTAGGGATGGGCAAAGGTACAGACTCCCACGTCTTTTATTTTATTCCGTTCGGAAAGGGGGTGCCGGGCAGATACCGTTTTTGTCCAGGAAGTGGACTATATGATTTTGCACTTATAACCAATTGAAATGAACAATAAACCATCCATTATAAATGTTGTATCATGTTATTGCAAGAGGGTGTGGAGCTGTTTTTGGCGCTGGTTTGACAGGTCTTTTGCAAACAGCCATATAAGGCAGATAGGAATTCTTGCAGGCTTTACTCTTGTTTGTGGCCTTTTGTTATGGGGCTTTACAGGATGTAGCATGGAGAAGGATGTCTTCTTAAGGATAGTAGAACTGATGCTTGATCCAGGTGCCTTTGTCGGAAGCAGCAAATATGGACAGAAAATACCGGTAATCCTTCAGCTTGTCATAACATTAAGTGGTGCAGTATTCTTTACTGCCATGCTGATTACTGCCATTGGAAGTATTGTCAGTAACAGGGCCGATGACTACAGGAAAGGACGTGTACATTATTATTTTCATGACCACATACTTATTCTTGGAGCAAATTCAATGGCCATCAATATGCTTCGGGAGAAGTATGAGGAGTCTCGGAAACCAGACGCCTGCAGGTGTCGTAAGATTGTCATACTGACTACCCAGGATACAGAGAAACTGCATGACAGGATTGCTTCATCAATTCCCGGATTTGACCGTAATCTGGATGTTACATTTCTGAATGGATCAAGAGCAGTAGAGGTTACATTGAGGCGTCTGAATATTGATGATGTACATAGTATATACATATTTGGCGAGGAAGAAGAGAACGACCACGATGCTGTAAATCTTGTGGCATGGAAAATTGTACAGAAATTATGCGGAGAAGTCCAGCGCAACATTGACTGCTATATGGCAGTGGACCGCATTTCTACTTATCATGTTTTCCAGTTTGGCAACAGCTTGACACATTCACATCTGCGTCTGAATGTTATTAATTCTCTGGAAGCATGGGCGCAGAGAGTCCTGGTGTCAAGGGAATATATGTGCATGCCTAAGAAACAGACTATACGCTATCCTGCAATTGACAGGGCTGGAATAGGCCTGTCTTCCCGGAAAACTGTACGCTTTGTCGTTTTCGGGATGACGCCGATGGGCTATTCAATGGCGACAACGGTAGCGCATATTGCCCATTTCCCTAATTTTACGAAAGATACTTCCCTAAAGACCAAAATATGTTTTATTGCTCCAGGAATAAGACAGGAGATGGATTTCTTCATGGGACATTATTCCAATCTTTTTAGACTGTCGCATGCCAGATATGTGTCTTGGGATGAATTCGGCCAGTCATATTCACAGGAGATATGCAAACCTGCACCGGCCTATGGCGATTTCCTCGATATAGAGTGGGAATTCTACGATTCTTCAATAGAAAATAAGAATGTGAGGAATCTGCTGGAGATGTGGACTGGAAATGAAGATGAATATCTGACAATATCTATCTGTAATGAAGAACCTGATACGAATCTGGCAGCATCATTATATCTGCCGGAAATGCTCTATACTAAGGATATACCTGTCTTTGTATATCTGTCGGTTGTCGATGAAGTCCTGAAATATGCACATGGCACCAGACGCTATCATAATATATATCCGTTTGGGATGAAGGAGGATACCTATGATCCGCTATTCGAAAAAAGGCTGAGCATGGCCAAGAAAGTCAACTATCTGTATTGTCTGAAGGATTCAGGACATGAATTCAAGGGAATGTGCAAAAAAGATGAACTTGATATGTATTGGTGGGAAAAGCGCACGAAACGTGAAGAATATGCCTATCTCTTTTCAAATCTGTATGCAGCCAACTCTATTCCACTCAAATTGAGGTCTGTAGGAATTGATCCTGATGATTGCAAAGCCTTTCAGGAACGCCTTTCTGAGGATGATGTACATATATTGGCAGAAGTGGAGCACAACAGGTGGAATGTGGAACGGCTCCTTATCGGATTCAGTGCAATGACATCTAAGC
Source organism: Bacteroidales bacterium (assembly GCA_023667095.1). Taxonomy (GTDB): domain Bacteria; phylum Bacteroidota; class Bacteroidia; order Bacteroidales; family UBA932; genus Cryptobacteroides. Next base: position 17,681 of record JAMPAT010000024.1, read on the forward strand.
AGAGAAATGAACTCAACGATATGCTTGCAGATGAAGAGAGGCGTGAAGCCGGAAAGAAACTGAATAATGAAAAAAGGGAAAATTTTATCCATAAGGACCTGGCTCCATATTCAGAACTGCCAGACTCAACCAAGGAATATGATATAGCGATAGTCCGTAACATCCTGGAGGTAATGTGCGATGCGAAAAAAAATTGATATGCAGGCGTCAGAAATCATAGATGCCTTGATTTCCCGTGATGAGGATATTACCAGACGGTTCTTTTTTGAGGACTGCCGTCCGCTTTTTATCAGCATTATACGCAATGTCTTCAATTATGAAGTAGACTATGATGAGTTTGTCAATGAGTTCTATATCTATCTGATGGAGCGGGATGCATACCGTCTACGGCAGTTTGAGGGGCGGAGCAGCATATACCAATGGATGAAGGTTGTCGCAATCAGATATTTTATACACAAGAGGGACAAGATGATAGATAACGCTTCAAAAGAGCCTCTTTCAGAACATTATGACAATATTGCTGCTGTCTCCAATGAACATGCTTTATCCGGGATTGACATTGATGCCCTGCTCCTGGATATGCATAATAGACGCTATGCGTATGTCATCAGGAGAATAGTCCTTGATGAAGCGGAACCGAAAACTGTAGCGGAGGAACTATGCGTTACTGTTGATAATCTGTACAACATAAAGAAACGTGCAATTGCGTCATTGACCGATACTGCACTTAAGGATATAGAGAAATATGGGAAAAGATAGTAACATATTGTCAGAAACCATAGCTGCCTATCTGGATGGTAATGCTACAGCCGCTGAAAGCAGGATGGTTGTTGACTCATTGTCTTATGATGCGGAATTGCGTGAATTGATGCGTATATCAGATGCTGTAGACCGGGAATTACAGAACCGGGAGCAAGATATCGAGATTCTGCCTATGGCAGCCTTGGCTGCAAACAGTGCAGACGGGAATCTGTGCAGCCTTGAGTGTGAGAAGTATATACTTGACAAGAGGAATATTGCATATTGCGACAGAAAACTGCTGGAAGAATCTGCAATAAACGGGTGGCTTAAAGATGACGGGACAGCTCTGCATAATGTAGGACGGCATCTTGAACAATATGGCCTGGCAGTATCACGTCGATATAAATGCAGCATAGATGATATCGTAGAGGCCCTGGCTGCAGGTGAAGATATAATCGTGGCGGTAGATGGCGGAGAACTGCTTGGTGACAGGCACATGGAACATCTCGAAGACATCTTTGCCGGGCATATCCCTGACCATACAGTGGTTGTGCTTTCGTGCGATGTGCACAAAGGCATTGTTGAACTGTATGATCCGGACAGCCCTTTACCAGAAAATAAATATTCCATTTCACAGTTTACTGATGCCTGGAATGATTCAAGCAACTACATGGTAACAGCTGATTCTAAAGATATGAAAGATTATGTACCAAGTCCAATAGACCTGTCTGATGTCGAACTGACAGAAGATCTGAATGAACTCAAGGAAGCAATAGCAGAGAATGCTCATGAGGTCTGGGCAGAAAACCGGCAGGCTGAAGGATGGACATACGGTCCTCAGCGTGATGACAGGCTGAAGCAGACACCTGACATGGTCCCTTATGCCCAGCTGCCGGAGACAGAAAAGGCCTATGACAGGGAAATGGCCATGAAGACTATAAAACTTCTTAAGAAGCTTGGCTATGACATTATCAAACGGGAGGAGACTGAGCTATATGATGTCCTGAAGTTGCGCCTGAAGGAGTCAGCCCATGAATTCCGTTGCCGTAGATGCGGTAATGTCATCTATAGGAATCAGGTCTTCTGTGACCGCTGCGGACTTGAACTGAATATGGACTGGAAAGAGAAATATCGAAGCTCATGGTAAATCCATCTGAATTTATTCATCCTGAGGATGCTGCTGCGCTTAGGCAGCTAGAAAACATACCTGGCTTTCCTGCGCTTGTCAAGAAAGTCCTGTCGTTGGGGCTGGAACAGCTTCAATATGGTATCAACATGGCAACTGCTATCAGGTTGTCTCCTACACAATTGCCTGAATTATATAACCATCTGCCTCCGATATGTGAAAAACTTGGGATAGAGGAACCTGAATTCTACCTTGAGATGAATCCGATGCCTAATGCATGGACTTTCGGTGATACCAGGATTTTCGTTACTATAACATCTGGACTTGTGGAGATGATGTCAGGGGAGGAACTGGATGCAATAATTGCGCATGAATGCGGACATATCCTGTGCCGTCATGTACTGTATCATAGTATTGCCCAATATGTGCTTAGAGGTGCAGATACATTGGGTTTGCTTGGTGCATTGACTGTCCCTATACAATATGCAATATTGTACTGGTATAGAAAAAGCGAATTGTCGTGTGACAGGTGTGGCAGCATAATTACATCACCGGAAGTTGTGGCCCGTTCAATGGCACGTCTGGCCGGTGGCCCGAAATCAATTACGGAAAATGTCAATATGCAGGAATGGGCAAGCCAGGCAGACCGCTATGATGAAATCCGTACTGATGGACTGTGGAACAAGACGTTGCAGCTCTATGCAACTATGGGGCTTGACCATCCGTTCAATGCTGTGCGCGTCCGGGAAATTCTCAGATGGGGTGAAAGCAGCCAGTACCGCAGTCTTGTGCAGTCTTTTATGGCGGAGGCATCGGGAAAGAAATGTCCGCAATGCGGCAGCCAGGCAATGGAAGATTGGGGATACTGTAAATATTGCGGTACAAGACTATAGGATAACATTTAAAATTGGAAATATGTTTTTTGACAGGAATGGAAATCTGAAGATTGATGAATTAGTGGCAGAAAAAGAGTCTTTCAGGAAGATACTTGAGGATGGAGCTGTCACAGAATGCGAAATCAGGGAGCAGGCAGACAAAGTCCTTGGAATACTATCCGGAATGGAGTCCCGATATTCTGCAGACCAGCTTGAAGAAATCAATGAACTGCTTGCGGAGGCAAGTGTACTGTATGCTGTATATCAAATATATTCAATACAATCGTTAAATATTTAGATTATGGGAACATTCAATACAAAACAGACGTTATATGGTTCATCTGCATTGGTCCCGAAGATAGCGGAACGTATAAGGAATGAGTTTGGGAGTGATGGCTATGAGGTAGTTATGGATGCACTCAGCAGCGGTGCGTATGACATATCTATAACCAAGGGCGGTACTTTCAAGGCAGTTCTTGGAATGAAGACAGCATTGAAGATTACGCTTTTGCCTCAGGGCGGAAATATACAGTTTGAGGCCGGGGTCGGAATTTTTGGACAGCAGGCAATCCCGACTGTGATTTCAATGTTCTTTTTCTGGCCTGTACTTATTACGCAGATCTGGGGCATGGTAGAACAGTCGAAACTTGATGACAAGGCTTTGGATATAGCAAAGTCTGTAATAGCGGAGAATCCTGCTGTTGCTGACGGTAACGGGATTGAAAGTATAGAGAGAAGGTTCTGTACTGCCTGCGGTGCCAAGGTGGCGGCGTCTGCTAAATTTTGTTCTGAATGCGGAAATCAGCTGTAGTTATATGGATAGACAAGAATATATCAAGAGGCGTTTCCGGGAGAACTTCCTGAAATATTGCCCGCTGCAGGCCGATTCTGCATCTGCCGACGATATCGCAGGAAGGATTTCGACTGAATTTGACCTGAATGGGCTTATATCTTCGTTGAAGGACGAAATCGCAGCATTATGTGACAGCAGCCTGTCATTTGACAAGATGAAAATAGAAGGCAGGCTGTCGAATACGCTTCCTGACGGGTACCGGCTTGAAAATTCTGATGAAATAGTGGAGAAATACGCGCATGTCGTTGAGGGGCAGCTGACACGTGAACTTTCGGAAAAAATTATCGGCAGGCTTCTGCATGCAATGGAAAAGTCTGCATGGAGTAATGGCGTGACCGCCATGGCTGCAGCTGTGGATGCTCTCATTGCCAGGATGTCTGCTGCGGCAAGGAGCTATTGAAACATGTCTTCTGCCGGTGTAGATGAAAAGACTTTGGCTGAAAAGTACAGCAAGGCAATGGAGAATACATTGCTGGAACGTGTGCGCGGCAACAACATTGACGATATAATCGAATACCGTAGTGCCCTTATTGAGTCAGTACGTGTACGTTGTGAGAATCTGCTGTATTCAGGAATCAGTGACTTTTATGTGTGTCTGTCAGAGGAACCTGTCATATTGCAGTTAAAAAGACATTTTGAGTGCTTGCATGTATATGCAGCAGAGTTGCAGCAGTCCTTGCCCGCCTTTGAGCTGGATGATTCCCTTGACCGTGAATACAGCCATATCGTGCCTACAGATTTCTACTGTCGCAATGTTGAGGATATAACACCTGAACGTGCATTCCAGATGGTGCTCCTGCAGTTTTTGGCAAGGAATGAATCTTGGATGATGGAAAACGGGTTGCTTGTGGACGGGGAACTTAGGGTGTATATTGGTATGGATAGAAAGAATATGGAAAGAATGATTTGCAAGTTTGAGGATGAACTGGGCCGTAACAAGTTTATTTAGCGACATATCATGAAAAAGGATATTCCAAACTATTTATCAGAGGATTGTCCAACGCTTCAATTCTATTGGAACTGCAGCGTATAGAACAGGACGTAACTCTGACAAGGCCAGGATATAGACAATTGCATATAGAAGACGAAGCTCCATGCATTCCCTTATGCTATATTATGCACGAGGAATGATTAAAAGTAACAAGAAAGAATTAACAACTGTATGGAACACGATGTATTTATAAGTTACTCAAGTAAAAAGAAAACTGCGGCACAGGCTGTATTGCATCTGCTGGAACAGAATGGAATCCGTTGTTGGATGGCACCAAGAGATATTCCTCCGGGAGCAGAATATGGTGATCTGATAGATGATGCAATTAAGCATTGCAAAGTTATGGTTGTTTTATTTTCAGAGTATGCAGCGACTTCCCATTGGGTTAAAGGCGAAATGAACATAGCTTTTGAAGAACAAAAGATTATTATACCAGTCCGTTTGGACAAAACACCGTTAAGAGGGCAAAACCGTGTGATTTTGAACCAAAAGCATTGGATAGATGCTTATCCAGACTATGAAATTAAATTCAGTGAATTGTTAACAGCTGTAGCGAACTCAATAGGGAAAGCTCATGATATAGAAGAAAATGAAGTTAATGTTAAATTCAGCCGCAAGGCTATTGCTAAATGGTTGAATGTTATATTGTTGCCTATTTTATTGACAGTAATTGCCTGCGTGACGTATCCATTGCTTCGGGGTGTATTTCATTTATATAAATATGATAGGGAAGGATTGCATATCTGTACAAGATCATTGTCTTCAGAACAAGAAACTGCAATGACTTCAATCCTTGACAATATGGTACTTGTTGAGGGAGGCAGCTTCATGATGGGAAACAATCCTATGCATTCTGACTATTTTACTGGCCAGGACAGTCTTAGTGTAAATCCCCATAAAGTAACGTTGGATAATTTTTATGTATGTAAATATGAAGTCACGCAAAAGGAATGGAAAGCATTTATGGATTTGGATGGCAGATGTATAGATGACGGGGAAAATAAGGCCATGGATATGCTGTCATGGGAAGATGCGGTTGCTTTTACAGAGAAACTTTCAGAATTGTCAGGTTTGGACTTTGCTTTACCATCGGAGGCCCAATGGGAATATGCTGCCAAAGGAGGTCAATGCAGCAAGGGACATGTGTTTTCCGGGCATAATTATGATGCTACAGAAGTTGCCTGGACATCATTTGACTCTTTGACTTCCTCGCATGAAGTTGGCGGTAAAAGAGCTAATGAACTTGGATTGTATGACATGACGGGCAATGTCAGTGAATGGTGCAAAGATTATTTCGCGCCGTATCAGGTCGTGGAACTCATGAATCCAGAAGGGCCGGAGACCGGTTTGAATCGTGTCTATAGAGGTGGGGATTTTAGGATGCAAAATTTTTTCGATATGAAGACAACTACACGTTATTATGATTCCCCATTTGTCAACCGGCGTGGCACAGGGCTAAGATTGGTTATAAACATATATGAGTATGAAAAATAGAACAGTATTGACAATTATTTTTTTCTTTGTTTCCTTGCTAATATTTGCTCAAGATACAGAAGAACAAAAAGATGCAAGACGCAGGGAATTTATTAGCGATTTTATCGCTACCTATCAGGCAGCCTATGAAAAGAAAGAGATAGATTACATATCTCAGTTTTTCAGCACAGATGCTTTAATCATAACAGAAACGAAGCAGCTGCTGAAATGTGGAGAAGAAATTGCTCCAATGACAACAAAGAAACGTTCATATAAATTGATTGTAGAAGATAAACAACAATATATTGCCCGTCTTAAAGATATATTTGATAAAAATTTCAAAATTAAATTGAGTATTGCAGGATTGCGGATAACGCGTCATTCATTATATCCGGAAATATATGGAGTGTCTTTTCTTCAGATATGGAAAGATCAGGATGATGGTGATAATCTCGAAAGTCAGATGCCAGGCTATGTATTTCTTATGATTGATTTCAAGGGACGTGAGCAGCAACCTATAATTCATGTACGGACATGGCAACCAGAAGATAATGTTAAGTCTCCAAAAGACAAATTCTCACTTTTTGATTTCCGTATTTATGATTTCTAAAAAACTTATCTTGCTGGCTTTGTTTTTTGCATTGATCTTGCCGTTTCCTTCCAGTGCTCAGGAGTTGAAAGTGACTTTGAGCCCGGATAATAAAAAAGTAGACAGGAATGTGCATGGTGGTATTTCTACTATTGTAATTAATTCTCGTGTGAAAGGGCTTGAAGTGTTGAATAATACTGATGATGAAATGAATATGATTTCTGATAGATTGTTCGTATATCGTGTTGATACAAAAAGAGATATTGAAAGAGGATACGAACTGTCTTCAAGAGTGTTGTTGCTGAATAGCCCCAAATCAGCGGAATATGTGCTTGAAATAGATGAAATTTTGCCTAATCAGGTGCTGTATTATACAGTTGTACTGTCAGACCAGTACTCAAATGCGGCAACTGTGGAGTATCTCTTTACAAAATCTTCGATGCATGCTTTGCGAGCTTCTTACGGAAAACGGTTCGGTTTTTATCTGTGTTGGAAATGGGGCGAATATAAAAAGGCAGGTGCAGATATAGATAATGTCAAATTTAATTATAATGTTACGAAGGCTTCAGAACTTGGTTATATACGTAATGCATACACTGCTGGCTTTAGATTCGGAGCGATGAACAAAAACATTGTTGATTTGTATCTGCTGCTTGGTGGTGGTTATGGAGAATATGGCCGCCAATGGAAAAATCCTCTGGAAATTGAGAGCAACATATATTTCCATAGCGATTATATAAAAGGGTTTGAAGGTGATCTTGCATGTCAGTGTGTCTTGTTTGACTGGATTTGTATATCGGTTGGTGCAGGGTTGCTTACAGGTCAGGGGAAGATTTCTATTGATTATCAGTTCGGGGTAGGACTTAATATGAATTTTGATAAAATTTTCAAACGTAAAATCAATCGCAAACCGTGATATGAAAAAATTATACAACATCACCCTGTTGCTGATTTATAGTATCAGTCTTAGTTCTTGTCTCATGAAAGATTTTGAACCAGGAAAATGGGCCGTGACTCCGGAATTGACTTTTTCAAATAGTTATGTGCTGTTTAATAGTGTTGTCGGTACGCAAAGCGTTGACATTTATACTAATTATGATACCTTTTCTGCTTCAGTCGCAGATGACTGGTGTCATGTCAATGTAGATGAGGATGCAATGAAACTCATTATAGAAGTAGATCCCAATGATTCAGTTGAGCAGCGTGTCACTACTATAAGTGTAAATGTGTCAAAAGGAGAAAAAACATTGACAAAAGATATATCTGTCATACAATTCGGAGGGATATGGGATATTGTGGGAAATTTTAATGTCTTCTGGCGTATGGAAGTGAGCCAGGATCAGAAGGACGTTATTAAGCGCATGATAGACAGTCTCCAATTTATTAAAGGTGGAACTTTTGTTATGGGAAGCGGTGAGGATGCCCATGAGGTGACTTTATCTTCATTTTATATCGGCAATTCTGAGGTCACGCAGGAACAGTGGAATGCAATAATGGACTATAATCCATCTATATTTAGGGGCGAGGTATTGCCGGTTGAAAATATAAGTTGGGCAGAGGCTTTCGAATATGTCAACTATTTGTCGACTTTGACGAATCTTGAATTCTCGTTACCGACAGAAGCCCAGTGGGAGTTTGCAGCAAGAGGGGGAATATACAGCCTTGGGTACGAATATCCAGGTAGTGATAATTATATGGACGTTGCATACAGTATCGGACAGGATGTCCTCGAAAATAATCCTATGTATACTACCATAAGGGCTGGAGAGAAAAAGTGGAATGAATTGTATTTATATGATATGGCCGGAAATGTAGCTGAGTATTGTTTTGACTGGTACGATGACAATTATAAAAATGTTCCAACAGATATTGACCCTATAGGAGTTCCTTCCGGGACGGCTAAAGTCGTTCGGGGAGGAAATTTTACCGATTTATATTTTCTTTACAATTCGAAATATAGGAGCTATGTCCCTTCGATAAATTATAAAAAAGAGTTGACGGGATTTAGAATTGTTCTTAGACCATGAAACGGACTATTGTAATGCTTATTTTGGGGTCGCTTTTGTCTTGTACAAAAGTATTGGTGCCACCAACGCCTAAAATGACAGAATTTGTCAATGGATTTGAAATTCATTGGTCTGGAAGTGTAACGGCAGAACGCCAAGGCGTTGTAAAAGATATATTGGAAGACATGATTTGTGTAAAAGGTGGAATTTTCATTATGGGGGCAACTCCTGAACAAAATAATTACGCCAGAAATAATGAGTATCCACTTAGTTATGTGCAATTGTCGGATTTTTATATATGTAGACATGAAATTACTGATGAGCAATATGTGACAATTGTTTCAGATTCACACATAGGGACACTTTCAGAATTATACCTTACTTGGAATGACTGGGATGTGTTTATTTCAGCATTGAAAGAGATTTCTGGACTGAATTTTGATTTTCCGACAGAAGCACAATGGGAATATGCCGCCAAAGGTGGTGTGAATACGAAGGGATATATTTTCCCGGGAAGTAATGACTTTGAAGAAATCTGGGATGGAGATAAAATTGTAGGTAGCAATTGGCCGAATGAATTAGGGTTATATAATATGGCTGATTTGAAAAGTGAATGGTGCAAAGATTGTTACGAATTATATAAAGATACCGGATTTATTAAGGACAGGTATATATATGGAGGAAAATACCGTGTTGTCAGGGGAGGGAATTATCGGGCTTATGGCATAGCTAACAATTCTACGTATTTGAACGTTACAACAGGTACTGTGTTTGACTCTTTCGGGCATTTCCGTGGTACACTGTCTGGGCCTTCCTGGGATACATTCGATTATAGATATTGTCGTTCTACAGCACGTTCATATTATTACGTATCTTCTGGCAGTGATGATAATCAAATCGGTCGTTCCAAATACATAGGTTTACGTCCTGTAATCAATAAATAGCAATGAAACAGTATTGTCTTTTATTAAGTTGTATTATTGTCATCTCTAATTCTTGTACAAGGGAATTGACATGGAATGTGAGTGAGGATGGTAATTGGAATGATGCTAATAGGGAAGTTATAATTTCAGTGAAAAAGGCTGGGACTTTGAGATTGTCGTTGCCGGAAGACTATATTTATATAACATCATTGACTGTAAGTGGTAATCTGGACGGTACTGATTTGGCTTTTATCCGCACTATGGCAGGTTCGGACGAATATCTCAATAAAACAGAAGGCAGACTACGTAATTTGGATTTATCCAATGCCAAATTTACTGATGGCGGAACCTACATTATTATAGGAAATACTTCATATGTTTCTGCCTATAATGTCATTCCACCATATTTATTTGCGTATTGCGATAAATTGCAGACAATTGTCCTTCCGGAAGGTATTTCATCCATAGGTAAAGGAGCATTTTATGAATGTTCTGCTTTGGCGGACGTAAATATACCTGATACAATTATGGAAATAGGGGAATATGCATTCTACAAATGTTCCAAATTGTCTTCTGCTATCATTATTCCGCAAAATGTTACAAAAATAAGTAAAGCTACATTTTATGAATGTAGTGAACTATTTGATATTTATCTGCCGGAATCCATAGAATGTATAGATGATTACGCATTTGAATATTGTACTAAACTTATGTCTTTGGGCAGTCTGAAGAACTTAATGTCTGTTGGGAAATATTCATTTGCATATTGCCGTAATCTAAGGTATTTTGATATTCCTGTTACCATGTCTACTGTTCCCAATGGGGCCTTTTTCTCCTGTGTTCACTTGACTGAAATGGATTTTTCACATGTATCAATGATCGGAGATTATGCATTTGGGGCATGTAAAAAATTAGAGAAGGTTGTATTTGGCCAGAACCTAAAATATATAGGGAAATATGCGTTTGAATTATCTGGAATAAAAGGAAACTTAATTTTCCCAAAAACATTGAATTTTATCGGGGGTGGAGCATTCCTAAATACGGGCATTGTACGTGTTGATATATATTCAGATTTAAAGACAACAGATGATGATACTTTAACTAAGGGAGCGTTCGGTAATTGTAATGAATTGTTGGAATTGGTTGTTCATGAAGGTGTGAAGACGTTAGGTGTGGCTTTTGAATCTTGTGGCAAACTTACTTTGGTTTCATTACCGGAATCATTGGAGAATATAGGATATGGTGATGATATTTTTGTACATGGGGGATATATCTTTTCTTATTGTACAGCTCTTGATAATATCGAAATACCTTCATCTGTTAAATATATTGCATCAGGTACTTTTTGTGGGTGTAATTCACTTTCGTCAATTGTATTGCCGGATGATTTAGAACAGATATCTTCATATACTTTTTCATGTTGCAGTAATTTGAATTCTGTAAAATTACCAGCAAAGTTGGCTAGTATAGGGCAAGGTGCTTTCGAAACATGTATTGGACTTTCAGCTATTGAAATTCCTTGTTCGGTGACTGAAATTGACAATATGGCTTTTAAGGGATGTAAATCGCTGATAAGTGTGTCGATGGTACCTGGGTTGCATAAAATATGTTCTCAGGCATTCATGGATTGTATATCCTTGAAAAATATTGCAATGCCACAGGGCTTGATTGTCCTTGAAGACAATGTATTTAATGGATGTATCAATTTGTCTGATGTGAAATTGAACAATGAACTGGAGACAATAGGAACATCATGTTTTTTTCATTGTCCTGCTTTGAACGGTATTGATATTCCTCCATCTGTCAATGTTATAGGAGAATATGCCTTTTCCTATACGCGTTTATCTAGAATGGCAGTTTCGTGGGCTATACCTCCAGTGGTTAATGACAATATTTTTAAATATACAGATATAGGAGGTATTGAACTGATTGTTCCGGCAGAGTCACTAAACGGTTATCTTGGAATTTCACCATGGAATAAATTGAATATAATAGCTGAATAATATTATATGCGCTGCTCCTATGATAATTATCAATATAAGCAACTACAATAATTATAGATGTTATGGCAATATATGATGTTTTTATAAGTTATAGAAGAGTAGATTCTACTGATAGGGCAAACTTAATTCGTTTGTATCTTTCTGAATGGTTTGATAACGATAGAGTATTTCTTGATATTCATGAAATACATGAAGGTCCGTTTCCCTCTTATATAGAGGATGCATTATCTACTTCAAAATACTTCATCGTTCTAATCTCGAAATCTTCATTTGTAGAGAAAAATGAAAGCAAAAAAATGGATTATTATTTGGAAGAGATTAGAATGGCTATAAATAATAATCTTAAAATAATACCAATTCTTTATGATGGTATTGATATAAATCGGATTTGTCTTCCTGCGGAACTGTCATCGTTGAAATTGAAGAATGCTATAGTTGCTCATACAGATGACCCTCAGAGCCTAAAAACAAAATTACATACATTTACTAAGAAAAAGGAAACCGGAATAAAGGAATGGCTAGCTTTTCCGTTAGCTGTTATTTCAATATATTTAATTGTTGGTTTTTTGTCAGGTCTGGGAATGTATATTTATGATAATTACCTTTCATCTTATGACAAAGCTGTAGAAATTGCAGCGGAGCATGTATTTGAAAGAGAGGGAATATTTTATTATCCTATTAGCGATAAGGAATTGGTCTGCTATAATTCCAAGACAGAATATGTAAATGTCATAATGAATTGTAGTGAAGGAAGTAATGCAATCATTATAAAGGATTCTGATTTATATAAAGTTGGATTTTGGTCTACTGCAACTACATTGGTATATCATGTTGTTAAATCAAAGTATAAACCTCATAATGGAAAACAATATTTTGCATATATAGGTGCTATAGTTGCTGTTGTTGCAGGTACTGGATTGGGCTGTACTATAGAGCAGATGATATTTCCATCTTACAGAAATAAGATTATATCAACTGAAATTTTAAAATCTTCTTTTTGGGAAGATGTTATTAGCCGTCGATATTCTCATACAGAACAATATTTATATTAGCTATGGAGAAAGATAATATAGGATGCTATGCATGGATTGTGGTCATACTAATCTGTATATGTGGTATAATATTTATCCGTCACGAAGATACAATAGATGTGATTCAACGTCGTGAAATTGAAAAATTACAGCAAAAAATTGATACATTTTCGAATGGGTATCAGATAATAGAACATTTAAATAAATTGGTGAAATTCCCGTGTTTATATCGGAATGAAAAAATGTTGGTTCGGGAGCGCATAGTATTTGAATATGAATTATTAGGAGATTTTGATTCTGCTTTACAGCAGTTAAATCGTTACGAAAACAAATATAAAAGGACTATATTCTCAACAGCACACAAAGCGAATATCTGTATTGCCAAAGGTGATACTACTGAAGCCTTGAATCTTTTTAAAGAGATAATTGATAAACCAATACGTTATAAACCAATGGTATGGATTAACCGTATTTTCAACCAATGGCTTAACTCTGGACGTTCGGAAGAATATTGTAGGTTTAATGAATATTTTTATAATGTGTTTTGTCAGATTTATGCATTATGGTATTTTGCGTCTTATAATAAAGAACTCGAAAACCCTATTGACATGTGGCTGTCTTTTATTAAAAACACGTCAGATATAAGGCAAATTTCAGAAGATTATATAGTTTTTCAATCAAATTATCCTCTTGATGTTAATTACTATGATAACCAAAGATATAATATGAATCATCTGTATATGGGTGATTATAAAAAATTGAATTCTTATTCTGGAGATATATTACGTGTCGTGTTAAGTGCGCGCATGTCTCTTGCAAATGAAATCATGCTTATGGCAGATTCATTATATTTTCAGTCTAAATCGAAACAAATTCTTTCCGAAAATTTTATGAATATGCCGACAAAAGATTTTACGGATTTGTTATTGCTAAATGCACTAAAAAAATACTATGGAATAGATGATTCATTTCCAACAAATATGTCATATCATAATTTTAAAAAGGTCTCTAAACAGGGGAAGCGTTTTTTGACTATAGCATCTCCAACAACTGCAGTTGATAAGAAATCAATGCTAATAAAGAATGGAATTACAAGGGATTTTGTTGTATTAAGTTGTAATGACTGGAGCATATTGGATTCAGCAGTGTTTAGTACGGAAACGCTTAAATCCTATATAAATAAAGAGAAGCAAATGATTATTCTTAAAGAGAATTATACTATAGACACGCTATCATTCAGTGAGGATAAAATGGGAGCATTACTTCATTATGTTTCAGTACCGGAAGTAGTATATCAAATGATAGTATCTGATTTCATGATAAATGTGATAGAAGACTAATTTATATTGATATTGTAATTTAAAAGAGATGAAAACCTACGACATTTTCATAAGTTACAGGCGGGATGCGTATGAGTCCGCCAACTTGATAGCGACACGTCTCAGGGCTGCCGGATACAGGGTATTCTTTGACTTGGAGTCAATGCGCTCCGGGCTTTTTAATGAACAGCTGTTCGATGTGATTGACAAGTTGTTGTCTTTTATTAAAAATACGTTAGATATAAGGCAAGTTTCAGAAGATTATATGGCTTTCCAATCAAATTATCCTCTTGATGTTAATAGCTATGATAGCCAAAGATATAATATGAATCATCTGTATATGGGTGATTATAAAAAATTGAATTCTTATTCTGGAGATATATTACGTGTCGTGTTAGGTGCGCGCATGTCTCTTGCAAATGAAATCATGCTTATGGCAGATTCATTGTTTGTTTCAAATGGATATATAAAAACTCCAAGCAACTTATGGAATCCATGTTAAAACTTGACTTTTATGACTATGCAACAAGATAATACGACAAGGGAAAGAATAGAGAAAGCCATATTGGAGTTTTCTCCAATGGTTACGCTTGATTCAAAAAACACCTGTGATGATGTCAGAAGAATTATCAGTGTTTTCATGCGTAAGCATCCTGAAATATTCTGGTTCTCGCATCAATACCGCTATGATGAAAAATCAAGGGTTCTGAGATTCAAGTATAATTTTACGATAGAGAAAGTCGATTTCTTCAAAGCGGAAATTGAAAAGGTTGTCAGGGATGATTTTCAGATTGATCATGTCAGGACTCTGTCTGAATTGGAACGGCTGGCGTATGTATATGAATGGATTGCGAATCGAACAACGTACAATGAATATTCATCGTTTAACCAGACGATATACAGTGTGTTGGTTAACCGCAATTCAGTTTGTACCGGCTACGCCAAGACAGCACAATATCTACTTGCTTTGACTGGAATCGAATCGGAACTTGTATTTGGCAAATTCCATTCTGACAAGTCAGAATATGGTCGACATGGATGGAATATCGTTAAGATAAGTAACAAGTGGTATCACGTAGATTTTTGTCTCGCCGATAAATCTTTGAGTCATTTATTGAATCCGGATGAATCTCCGAAAGGACGGGATTCTATCTTATGGAATTATTTCGGCGTTTCAACAGAGAAAATCTTGAGCAACCGTTCCATTGAATTTATAGAGGTGCTGCCCGAATGTTGCGTTACACTTTCAGACTATCCCAACGTAGGGCTACTTGGACCAGCAAGGCAATTGATTTGTTGTAAGTCTGATTCTGGTGCATCTTCAAAGGTTTATCTCAATCATTTCAATAAAGATAGAGTTGTTAAAGTTTCAAGAAATAATCAAAATGAGTTGTTGAATAACGAAGCAACAACTCTGGCAAAATTGTATAACAGCCCGCATATCATAAAATCATACGGATTGTCTGAAAGCGGCTTGGAGTTGGAGCAACTCACCCCTTGGAGTGAACTTCTAAACTCCCATTATTACAATCCTGCAGAAACAGACCTGAAGAATATTCTTCGTCAGTTGATTGAAGGACTGATAGAGTGCAGAGATAAGGGCATAACATACTCAGACATTCACTATAATAATGTCTTTGTCACGAAAGATGGTACATATAAATGGGGCGACTTTGGAATAGCATTCCCAGCTCATATCGATGGGAAACTGCCATCTGCAATGATAGGAGACGATGGAAAACCGAAAGGAAGTTATTGGTTTATGGCTCCAGAAACCTATCATGGAAAAGTCTTTACAGAGGCGTCCGCTATCTATTCCGTGGCAATGATGGCATATTTCGTCATGAACGATATGCGTCCGCCATTCTGGACAGATGAAGAACATCAGCATGAAGCATTGGAACAACGTCTTGACGGGAAAGATTTACCGTTGCCTATTTCCTCAGACAGGTATAGAGACTTATGGTCAATAGTTCATATGGCTCTGTCGTACCATAAAGATTCAAGATGTTGCTCCTATGAAGATTTTTTAAGTCTTATGGACGACAATATCATTATCTTGGAAGAAATGCCGGTAATTGAGTCTGAATGTTGTCCGATAGAAATGGTAGATTGTGATAGGCCAATCATTGTGGATGCAGATAATAATGGATGTATTGATGATTCCTTTGCCAAGACCAGTGTACTTGAATCTACTGAAGTCATCAGTGCTGATGATACTGATTGGTTTGCATCAACTATGGCTGGAAGATGGGGAGATGGTGGCACTCACGATTCAGATTCATTTGCTCGTACCTGTGGTATTGGGGATTGGGATGTAAAATCATCAGTTAACGATGATTTTGCAACAACAGCCATTCCTGATTTCGCCCCAACTCCTAATCAAGGTGTCGGCTCCTTCCCTTCTCCACAGCCTTTTCCTGCTCCACAAAGAGTGACCTATGGAGTAAATGTGCCTGAAGCATTGCAAAAACGCTCTATTTGGAGCAACTTGTTTGGTAAGAAAGAAAAATCGGAAGTGGTCAATGCAAGTGCTTATGCACCTGCTGAAATCACGACATGCAAACATTTTATTGTCCGGGTCTTTATTCATAGACTGGATGAATCGGACAGCATAGATCGAGCCGTCAAAGATATTGACAAAACAGCTGTCAAAAAAGCGAATAAATCGATGGATATTCCAATAAAGGAGGGGGATAAGATTACCGTTCAACTTTCTATGACAGATGGAATAGACGTCGATGAACCAATTCAGAGTATGGTTTGGAGAGGTCGTTATGTAGAATGTGACTTTGGTTGTGAATTAACCCAAAGTAATTTGAACTCTGTTTTGGGCAAGGCTATAGTGGCTATAAACAATGTCCCGTGTGGTGATTTGAAATTTACACTTGATGTTGTGTCAATAGAATCAGATAAAGTATATGCCCCGGTCAAGACACATCGTTATTCCAAAATCTTCATATCATACGCGCATGCCGACTATTCACAAGTAAGAGGTATCGCAGAGGGCTGTAAGATGAACGGTTCAGATTATTTCTTTGACCGTCATACACTTCAAGCCGGAGACATATTCAAAGATAAGATACTTCAATACATTGACAGTGCCGACTTATTCGTGCTTTGCTGGTCAAAGAACGCTGCTGAATCCGAATGGGTTCAGATTGAACGGAAACACGCATTGGAGTTGATTGAACGCGGCAATCATCAGCTCGCCATATATCCACTCATTATCCCCCCGGAAGCCCCTCTTCCATTAGATATGTCTGATAAGTATAACTTTGTCTCACTTTAAGTTACAATAACAACAAACACTCTAATAACAATAGAATGGAAATATACATAATAAGAAATGGTTCTTGGATGTCACGTCACATCCCCTACGATATCATGATAGATTCTAAAAAACATGGGGCATTTATAAAGGGTGAATCCTACTCAATTAAATTGCCAGTTCAGCGATGCGTACTAAAAATTCGTGAAACAGGAACACAAAATGACAAGGTTAGAAACCAAGATGATGTTGATGCAAGCTTTGCCTTATTAGGAAATTGAGATAATTTAGTATCATGAAAACCTACGACATATTCATAAGCTATAGGCGGGATGCGTATGAGTCCGCCAATTTGATAGCTACACGTCTCAGGGCTGCCGGATACAGGGTATTCTTTGACTTGGAGTCAATGCGCTCGGGGCTTTTCAATGAACAGCTGTTCGATGTGATTGACAAGTGCAAGGATGTGGTGGCTGTGCTGCCTCCAGGTGCCCTGGACCGCTGCTCAAACCACAATGACTGGGTGCGTATGGAGCTGCTGTATGCAATGGAAAAAAAGAAAAACATCATTCCTGTCATGCTCAATGGCTTCCAATGGCCGGAGCCTATGCCTGAAGGGATGGAGGTTCTCAGCATGTATCAGGCCGTTACTTCATCCCGTGACTTTTTCGACTTGTCAATGGAGAGGTTGGAAGGCTATCTGCAGAGTAAAAAATATACTGTATTCAGGAAAACAGTCAAACGGATATTTATCCTGCTGGCAGCAGCAGTTGGTGTCTGTCTGATCTTTCTCGCATTCTGTAACTATTTGGCGAAGCCTGTATGCCGTCAGATAGCTGAGTATATGACAGCAAGGATTGGTGAGATTGATATTCTTATGGGAGAAAATATGTCGTTGACAGAAATATGGGACAATTATTCTCCGGATAGGGCAGATGAGTTTTCTGTTATCAGCAAGAATATTGATTATCAGACATTAATCTCAAAGGGATATGTCCTTGATTTGACTGGTTGGCAGTCATTTCTTGCCGGTCTGTATGGCGTGAGCTCTTCTGATATGGAAACGTTTGATACCTATGTCAATTCGTTTTATGATGACATCAGGTACAACATGGAGAATATGCAGGATGCTGTTTCCGGAAAGGAACCTCTATTGCCGTCTGTCAAGAATATCCATTCTGCAAATCTTGAGATATTCATGCATTCCGCAAATGCTCTGTATTACTCATATCTTCAGATAATCAATGGCTTTCCGGATGATTCACAGGATATTTACCGCAAGCTGGCACGTAAATTTTCCCATATGCCTAAAACTGGCCTTGGACTTCATTATAAGGAGTATGACGTGCTGGTGGAGCAGGAAAACACTGCCATGGAGCGATTGTTTGGGCAGCAGGAAAGGTCTTTGGCCAGTCTTGAAGATGAGGCTTTTGTGGCCGGACAGCGCTGTGACTCCCTTGGCAATGAAGTGCTCGGGCAATATCGTTCGTTTATTGCTGCGAACTGTGTCAATGCCGCGAATGAACTGTGGCAGAATTGGAATTGTGTATGCATGGCTGCTTCTTTCCTTGACATGGCCATTGAGGATGCTGTGGATGGCGGAGGCCCTTTGTCACCGGATCTTGTCTGGAAAGATTTGGAAAAGATGCTGGCTGGTTATCTTACCCTTTATCCTGAGTCTGAACCTTATGTCATTTCTGTGCGTCAACTGTACCGTGAAGCAATGGAAGGGAGCAGAAACATATCGGGAGTCCTTGTCTATGCATTTGCACAAGGACATGTATCGCAGACGTACCGGCTGGGTGATATTCTCATCTCCTGTAACGGAAAAGCTGTTTCTTCGCTGGATGAACTGAAAAAAGCATATTCGGCTTCTGGCAACGGCAAAATCCGGTTGATGCGTCTTGAGGACGGGCTCTTTAAGGAGAGAACTGTGAAAATTGAAGGTGAAGAGGATTTTACCGGATTCTGCAATGTTAAAATTTATTGATAAAATTATGGAAACAATCTTTGTCTTTGTGGCAGCCCTGCTGCCTGCATGTATTCTTCTGTTTTACATCTATTGGAAGGACTGTCTTCAGCGGGAGCCGCTGAAGGAACTGCTCAAGGCATTCTTTGCCGGAGCTTTTTCGGTTGTGTTATCATTGATGATATCACTTCCGTTGACTTCTTCGTTTGGCATTTCAGAGGAAGTCTACACGCTTGATGATGCGTTGTTCACGGCATTCTTTTCGGCTGCCATACCTGAGGAAATAGCAAAATTCCTGATGTTTTGGCTGGTAGTCAGAAAAAACCGGTATTTTAATGAACATGCTGACGGCATTGTATATGCGGCCTGTGTGTCTTTGGGATTTGCTGCGGTTGAAAATTTAATGTATCTTTTCAGCAGTTATGATGCCTGGGTTTCAGTCGGTATTTCACGTGCTTTGTTTTCTATTCCCGGGCATTTTGCATTCGGGGTCTTGATGGGATATTATTATTCGCTTGTCAAGTTCAGCAGGAAACCGCTTCTCAAAAACAAGATCCTTGTCCTGGCTGCTCCTGTCCTGGCGCATGGCATATATGACTTTATCCTTTTTGTGACACACATCGTCCCTCTCTTGAGCGGTATTCTGATGATTGTATTTTTGGTTCTGTGTGTCAGGATGTGGGTGTATTGCAGCCGTAAGATTACAGAGCACATTGAGCGTGACATGGATGCCTGCAAAGTCAAGTATTATCCGTTTCCTGCAGATACTTCATATATCCATCTCCCTGAAGAACTTATGGATTTGGCGGAGGATTTGGCACGGAATGTACATGAGGTTTGGGCCAAGTCACGTATGGAAGAGGGGTGGACATACGGTATGGTACGTGATGACATCCGGAAAAAGCATCCGTGCCTTGTCGAATATGACCAGCTTCCTGAAGCAGAACGTGCCTATGACCGAAACACAGCTCTGGAAACCTTGAAATTCATTGTCAGGGAAGGGTACCGTATCAGCAAGGATTAAGGGATATCGATAGGCTTAATATAATTTACAGGCCTTATATTACGCCCACAATAGGACCAGCAATTGCCCAGTTGCTGGTCTTCTGAACTATATGAAAACAGACATTCTCTTGAATAGTCTTCTATTACTGTATTTGATGAACTCCAATAATATCCGTGTTTATTCTTGTAATTATGTCCTTTGGAATTATACATGCCACATGCCGGAATAAATATTGCGTTACCATTTTCCCCGGTAACTTTTTTCCCGATGATTCCTTTAATCCTGGCTGTTTCCCATGTGCATTTCTCTATAAGTTCTTGCCATTGCTCGTCTGTCGGAATGCACCAGTCTCCGTTGGATAGAACCCACGCCGCATCCTTGGACATTGGAGCCAGACTGTCAGCTATAATATGTGGCGCGTATGTTTCTTTGCTGTATTCAGGCTTTGGCTTAATTTCAGATGCTGAAAGAAAGAATCCGTGCTCATAAAATTCCCCGGCTCCAAGATTCCGGTCTAGCCACAATGTTCTGCTAGGCAGACCTAAATCAATAAGTTTATGGATGTTATCGGTTGCTATCCCGTTCATTTCCAGTGGAGGTGTTGTCACCAATCTTATATAATTGTTTATTGTATCTTTAAATAATATTGCCATTGTTGTCAATATAAGAATAAGACAACAGAGCAATATATACAGGTGCTTTTTGTTAATGAAGGTTTTGCTGTTCTTTGTTTTCTTTAAATCAAGGAAAGATAACATTTTTGAAAGACTTGCCTCTGGATATAAATTTGAATATAATATGGCATTGATGACAGAGAAATTCTGTATGGAATGTGGCATTTCATCTGCAGGAATCTCTTTAATGTCGTCAAAATAAATAGGTACTATATTTATTCCTGCCTCCATCGCTGTCCTTATTTCTGTTGTCCATACACTCTTGTCATCTATGTTTTTGAAACATTCCTGTGTTATTATTACAATCATATTACGGGAATGTCTAATGGCTTCTTTTATTGCTAGAATATAATTTTCAGCCTTTATTGAATTATGGTCCAGGAAAATGTTTTCCGGATGTATACCTTCATGGATAAGTGTAGATTTGATGAATTCGGCTTTAATTGCCCCACTTTTTCGCCGGTAACTTATAAAGATGTCGTAATTCTTTGCCATATTGAATATATGATGGTACAAAGTTACTACAAAAAAGTGAAATGCGGAAAGATATAGTGATAGAATTGACTCTACTATTGATGAAAAGGGATTCTATTTTCCGGTCAGGGATTGCCAGTCCGGAAATTAAAGACGAAATTTGCGTTCAATACAATACTCTTTCATTCGTTTAGACTGTGCGGTAGGGGGTCTTACATCCTCTGTTACTTCATATCTATTCGAGTGTGGAGTATTGGGAACGTTTATTTTTGCCCGGGTTCTTCCACAACCTTATATAAAATAAACGAAATCGGCTTCACGCTTGAACTGAGAATAATTAGGGGCTGTCGTTTAATTTCGTTAATATGAGTCAACCGGCAGACTGTCCCTGTATTTTTCCGATTGAACTCATCTTTTTATCTCTTCGGCTTCGTTTCGGAGCCGATTTTTCGTTTTCAGTCACACAAGGAGCCAATTCTTCCTGTAAAGAACCGTTCCACACGTGGAACATCAGGCTACCTGAACAATTTCTGAGGCTTCACACCGGACTAACTTGACTACGTTTGCCGTGTAGATGCCGAAGAATATGTACAGAACTTCGGTCAACTTCGTCCTCGTCTTGATGTGTTTCAGCCCGCAGGCAAGTTCTGAAAATACACCATCAAGAAGCTTGTATCTCGTCAGAGGATGCATTGGGGCTATCCTTACTCCACAGAACAGCTGGTAGTGGATGTTACCGTTCAGCTGCTCCATTAGTCTCGGGCCGCTCAGGCCTGTGTACATCTTCAGGAACATCAGCGCAACCTTGCCCTCCGGCGTGAAGTAAGATCCTGCGGCCGCGCTTTGGCCTCGTGCTGTTTTTCAGTCCCAAGTTCTCCGCCATCTCATGCAATGGAAGCTTCTGCCTGATCCTTCCAAGATCGCTCTTCTCGAACGTATTCCTGTATAAATCATAAAAATCGAACTCCGTGAACGGAAGATTTGGTGATATTTCTGAGAAATTTTGTACCTTAGCCATGCAGATTTATTTTTGCGATACCTCCAAAAACAGCTTTTCCAGGGCAATACCCACATCTAAGTTGCGAATTTTCTATTATATTAGCAATCAATCTGTTGTAAAATCTTGCTGATTCGCGACAGTCCCTAATTATATATTAATCTGATAATCAATTTATATATCAGGTTTTATCTTTTATTTGATTCCGTATATTTCCCATATTCTGTCGGTTTCCCAAAGGTTATTACTATTTTACCTCATTGTATAATAAAAACTTTTCATTATAAGGTATTGCGTTGATGTTCCACAATGGGTACGTTTGAAACCACCTCATAATGGCACTGTCATAATTCTACCGAAATTATCAAATAAATAGAAAAAGTGTCGTAATAAACTGAATCACAAGACAGTGGATTATAATAGTTCAACCCTAATTATTGCATCAAACATACTGCACATTGAAAAAAATGTAGTAACTTTGCAGTTGATAAGAAACTTGAAATGAATATAACAGAATACATAACTTGCAATGGTGGCTATATATCGTCTGCGGAAGCCAAAAAGGTATCACTATATGACCAATTATTGTATGGTACGAGAACCGGGCGGATTGTACGGTTGCGCAGAGGCGTATACGCACTCAATAATGGACTGGCCAAACAAATGATTGATGTCGAAACATTGGTACCAGGCGGTGTGTTGTGTCTTTATTCCGCATGGTCGTACCATGAACTTACAACTCAGATTCCACAAGCATACCACATTGCGGTAGAACGTACACGACGGATAACGCTTCCTGTCTTCCCACCTATTGAACTAAGTTTTATGACACAAAAGGCTTATGAGCTTGGGGTTGTGGAAGTGGAGATTGACGGTTTCAAGGTCAAAGTGTATGATTTGGAAAAATCTGTCTGTGATGCCATCAAGTATCGGAATAAGATAGGCTTGGATGTAAGTTCCGAAATATTCAATAACTATCTGTCACGCAAAGAACGTGACATTACCCGTCTCTATGAATACGCATCGCAACTGCGTGTAGGTAAAAAAATTGATGAGCTGATAAAATTTATACTATAATGAGCAAAACATATACAAACTCCGGAAAATCGGTTAAGGAACGTCTGCTTAATTTGTCAAGAGCGGAACACTACAATCCGCAAATGATGATTTCCCGTTACATGCAGGAACGTCTGCTTTATCGTTTGTCCATCAGCAACTACCGTGAGCGTTTTATCCTAAAGGGCGGTGCGTTGCTTTACGCTCACGACCGCTTTGAAGCCCGTCCGACATTGGATATCGACTTTATGGCGACCCGTATCAACAATGATAAAGAGAACATCAAACGAATTATCATGGAAATATGCAATGTTGAATGTGTTCTTGACGGAGCCGACTATGACGCTGATACGGTAGAAGCGGAGGATATAACGGTAAACAAGGAATATCACGGAGTACGTGTTTCTGTCGTTGCTCATCTAGACACTGCCCGTCAGCGCGTATCTATGGATATAGGTTTTGGCGATGTCGTTACTCCTGCACCTCTAGAACTGGCTTTTCCTGCTTTGATTGATACCGTGCCGCAAGCGGAGATAAAGGCTTATTCATTGGAAACTGTCGTTGCGGAAAAGTTCCATGCCATGATAGTTCTCTCTTTGGCCAATAGTCGCATGAAGGACTTTTTTGATGTCTATCGTATTCTGGTGACAGACAGGGTGGATAGTGAAATACTGTCGGATGCTATTACATCTACTTTTACAAATAGAGAAACTGGTTATAGGGAGAATCACCCCTTATTTACCGAAGAGTTTTTCTCATCGAAAGACCGCCAATCTTTTTGGAATGGCTTTCTGCGTAAAATAAAATATCCAGAATCCATAGATTTTCAGACTGTTGGTCTATTGATAAGAAAGCGGCTGCAGCCTTATTGGGAATCACTCAGGAACGAGAGCATATTATAAGTTTATGATTATATGAGAAAAAGAAATTTCCCCGATAATATTACTGAAGTACAGAAATGGAAAAATCTGTACGCTTGTTATCGAAATTATAAAAGCATTGTTGGCACGATTATAAATTATAATCAATACTTTGGTTTTACAGTAGATGTTGATGGAATTAAGGCCAAAATGTCTGTTGGAGAACTAAGTTACTGGAGTAATGAAGAGCCTGAAAAGTTTGTAGGTAATAACTTTTCTTTTATTATTACAGAAATTGACACTTACCAAAAAACATTATCGGTCTCTCGCAAAAGACTTGTTTCAAATGCCAAAGCTGGAAACATTCTTAATGGCTTTATAATAGATATTGAAGATAACTTCATAGGAGTTTAAAATAGGTGGAGATTGTGGCATTTAAGTAAAATAGCTATATTTGCGCTGATGCACACATGGGAATATATGCTTTGACAATCTTACAAAATAAGTTTGACGATTGCTCTTGGCTGTTGTGTATATTTGTTGAAGGACATATAAGTCTGTAGCTCGGCAAAGTGCAGCTGAATTTGCATTTTGCGCCCGGCTCGGATTTATATTAGTGGCATAAAAGTTTTAAGTCATGAGAAGAGAACATATAGTAAATCAGATAAGGGAGATAGTTCACAGGGTTGCCCCAACGGCCCAGACGATCCTCTATGGGTCAGAGGCAAGGGGAGACGCAAGGGAGGACAGTGACATTGATCTGCTGATACTCCTTGATGGGGATAAATTGACCTTGAAAGATGAGGAAGTGGTCACGTCACCGCTTTTTGACCTGGAGGTTGCAACTGGTGTTATTATTAGTCCCATGGTAACTCTAAAGAAACTGTGGAATAACAGGCCTTTCAAAACTCCATTTTATATAAATGTAATGAATGAGGGAATTGTGCTATGAAAGAGACATTTAATTCAGAAAGCAAGCAGGCTCTTATTCAGTACAGATTGGAAAGAGCAGAAAACTCTTTGGAAGAAGCTCAATATATGGTAGATGGAGGATATTATAATGCTGCCATGAACAGACTTTATTATGCCTGTTATTATGCTGTTGTGGCTTTATTTCTAAAAAATGATATAACAGCTCAGACACATCATGGTGTAAGGTCAATGCTTGGTCTTCATTTTACATCAAAAGGAAAACTGTCTCCTGAATCAAACAGAACGTTTTCTACCTTGTTTGAAAAAAGGCATAGCAGTGACTATGATGAGTTTGTCTACTGTGATCAGGAGATGTTTGATGAACTCTATCCAAAGGCAGAAGCTTTTATTGAGGAGGTTAAAGGCCTTATAGCTGGCAGCCGATAAACCGGTCTTGTTGCAGGTCCATGAAGGTGTGAAGCCATTATTGGCTGTGAGTTTGTCCGGAAAATTCAGAATATCATGACAAATAGGGTTATCTGTGTTTCGGCAATGGCTGCATTCTGTCAGGCTTAATGTCTGTCCTGGATGCCAAGCCTTATTTGCAGTGGAATCCTAAAGATATAGAAGCCAGCTAATTAACATGAATGGTGTTGTGAATTAGCTGGCTGATTTTATATTGTTTTCTGAAACTCCCTAATTATCGCTTTGGCTGTGCATATCAGGGCATCTTTATCTGCCTGTTCCCCAGGAAGTGTTCGGCTCCGGTCCCATTTCAAGGACAAGTTTTCCTCCCTTGAACAGTTCGGAGGCAGGGAGTCGGAATGATTCCAGCTTTTTGCCGTTGAGTGTCGCGCTCTGGACATGTATGTTCTTGCGTGAGGCGTTCACGGCCCTGATTGTGAAACTCTCGCCGCGACCGTAGCGTCCGCCGAGGTCAATCACGACTTCTTCGAAAGCAGGGCTTCCGATTTCGTATGTCGGATTGACGCTGCAGCCTCCGTCCATCTGGAAGAGCCCGATTGATGTCATTATGGCCCATGCGCTCATCTGTCCCTGGTCTTCATCTCCCAAGTAAGCGTTGGCCTGTCCGCAGCCGTAGTAGCGTTAGAGTATTGAGCGGCTCCATCTCTGGGTATACCATGGAGAGCCGGCGTAGTTGAACAGATATGCGAAATGCATTGACTGCTGGTTGCCCTATACGATAGGGTGGCTCCAGTACTGGTCGTTGGGAGCATTGTACCTGAAGGCCTCATCCTGGTTGAAGCCCCAGAGAAGCCTGTCTGTAAACCTTTTTTTGCCGATTTTCTCTACAAGTGCCGGTACGTCTTGAGGAACGAAGAATGTGAGCTGCCATGCGTTGCCTTCCACATAGTGATGGTTGGCTCCGCTGCGGAACGGGTCGAAGTCCGGAAACCACTGGCCGTTGCTGTCTTTCATCTGGCAGTATCCGTCCTTGCTGATGACATTCTGCCACCAGTATCCGCGCTCGTTGAATCTATTGTAAATCTCTTCGTTGCCAAGTGCCTTTGCAAGCTGGCCTACAGTCCAGTCGTCGTATGAATATTCCATCGTGTTGGAGAAGCGACCCTTGTCATACGGGACATAGCCGTATTCCATATAGGATGCAAGGTCCCTGTTGCCGGCAAGCCTTTGAATACTTTCTGTGCCGGTGTGGTCTGCATCTTTACAGCGGCTTCAAGTGCTTTATTGGCATTGAAGTCCCTGATTCCCATCTGGTATGCGCTGACGATAAGTGGAATTTCATGTTCGGTCACCATCACCGGTACATAGTTCTGGCCGGCAGGACCTTTTGCGAGCCATCCGTTGGCATCGTACATTGCGAGCTGCGAGCCAGCCCATTTGCTGCTCCATTCAGGAGTGACAAGGTTCCAGAACTGGTTGAGGTTCCAGAATGTGTTCCAGAATGCATCG
The DNA here is from genome assembly GCA_023667095.1 of Bacteroidales bacterium. Classification (GTDB taxonomy): domain Bacteria; phylum Bacteroidota; class Bacteroidia; order Bacteroidales; family UBA932; genus Cryptobacteroides. The sequence goes on from JAMPAT010000024.1 coordinate 44,765, forward strand.
CAGCCGAGCATGACGTCCTTTGACGGGGCGGCCACTTTCCTTGTTTTTCCGTCAGTGGACACCCATTCGCCGTTGATGTCGCTCCAGATGTTGCGGCTGCACACTGAGCGGTACATGTTGTTGTAGAAACGGACTTTTTCAAGCCTGTCGGTAGTCTTGACAGTGAGTCTGCAGAAGATGTCGTTCCATGTATCGATATTGTTCTGCTTCACCTTGTCGAAAGACCATCCGAAAGGTTCCTTTACTTCTTTGGCGAGATTTTCCGAGGCGTTTTCGATGCTTACCAGAGAGATGCCTGAGCGTACCTGGACAACAGGTGTGTCAGTGGAATTGAAACATGCGAAGAGTCCGGCTTCGCGGCAGTCGCCGTGTCTCAGACCGTTTACTTCATATTTGATGTCGTTGTCGCACCAGCTGCCGAGACTGACTATCGGCTGGTCAAACTCAAGGACGAAATGTACGGTGTAGTCCTGGTCTGCATCGTGGCTCCATATGCCCGGGGAAAATTGATGAACAGACCCTTCTATGCGTGTAGCACTTACTTTTTTGACATCTACATTCTTGATGAAGAAATCATTTTCCGCCTGCGGATGCAGTTCTATGAGTATTCGTCCTTCTCCACGGTCGGAAGGGAAAGTGAATCTTTCGAATCCGCAGCGTGTCGTGGCTGTCACTTCCGCCTTGATTCCGTAGTCGGTGAGTTGTGCCGAGTAGTAGCCTATCCCGGCCTGCTCTGTCCTCTTGTCTATGCGTGAGCGGTAACCGTCATCAGGTTTTTGCTCGTCTCCCGGACGTACCTTGAGCGGGCCGTTCGCTGCCATGATTCCGAGTCCTCCGAGCGTCCACGCGTGGACGTGGCTGAAGCAGCCTATTGTCTCGAAAGACGGCTGATAGCCTGCCTGCCAGCCCATGTTCTGATTGTCAGGACTCATCTTCACCATGCTGAACGGCATCCATGGTCCGGGCGCTATCATCCAGCGTGAGTGTGCCGTACCTATGCGGGTATCTACATAGCTTTTGTGGAGCGGTGTATAGATTTTTCTGCAATTTTTGGTACACCGCTTCACTAATGTATATGGATGGAGGGAAATTGTCCGTTATTCTATAATGGTGAAAATGCTGAGCTTGATTTGCAATGTGTTGTCAATCAGTTGGATGTGTCGTTGTCGCTTTGTTGCATGCTCAATGGAGGAAAACGGCTTCAAAATGGCTTTCGTTTGGCACGCCCTGCTTTTGCAACCTGTTGACAATCAATTATGTATAATTATATGTGGTTCCCAATGTCCAGAAAAACGTTCCGTTGGACACCATGCTGATTTGCAATGTATTGTCAATCAATTAGATGCAACTTTGTTGTGTGCCAAACGGCAAAAAAATAGTGCTGTTTGGCACGCCTTGCTTTTGCAACTTGTTGGTAGTCAGTTATGTATGATTCTCTGCTGTGCCCAACGCTTAAGAAAACATTCTGTTGGGAACCATGCTGATTTGCAATGCATTATCAATCAATTAGATACAATTTCATTGCGTGCCCAACGGCAAAAAAATACTGCTGTTTGGCACGCCTTGCTTTTGCAACCTGTTGGCAGTCAGTTGTGTATGATTCTCTGCTGTTCCCAATGGTCAAGAAAACATTCCGTTGGAAACCATGCTGATTTGCAATGTAATGTCAATCAATTAGATACAATTTCATTGCGTGCCCAACGGCAAAAAAATACTGCTGTTTGGCACGCCTTGCTTTTGCAACCTGTTGGCAGTCAGTTGTGTATGATTCTCTGCTGTTCCCAATGGTCAAGAAAACATTCCGTTGGAAACCATGCTGATTTGCAATGTAATGTCAATCAATTAGATACAATTTCATTGCGTGCCCAACGGCAAAAAAATACTGCTGTTTGGCACGCCTTGCTTTTGCAACCTGTTGGCAGTCAGTTGTGTATGATTCTCTGCTGTTCCCAATGGTCAAGAAAACATTCCGTTGGAAACCATGCTGATTTGCAATGTAATGTCAATCAATTAGATACAATTTCATTGCGTGCCCAACGGCAAAAAAATACTGCTGTTTGGCACGCCTTGTTTTTGTAATGTGTTGGTAGCTAGTTATGTATGATTATTTGCTGCGCCCAATGGTCAAGAAAACATTCCGTTGGACACTATGTGGATTTGCAATGTATTGTCAATCAATTAGATGCAATTTTGTTGTGTGCCAAACGGCAAAAAAATACTGCTGCTTGGCACGCTTCGCTTTTGCAACCTGTTGGTAGTCAGTTATGTATGATTCTCTGCTGTGCCCAATGGTCAAGAAAATATTGCTGTTTGGCACGCCTTGCTTTTGCAACCTGTTGGCAGTCAGTTGTGTATGATTCTTTGCTGTGCCCAATGGTCAAGAAAACATTCCGTTGGACACCATGTTGATTTGCAATGCGTTATCAGTCAGTTAGATGCAATTTTGTTGTATGCCCAACGGCAAAAAAATACTGCTGTTTGGCACGCTGTATTTTAGCAACCTATTGACAATCAATTATTTATAATTATATATAGTTCCAAATGTCCTGAAAAAGGTTACGTTGGGCACCATACTGATTTTGCAATACATTGTCAATCAATTAGATACAATTTCGTTGCGTGCCCAACGGCAAAAAAATAGTGCTGTTTGGCACGCCTTGCTTTTGCAACTTGTTGGTAGCCAGTTATGTATGATTATTTGCTGTGCCCAATGTTCAAGAAAACATTCCGTTTGGCACCATGCTGATTTACAATGTGTTGTCAATCGGTTGGATGTGGCGTTGTCGCTTTGTTGCGTTATCAATGGCGGAAAACGGCTTCAGAATGGCTCTCGTTTGGCATGCCTTATTTTGTAATTTGTTGGAAAACAGTTGTGTATGATTCTTTGCTGTGTCCAACGGCAAAAAACGCTGCTTGACATGCTTGATTTTTTGTAACCTGTAGATTGCGGGCTATGTATGGTTTACTATGCTCCCCAATGTATAGAAAAATGTTCCAGTCATGCATGGCAGGGACCAATCGGAACCAGATATAACATACACCGGATTACTTGTAATGCAGCATTTGCCTGTCAATTCTGTAAAATCTGTCTTCTCCCTGAACTTGCATATCCTGGACGGATATTGGAAAATTATGTATATTCGCGCCCTGAAATGGGGTCAATGCATGAATTCCGGAAAGACAGGCCCTATGAAAACAGTAGTGTGTAATGATACGTAAGGGTATAGTGGATATGACGGAAGGTACCCTGTGGGACAAGATTATTGTCTACACCGTTCCTATTATCCTGACCGGTCTGCTGCAGCTTCTGTTCAATGCGGCGGACCTGATTGTAGTGGGACGTTTCTGCGGAAGCATCTCATTGGCGGCTGTCGGGGCTACCGGCTCGCTTACTTCGTTGATAGTTAATTTTTTCATCGGCCTTTCAATCGGAGCTGGTGTCGGGGTTGCACGTGGCATTGGTGCAAGGCGTGATCCACAGGTACAGGATATAGTCCACACCGCAATTCCTACAGCAATAGCAAGCGGACTGCTGCTCACTGCCATAGGTGAAGCCTTTGCTCCGGATTTCCTGGAGATGATGGGGACTCCGGAAAATGTAATCGGCCTTTCCACCTCATATATGCGTTTCTTCTTCTCCGGAATGACATTCATGATGGTCTTCAATTTCGGTGCATCCATACTGAGGGCAGTGGGGGACACTTCAAGCCCGCTTATGTATCTGAGCATCGCCGGAGTGTTCAATGTGCTCCTTAACCTGATATTTGTCACCCGGTTTGACATGGGGGTGAACGGTGTAGGGCTTGCAACAGCATTGTCACAGGCTGTTGCTGCAGGGCTTGTACTCAGGGAACTTACCCAGAGGAGAGATGCCTGCCGCCTTGTCCTGTCAAGGATGAAATTCCACAGGGAGGCACTCGGACAGATATTCAGCATAGGCCTTCCCGCCGGAATCCAGAGCTCGCTGTTTGCCATATCCAATGTCGTGATACAGTCTTCTGTAAATTCTTTCGGCTATATCGCCATGACCGGAAATGCAGCCGCCGCCAATATCGAGAGTTTCGAATACGTCTGCATGAATTCCTTCCAGCAGACTTCCATGAATTTTGTGGGCCAGAATGCAGGTGCAGGCAAATTCCGCAGGGTCAGGTCAATAAACCGGCTCTGCCTGCTGTATGTGACCATTGTAGGTGCTGTGATGAGCGGACTTATATATTATTTCGGCCGTACTCTCCTCGGGATATATATAACGGATTCTGCGGAGGCTGTCGGGGCTGGGATAATAAGGATGTCGTTCATCTGCCTGCCATATTTCCTTTGCGGTATCATGGACACTACGACCGGTTCCCTGCGTGGTCTTGGATATTCTACATTGCCTATGGTCACTGCGATACTCGGTGTTGTCATAATGAGGATCGGATGGATTATGACGGTTTTCCGTATTCCTGAATTCCATACGCTGTCAGGGCTTTATGTCTCATATCCTATTTCATGGATTGTCACATTTGCGGCCCAGGCGATACTGTTTGCAGTTGTGCTGAGAAAACAGGCCGGAAAAGGGTCTGTTGCTGTATAACCGGATTTCTGTGCCCACAGCATATCTGTGCCAAGGATGTTGTATGGCAAAATAAATAAGGCTATCTTTGTGGCCTTGCAAAATGTTCAATCGACTTTATAGAGCCGTAGATGAGAATAAGATTACTTTTAGCCGCTCTGCTATGCAGCTGCTTTACTGCATTTGCCGGTGCAGAGGAAAATGTTGACAACGGGAAGAAGAAAAGTGCATTGGCATACAGGGGCTTTATCGGCGGGATGATGATCCATTCCGGATATGTATTCAGCAAAAATGCCACTTTCATGATGCCTCAGACGGGCGAAAGCCATACTGTCAAGGCCAGCGGTGCCCCGGCAGGGATTGGAGGTGCAATCAAGCTTATGTTCGGAAAGCATCTGCGCGTAGGTGGAGAGGGGTATGTCTCAAGCCTGACATACGGTGAATACAGGAGCCATGCAAGCATGGGGTGGGGAGGAGTCCTGGCGGAGGCAGCATGGAGGGCAGGGAAATGGAACCTGTTTGCAGGTGGTCTGCTTGGTGGAGGAAGTGTCAGGAATGTCACTCTGCTTGCTTCCGCAGGAAATGATTTTGAAGCGGACAATGTTTCATACCGCAAATATGGATTCCTGGCGGTGGCTCCGTATATAGGTACAGAATACGCAGTCAGCAGGAGAATCAACCTGGTCTTTAAGATTGACTATGTAATCAACGTCAGCAATCCCCAGGATGACTTCATCACAGGTCCGAGAGTATTTCTAGGCTTCATGTTCGGCCATTCGCATTGACTTGCAAGGCACATCCTAAGAAGCTATTTTGAAATCATCCAAAAATTCTTTTATGTTGTCGTTCCTGTCTTTTTTTCAGTCATATAGCCCGCGCTATCCTTTTAAAAAAGGACAGTTCGGCAATCACGACAATATTCCATAAAATTTATAATGAATAAAACAGCTTCTAAATAAATTCAAAAAACAGGACAACTTCGTGTAAAAACAGCTATTTTTGCCGACTGCAATGTCCTGTGGATGTCCGGAGTCAATGTCCGGCCGCAGACGTGCCTGCAGAACATATACATTAGAAAAATTTCATGCTATGAAAATAGGAAATACAGTTGATTTGCCGATCCTTGAACGGATAATTTTCGGCAATGAACAGGTTGAGGTCTCTGAAGAGGCCATCAGGGAAGTGAAGAGAAGCTTTGAATTTCTGGAAGACTTCTCAAAGAACAAGATCATATATGGAATCAACACAGGCTTCGGGCCGATGGCACAGTACCGCGTTGACGATGAATTCCTTGTAAATCTCCAGTATAATATTATAAGGAGCCATTCTACCGGTGCAGGAGAGCCTTTGAAGGATATCTATGTGCGTGCTGCCATGGTGGCGCGTTTCATGACTTTCCTCCAGGGAAAGTCCGGAGTGCATGTGGAGCTGGTTGAGACCCTTCTGAAATTCATCAACAACGGTGTCTATCCATATATACCTGAGCATGGAAGTGTAGGGGCCAGCGGTGACCTTGTACAGCTTGCACATATCGCTCTTGCGCTTATAGGTGAAGGAGAGGTCTTCCATGAGGGTGTGCTTCAGCCGGCAGGACCTGTCCTGGACAGGCTCGGTATCAGTCCGCTCCAGATACATATCCGTGAAGGGCTGTCAGTGACAAACGGTACTTCCGTGATGACCGGAATAGGTATTGTCAACCTGATTTATTCGCAGAGGCTGATGGATATGGCGATAAAGGCATCGGTAATGGTCAACGAGATTTTCTCCTCCTACGATGATTTCATGGCGGTTCCTATCAATGAAGCGAAACGCCACCCTGGGCAGAGGGCTGTCGCTGCGCGGATGAGGGAGATTGTCAAAGGAAGCCGTTGCGTCCTGAAGAGGGAGGATGAACTCTATGACCACAAGCATACCGAGGTGAAGTTCGGGCACAAGGTTCAGCCGTATTATTCCCTCCGCTGCGTTCCGCAGGTTTTTGGCCCTGTGTATGACGAGATTATGAATGCACAGAAGGTTCTCCTTGATGAGATTAACTCTTCGTGTGACAACCCTATGGTCGACCCGGAGACTGGGAACGTCTACCACGGCGGCAACTTCCACGGAGACTATGTCTCGTTTGAAATGGACAAGCTGAAAATAGCAGTCACAAAGATGACTATGCTTTGTGAGAGACAGCTGAACTATCTTTTCCATGACAAGATTAACGAGACATTGCCACCTTTCGTCAATATGGGAGTGCTTGGGCTGAACTACGGCCTGCAGGCTTCACAGTTTACAGCCACCTCTACAACAGCCGAATGCCAGACCCTGTCCAATCCTATGTATGTACACAGCATCCCTAACAACAATGACAACCAAGATATTGTGAGCATGGGCACGAACTCGGCACTGATAGCTGCAAAGGTCATTGAGAACTCTTTCCAGGTGATGTCCGTGCTCTATATGGGACTGGTGCAGGCCATTGATATACTCGGGATTGCTGACAGGCTTGCTCCGGCAACGGCTGGAATATACCATGAAATAAGGGACTTTTTCCCTGCCTTTACCGAGGATACTCCTAAATATCAGGATATAGCAGCCATGACAAGGTGGCTTAAGGAAAAACGTTAGGATAAAAGCATTTTGCTGATAACCAATATAAAACGATATGAATATAATTAAACTAACCGGTACTTTTGTACTGTGCGTCATGTTTTCGGCGTTGGCCTATGCACAGAGCACAATGATTTCCGTGGAGACAGACAATGTATCCATGGTAATGGGGACAGACAAGGCTGGAGAACTGCTTTTCCATCATTTCGGAGGCCGGATTGCAGATGTTTCACAGTTCAATGGCTACAGAAGCTACAGACGTTCCGACTATGGCACTGACCCGCTTGCCTATCCTGCTGCCGGAGGGCGTTATTTCAATGAACCTGCGCTTCTTGCCGAATACGGGAACGGCTATCTCAACACAGAGCTGAAATATGTATCCCATAAGGCTGTAGCAGTTGATGACAATGTCACAAGGACGGAGATTACCCTTGAGGACAAGCTGACTTCGCTCCGTGTACTGCTTGTCTATACAGCATATTCGAAGGAGGACGTGATCACATGCCATACAGAGATCACGAATGGAGGCAAGAAGCCTGTGATGCTGAAGAACTATTACTCCAGTGCGCTTCCTGTGACAGCTGACAGTTACCTCCTGACACATTTCTATGGCTCCTGGGCAAGGGAGATGCAGGTGGATATGGAGCCTCTTTCGCATGGCATCAAGACCATCGAATCAAAAAAGGGTGTGCGGACAACGCACACAGAGAACCCTTCATTCATGCTGAGCCTAAATACAGGGGAATTCAATGAGAACTACGGTGAGGTGATTGCCGGTGCACTTGCCTGGAGCGGCAATTTCAGGCTTAGCTTCCAGATGGACGAGACTGACCGTGTCAATATACTTGCAGGTATAAATCCGTACGCATCTGAATACAGACTTGAAAAAGGGAAGACTTTCGTTACTCCAGAGATGATCTATACCTACAGCTTTGCCGGGGCAGGGCAGGCGAGCCGTAACCTTCATGACTGGGCAAGGAACTATGGTTGCTATGATTCTTCTGTAATGTGCCCGACATTGCTTAACAGCTGGGAAGGAGCATATTTCAACTTCAATACGAAGACATTGACTGATATGATAGATGATGTCAAGGATATGGGCCTGGAGATGTTCGTGCTTGATGACGGCTGGTTCGGCAACAGTTATCCGCGCGACAATGACAAGCAGGGGCTTGGTGACTGGGAGACAAATGTGAAGAAACTTCCGGAAGGGATTGACTATCTTGTGAAATATGCTCATGAAAGGGATGTGAAGTTCGGTATATGGATTGAGCCGGAGATGGTCAACCCTAAGAGCGACCTTGCCTTGAAGCATCCTGACTGGATTGTGAAGTCAGAGGGAAGGGAAGTGCCTACTACAAGGTCACAGTGGCTTCTTGACCTTTCCAATCCTGCAGTGCAGGACTTTGTATTCGGGGTCTTTGACAGGACAATGCAGATGGCCCCTGAAATCGACTACATTAAATGGGATGCAAACAGGCATGTTGAGAGTTTCGGTTCAGAGCATCTTGACAGGCAGAGCCATTTCTTTGTGGAATATGTGCAGGGATTCTACAATGTACTAAAGAGAATCAGGGAGAAATATCCTGAGGTGATTGTGCAGGCGTGTGCTTCCGGTGGAGGACGCGTAGAGTACGGTGCCCTCAATTATTTCAATGAGGTGTGGACCAGCGACAACACCGAGGCTGTGTCAAGGGTATTCATACAGTACGGTACAAACATGATATATCCAGCCTGTGTGACCGGCTCGCATGTCTCGGCTGTCCCTAACCACCAGACCGGCAACATCACTCCGATCAAGTTCAGGTTCGACATCGCTTCTGCCGGCCGTCTCGGAATGGAATTGCAGCCGAAGGACATGACAGCGGAGGAGAAGGAGTTCGCAAAGATGGCAATTGCATCATACAAGGAGTACCGCGACCTGGTGTTCTATGGTGACCTGTACAGAATCCACTCTCCATACGGAAAGGGTGACCACTATGCCCTGATGTATGTCTCCAAGGACAAGAAACGTGCTGTGGTCTTTGCATATTGCCTCAAATACCAGTCCCGCACCCTTCTCCCTCAGTTCAGGCTCTATGGACTTGACCCGGACATGAAATATTCTCTCAAGGAACTGAATGTCAAGAAGTCCAGGTTCTGGGGCTCCGGAAAGTCATTCGAAGGCAGCTACCTGATTAACAAGGGAATCAATCCGCAGCTCGTAAAGCTCTACGACAGCTCGGTATTCTACCTTGAAGCTGAGTAAGGCACTTGTATTCCCCAGGAACTGTCGCTTACGGTCCTGGGGATTTTTTTAGGATTTGCATATAGTCAATTATGGAAGATAGACTGAGGAAACAACTGGATTTTATCCTTGAGATAGACAAGGAGAAGAACATATTTCGCCAGACGCATCTGTCGGGCGGAGGACGGCGCGAAAATGATGCTGAACACGCATGGCATATGGCGATAATGGCATACCTGCTCAAGGACTATGCGGATGAAAAGGTGGATATTGCCAAGGTTATGATCATGTGCCTGGTACATGATATTGTGGAGATAGAAGCCGGGGACACATACGCCTATGATGAGCAGGGACAGAAGACGCAGAAGTCCCGTGAGGATGCGGCCAAGATACATCTGTTCGGGATGCTTCCCGATGACCAGAGGGAGGAGATGATAGCATTGTTCGATGAGTTTGAGGAAAATCTGACCCCGGAGGCCAGGTTCGCGCATGTCATGGATAATCTCCAGCCGCTTATGCTGAACAACAGCAATGACGGTGCCGACTGGAAGGAGCACGGGGTCTCTGCAGAGCAGGTTTATGTACGCCAGCGCAAGGCAGCCCTCGGTTCTAGCCGTCTCTTTGAAGTAATAGACGGAATCATCAGGGACAATATCAGACGCGGTAACCTGAAGTGACTTGACCTGGCTCCTGAGGGGGTAAATGACCTTGCGAAATTGCCGTGTCGTGCGGGTGCAGCAATAAGAAAAAAGTGTATATTTGTTGTTTCTAAAGTTTGTTGTCCTGTGGCAGTGCTGTGAATAACCCATCGCAGGCACTTGATTCATTTGTGGACAATATGGAACTCAAGTGTGACTCATATTCGTCCGAAGACTGGCAGGAATGTGAGAGGCAGTATGAAAAGCTGGTCGAGAAATTCAGCAGTTCAGACAGGGAGTATACTGAGGCTGAAAAGCAGATGGCTGCACGCGCGATGGGCAGATACCATGCTTTGCTTATAAGGCATGGGATAGAGCAGTCTGTCTCATTCTTCCAGGAGCTTGGCTCCATCTTGTCTTCATACCTGGAGGGCTTGTCAAATGGTTTTGATGAAAGTGCTTCAGAACTTGAAAAACTGTTTGAAGGGAAATCTGCGGAATAGTGCCGGCATGGCGTTGCAGCCGGGCTTCCTGTTGTCTGATAGGGCATGTCTGCTCTTTGGCAAAGGAAACCTGGTCGCTTAATCCCGTACTTGATATATTGGGATGTCTCCGGTTACATTGGAATATTTTCAGTTATATAAAGGCATATAGTTATGGTAAATAATAGATTGGTTACATCAGCAGTCACGTTCCTTAAACCAATAAAGAACGTGACGATGGACATGGCATCAATCCGTGCGTGGCGACGTATTCAAGAAAAACGCGTGTGGCGTAATCGCATAAAGTATTATGCCAATTATGATGAGAGAATCACTGACGAGGCGACAGGGCTTCCTGTTGTCAGGCGTGACTGGAAAGAGTACCGCAAGGAAAAGTGGATGCTGAAGCTTAAGGATACTGCAACAATCTGCAGCTGCTGGATGTGCAGAAACTACCTCTACGACCGCAGGGAATACAGACGCTATACGTTCCGCATCCTGCGTGAACAGACAGAAGACTAATCGACTTGAACTCCACAGCCTGGCAGCGCATACAGCTCTGGCTGTGGAGTTTTTTTAGTGCTCGTCTGGTAAGCATCTTCTCCGTTGGCAGTGTCCGGATAGGGAAAGGTGCGCCGGCTCTGACTCAGCCATCTCTTTTTCCCTCTTTTAGCTTTACTTTAATGAACGTATATGCGAATACGGGGATAAAGTTGTTTTTGCTTTTGACAAGCAAAATTCATTCTCTGATATGATGTGTGAATGAGGATTTGTTTGTATCTTTGTAATGAATAATATTTTGGTTGTAAATTTGATTTTTGAGATAATATGAACAATATATTAGCGTTTAATGTTGTCAATCCGAGCGAGGTTGCATTGCAGATAGCATCAAGGGTTAAGGCAAGGCGGCTTGAACTGGATTTGACACAGGAGGGGTTGGCTACAAGAGCTGGGGTCAAGTTTGCCACATATCGTAGATTTGAGCAGACAGGAGAAATCTCGCTGAAGGGATTGCTTCAAGTCGGATTTGCCTTGAATGCGCTTTCTGAATTTGATGCTCTTTTTGCGCAAAGACAATATCAATCATTGGATGATGTACTGAAAGAACAAGGTGTTACCCGTAAAAGAGGAAAGAAAAATATTTAGATTAAGCTGAGAGCAGAACGAGCTTGCTTGTTTTGCGAGGCGAAGAAATATATGTGAAAACAAATGAATAGTATAAAGCAGATAGAGGTAATATATGATAATAGACTGGTTGGCAGATTGGCTTTAACCAAAGAGAGTTTATGTGCATTTGAATATTCAGCAGAGTGGCTCAATTCAGGTTTTTCCATATCTCCGTTTGAGTTACCATTGCGTAGTGGGGTATTTATAGCAAAACCTCGTCCGTTTGATGGTGGATTCGGTGTTTTTGATGATTGTTTGCCTGATGGGTGGGGATTGCTAATTCTTGATAGATACCTGCAGCGTAACGGGGTCAATCCACGAACATTGTCACTACTTGACCGTCTTGCGTTGGTCGGTTCCACTGGACGCGGGGCATTGGAATTTCGTCCAGACAAGAGTGTTGTATCAAAGCAAGAGTACGCAGATTTTGAAAAATTGGCATT
>JAMPAT010000025.1 GCA_023667095.1 Bacteroidales bacterium
AGATCGTTTTTTCAATCTTTTGTTGTAATGTTGCACTTGCTTGTTGACTCTGCCTCGCGCCATCAGCATCTATGCAAATGTTGTTATACAAATCAAAATAATATGCTTTGATATTATCTGATTTGCGTAAATCAGAAATTTCAGCCAGCAAAACCATCGTACAATCATTGTCTCCAATTACAAACTCATTGTTCAAATATCTGGAAATCATATTATTGTCGTGCCTCATTAACTCTATAGTAGCCGCCTTTTCTGTTTCGGGCATGTTCTCCCAATAAATACTCTTGAATTGCGGACTGCCTGATATGCAATATAATCCAACAAGCAGCATGCTAATGTATTTCATAATAAATTTGTTTTGAGAAGATGATTCCGTTGTCAAATATATTGGATTCTTTTGGTATATATTTAAACTTTATTTCAACATAATTTGTCTCTGATGCACGAGTTATGACTTTCTCCAAATCATCAATAATAATCACTTGCCCTGGAGTTTCCGATGTTGATTATAATGATTTAGTATTTTCGTCTGGACTGGTTCTGATGCCTTTTGATAAGCACTATTCCGTATATCTCATATTTTCTACATATATATTGCATATTGATTTTATGTAGCTGATTTTTGTCGTTTCCGGCAAATCGGTATGCTCATCCAAAAAATCAAGGACCTGATTCATCATCGGTATAAACTGGCTACATTTTTCAAAGTCTCCTTCTGATGGAACAATAGTACAAATGTCATGATATTTTATAAAGACATATGTATACTCGGGTATAAAATACAATGGTATAAAGCTATATATCCCGATGTCATCAAGTCCACTATTGTCATCAACATATTGCCCTGTTGTCAGATTTGTAATCAGTATGTATCTGTTGTCTACATAGCCGCCATCACCTGTATAGTAAAACAATGGCTCACCATGTGGAGGAAACGCATCTTTAACTATTTTATTTTCATAAAGATAGTTCCATAGATGCTCCTTAATGTCTTTCTTCAATATAAAAGGACGCGCCATGACATTTGAAGTGAACAATGTCAATAATATTGGCAATATCCATTTTATGTAACACTCCCGTTTCATTGTAATTTCGTGTTTTCCGAATAAATGTCACATATAATCTTCACATAGTCAACAACTAATGTGTCGTTGGATTTTGATAATATGGGGCTTTTTTCAGCCAAACCCAATAATTGCTTAAGCGGCATTGAGACACGACACCTTTCTCCGGATTCAACAATATCGGTGAGAACAGTGCAGCTGTCGGAATGTTTAAGGAAAACATATTTATGAGGAAATGCAGAAAAAACATATTCATAATAATATAGTCCTACGCTTGCCAAGTCATTATTGTTGTTTATTGTCTTGTGCGTCAAAGCGTCTTTTATGACTAAATAGTCCTGATTTATTGTCATTTGCCCATTGTCACTATATATCGGTTTGTCTATATAAAGTGTTGAAGAACCGGATACAAGATTATGCTTGTACATGTATTGCCAGAGGTGTTGCTTGATATTGTATTCGAGTATAAAGGATTGAGCCCATGAATTTAAACTCAATATTCCCCAAAACATGATAATAAATACGAATCTCATAATGTGTTGTATATGTGTTGTACTTCTGCGTAAGATATTATATTTTTTAATTTAGGTAATGTTTTCTGCATTTTGAATTCGTCTATAAGAGCTTTAGTGACAATGTTTGGCTTTTGCTCTTTTTTTTCTTTAGTTGCTTGAGTGGCATTTAGATATATTGCTGTTCTTCATACACAAGTTTGCAATCCCTCAGAAACAGCAGATGAATGCCCGGGGCACACATGTCATAATGCATAGTGTTCTTTACAATCTTTTCTATCTCCGACTTACTATATGTGTCATTGAAAATGTAAAGAATATCCCAATCAAACGGTAGTTTTCCCAAGTCAACATGCCTGTTCTCACTATTCTGCCCTGCAACCTGTCTATTTATTGTCTTCAAGACGACATTGTCAACGGCACATGGTGTCATCAAGACAGAAAAGAGGTAAACAAACGCTATTTTATTTATTGTTTTCATAAGGATAACGTGCATTGTAATCCAGGAATTGCTACCGCCTTTTTAAATATCAATTCATGATAATCCGGATACATTACCTTACCATTCCAATTCTGCAGGCCATAATCATATGGCAAACGAGACGAAAGCGATGGGAGAGTACCCAAGGCTGCCATCTCTATCAAGTCAAATATGATATTCTTTTCAGATACATCTTTATTCTTATGTCTGCCATTCAATCTACTGTATTTAACAAACTCAAACATTGAGTATAATAAATAATCACTTGAACAGCCAATAATGTAATGATTATACAGGAATGACTTCAGTAACGAGAAATCATGCGAAGGCTCAACATACCGTCTGATTTCGTGGATCCATTCAAGATCGTAATAGGCCGGATGTATCTCCGGATATACATAGTTAAAACGATTGTCAGTTATCATTCTTGACAACAAATAGAATATTCCACCATTTACCGTCAGTTCCTTTACATGATGCTCCTTTGCATGACGACAATACAATTCTATAATTTCAAGTGGAATTTCAAGAAAAGAAGCTTCTCTTGCATTTTCAAAATACCTGTTGACAATAACGGTTTCATCTGCAAAGCAGAAAGCGATATGTGACGGTAAATCTCCAACTATAGTACCAGATTGAATAAGGCCTATGGCACAACTGTCATCTAGAATCCTTAATTCAAGTTCATTGCAATAATCAGGCGATACACTCCCCAATGTGTCAAGACATATTTTCTGCAGGTGGCTCCCAGCTATATCCAGCCTATATTCCTTGACATCAGTCTTGAACTCATTTCCCACAAGCGTTTCGTACTCCTTGTCAATCGTCACATATTTCAAATATGACTGGGAATACACATCACGTGGCAGTAGTGACGTAATAATTAATATTATAAATATCTTGGCATCCATGATCTATCTATTTGTGGCAACCATGCTTCGTGTAAATATTCTTCCATTTTTGAATTTGAATCTTTTTCACGGTCCTCCGTCTTGTCAAATCCAGATACATTAAATGTATGTTGAAGTTCATGTGCAAGCATCATTGCCTGATAAAAAAACAATGGTACATTCTTATATTTTTCTGAAATTTCATGGTTCTCTTTTATCCCAGTCCTAGATAACAGGACTTCTGACTTTATTGGCTTGCCATTATTCGTTATGGTTGTATTTTGTCCACTTTTAGTCTGTTCGTTGCTGTTTTTCAATACTTCATCTGTAAATTCAATTGTAACATCTATATCAGTGTTAATGATATCTTCAACCAGCTTGGCTCCACTTTGCGTACGTTGTAACATGACTAAATAATTTTTCTGCTCATCTGTCACATTTTCTGACCAGCCATCTTTCTTAGTATATGTAATTACTATTCCGTTCTTATCCAACAGACGTTCCCCATCCGGGTCCACAAAGTTAACAGGATTTCCGGAGCAATATGCATACGGGCTGACAGAGTAATACTTCTCTGCGAGGGGGTCTGGAGTAAGGAAGCATCCGAGGGCCTGGTCGTAGGTGCGGGCGATGAAGTCGTAGAGCCGGACCGGGCCTCCTTCGAGGAGCTCGTTGCCGGAGAAACGCCATGGCTGGTTCTTGTCGGTTAACGATGCCTGCAATGAATCTGCCGGAGTGATTACACCGCCGCCGATTGTGAGGCTATCCTTGATTGCACCGCCCTGTGTTAGGGCATCTTTTACTGCCGCCGTCTGCAGACTGTTGTCATCAGCCGTTCCTTGCTCCGGCAATGAAGGTACGCCCGGAAAACCTGGTTCGAGCGGTGAACTTTGCCTGTTGGTCGGGAAGCTGACACCGTATGGATAGTAGTTGTTGACCTGGGCAACATGTCCTGAAGACGAGACCACAACCCTGTTGTTGCCGAGGTAGTCCTTCAGGTAGAACATATAGACCGGATGATTTGACGAGAAGTCAATGTAGCCGCCGTCTGTCAGCAGATACTTGATCTTGCCGTTTTGTCTGACCAGACCGCCCTGGTATGTGGTCACCACAGTATCATTTGCCGTTGCAACCGTCTGTCTCAGCTTGGAGCCGAATGCAAGATAGTCAAATGATATCTGCGCACTGTCTGACTGGATTGTGGCTGGCTGATTGGCTATGTCGTATGTAATCTTGTCTATACTTCTGTTCATGTCTTTCGTAAGGTTGCCGTTGAAGTTGTACTCATATTCTATGAACTCGTCAGAGCCGTCATTGAAGCCGGTTGTGTCCGGACTGGATGCCATTGTCGCATCAGTCACTTTCCGCAATTGATTGCCGTCATAAGTCAGCCTCAGCCTGTCCAGGTATGCCGTGTGTCTGCTGTCAGTGCAGTTGCGGGTTATTGCCGTGAGGTTATTCTGGACATCGTATGCGTATGATGTGGAGTAATCATCGTATGTAAGGGCATTGTATGCTGCCGTGGCGAGTCTGCCGTAGGCATCATAGCCGTAGTCGTATGCCCTTGTGAAGGCATCGCCCCTGGACTTCCACTCAAACGAGGAAACGAAGCCGTTATAGCAAGGTGCAGAGGAGCCTGTCCTCGGGATGTTGTAGTACAGTTTCTGTGAAAACAGCTCAGATGAAGATGTCAGAAGCCATGAGCGGATGTTATAGGTCATTGACTCTGCAAGTGAGGAAGAATTGCCCCGCTGCACATTTGAGAGCCGGCCTATATTGTCATAGGCATTGGAGAGCAGAAGTACAGGAGAGTTCCCATTTAGAGAGTGATGTTCAGTAAGCAGACGCTGCTGTTTGTCATAGGTACAGTATATAGACTCTGTCAGAATACCATCGTATGACGATCTGTCTTCTTCGGAATTTGAGGCAGGACGATGCTCAATATGTCTTGATATCGGATTGCCGGCAAAGCCGGTCATCGGATTGAATTCAACCTTGATGTCGCTGTCCGATACTACGCTCCATCCCCCGTCTTCATTGATATAGAAATTGCCGCTGTAGCCCAGGAAGCTGAATGAAAACTCATCTGCGGACAACTCGTGCCAGCCCTCTGGCGTCTCGCTCTGCAGGAAATCACGGGTCTGCTCGGCAAAGCAGCCAAAACCATCCGTGCTGACGCTCTTCAGCCCGGCTGTATTCCAGTAAAACCCGTTGCCTGAGCCTGTCGAGGCCTTCTTCTCGTCATACACTCCGCGGACCGTCCTCGAAATCACACCGCCTGCCTGAAGTGTCCAGCCGATACCAAGGCTGCCAGGAGGCGTGCCTGGACGTACCGATGCCAAATGATAGTCTGCTGTAACCGGTATTGTGTAGTCGCCATACCTGATCTCATACAATGGAACGGAAATATTCGGTATACCGGTGAAATGGCTCACGGGAACTTCGCCATACTCTCCCAGTCCGGAGGCTTCAGGGCAGGTCACACTGTATACCGGAAGTTCCTGGGCAGACAGAATCAAGCCTGCAGACAGACTGGCCAGAACGGTGAAAACCTGCTTGATGCGTGCCATGACAGGAAGTATTGATTAAACTATAGTGCAGATGCACTTCCGGGGTAAAGTTGAGACTTTTTTCACAGATATGCAA
Source organism: Bacteroidales bacterium (assembly GCA_023667095.1). Taxonomy (GTDB): domain Bacteria; phylum Bacteroidota; class Bacteroidia; order Bacteroidales; family UBA932; genus Cryptobacteroides. The sequence continues at coordinate 5,594 of JAMPAT010000025.1, forward strand.
GGACATGGATGTTTTCCTGCAAAAAGAATATGAGCTGTTACTTTATATGGCATGCACTATTTTCCTTTGCCGTGTCAAATTCTTTACAGAATCAGCACCGCGCAGCTGTTATTTGTCAATATTCGAGTGCACAAATCGAATGTACCCGAGAAGACTGACGGCTACAAAAAGCCAGAATACCAATATGACATTCATAGTGCAAAATAATTAATTTTGACATGGAGAGTAGCTAAAAAGTGTTTTTAGCCAAGGTGCATTAAAAAACGTCAGGGGCACACATCTGTGTACCCCTGACACTATATTTATAACGGTAAGCCTGCTACTGCTCATCCACACCCTGGTCATCACCCTGCGGTCCCTGCGGCCCGGCCTGGCCGTTGAACGGGTTCTGAGGGCCGGCCTGGCCTGCCTGTGCAGCCTTGGCCATATCCTCGGATGCTGCATGCCAGGCATTGTTCAGTTCCTCGGTATATTTCTCTATATCACTGAGATTCTGGCTCTTCACAGCCTCCTTCAATGTATTGAGGGCAGTTTCGATAGCACCTTTCTTGTCAGCAGGAATCTTGTCTCCATATTCCTTGAGGTTCTTCTCGCTCTGGAAGCAGAGGGCATCGGCACCATTGATCTTGTCAATCCTCTCCTTTTCAGCCTTGTCAGCAGCCTCATTGGCCTTTGCCTCATCCCTCATCCTCTTGATCTCGTCATCACTGAGTCCGGAAGAAGCCTCGATACGGATAGTCTGTTCCTTGCCTGTAGCCTTGTCCTTTGCAGAGACATTGAGGATACCGTTTGCATCGATGTCGAAAGTCACCTCAATCTGAGGGACCCCCCTCGGTGCAGGTGTAATCCCGTCAAGGTGGAACTTACCTATGGTCTTGTTGTCCCTTGCCATTGGCCTCTCACCCTGAAGGACATGTATCTCAACTGAAGGCTGGTTGTCAGCAGCAGTGGAGAACACTTCTGACTTGCGGGTAGGGATAGTGGTATTGGACTCTATAAGCTTTGTCATCACGCCGCCAAGGGTCTCGATACCGAGTGAAAGAGGAGTTACATCAAGAAGAAGCACATCCTTCACGTCGCCTGAAAGCACACCGCCCTGGATTGCTGCACCGACAGCCACGACCTCATCCGGGTTAACGCTCTTGTTAGGAGCTTTACCGAAGAACTTCTCGACAATTGCCTGGATTGCAGGAATACGTGTTGAGCCACCCACGAGAAGTACCTCATCTATGTCTGAAGCCTTCAAGCCAGCATCTGAAAGTGCCTTGCGGCAAGGCTCTATTGTATTCTGGATAAGCGTGTCGGCAAGCTGCTCGAACTTAGCCCTTGTAAGGGTCTTCACAAGATGCTTCGGAACTCCGTCAACAGGCATGATGTAAGGAAGGTTGATCTCTGTAGAAGTCTGGTTTGACAACTCGATCTTTGCCTTCTCTGCAGCCTCTTTGAGTCTCTGGAGAGCCATAGGGTCTTTCTTGAGGTCGATTCCGCCATTCTCAGAAGCGAACTCTGCAGCAAGCCAGTCAATGATAACCTGGTCGAAGTCATCACCTCCGAGGTGGGTATCACCGTTAGTCGAAAGGACCTCGAACACTCCGTCGCCAAGTTCAAGGATAGAGATATCGAATGTACCGCCACCAAGGTCATACACTGCAATCTTCATGTTCTTGTCAGTCTTGTCAAGGCCGTATGCAAGCGCAGCTGCTGTAGGCTCGTTGATGATACGCTTTACATCAAGTCCCGCAATCTTTCCCGCCTCCTTGGTAGCCTGACGCTGTGAATCAGAGAAGTATGCAGGTACTGTAATCACAGCCTCAGTAACCTCCTGACCGAGATAATCCTCTGCAGTCTTCTTCATCTTCTGGAGAATCATTGCTGAAATCTCCTGTGGAGTATAGAGACGTCCGTCGATATCAACACGCGGAGTATTGTTATCACCCCTTACAACCTTATATGGCACACGCTCAATCTCTTTGCTGACCTGGTCAAATGTCTCGCCCATAAACCTCTTGATAGAGAACACGGTCTTGTGAGGGTTGGTGATGGCCTGACGCTTTGCAGGGCTTCCGATCTTCCTCTCACCGCCTTCAGTGAAGGCTACTACAGAAGGGGTTGTCCTCTGTCCCTCATTGTTGATGATTACGGCAGGCTCGTTGCCTTCCATAACTGCCACGCATGAGTTCGTGGTTCCTAAGTCAATTCCGATAATTTTTCCCATAATATTTTCTCCTGTTTTTATTTCATTTCAATTCCGCAGTCCGGGACACCGTCCTTCTATGCTGCGTTTCCATGCTGCCCCTTACGGACAGCGACAGCCCATATATCGAAACTTGTGCCAAGAAACCTCAGGCACACCTATTATGTCAAAATGTCAGAAATATTGTCATAGTACTGGCAGAAAAGAGTATCTTTGCCAGGCCTTCCGGACGTGCATGGACATATTAGCCATCCGGATAAAGTCATAAAAACACATTACTATGGAATACAGGGAAATGGGTAAACAGGAATTCGAGGACCTGTCATCAAGGATACTATATGAGGACAACCATATACTGATACTCAACAAGAGGACAGGTGAGATTGTCCAGGGTGACAAGACCGGTGACGAGCCGCTTGGTGACACCCTCAAGGCCTTCATCGCGCAGAGAGACGGGAAGCCAGGCAAGGTATTCCTGGGAGTGCCGCACCGCCTGGACCGCCCTGTAAGCGGCATTGCCATGTTCGCCAAGACATCAAAAGCCCTGGAACGGCTAAACGGAATGTTCCGGAACGGCGATGTCCACAAATTCTATTGGGCACTGCTCTGCAACGGGCCGCAGCCTGCAGAGGCTGAACTGGAGAACTACCTGTACCGCATTGAAAAACAGAACAAATCATATATATGCAAGGCAGGTTCACGAAGAAGCGACGCAAAGCTTGCCAGGCTAATCTACAGGCTGATTGACAGGACTGAAAGGTATTACCTTGTAGAGGTCCAGCTGCTGACAGGACGTCATCACCAGATCCGCTGCCAGCTTGCAGGAATAGGATGCCCTATCAAAGGAGACCTGAAATACGGGGCACCACGTTCAAATCCGGACGGTGGAATTTCGCTTCATGCACGGCGTATCACGTTTGTACATCCTGTCAAGAAGGAAGAAATAACAGTAGAGGCACCTGTGCCATCTTCATGGAAAGGAATCAAAGTTTCAAAATGAAACAATTAGAGTTCCGAATTTAAATTGAAAAACTTAACTTTGCACCCATTGTTCAGACAACAGACAAAATGGACTACAAAAATTCTCACAAATCACATCCATGGCATGGAATAAGCCTTGGTGAAAATGTCCCTGAAGAAGTCAGGGCATTTATTGAAATCGTTCCGACAGACACAGTGAAATACGAGGTCGACAAGGCTTCCGGATACCTGTCACTTGACCGTCCGCAGAAATTCTCCAATATAGTACCGTCACTATATGGTTTCCTGCCAAGGACATATTGCTCGACTAGAATGGCAGAGCTTACCAACACAGCCCTGGCACGCTACGACATAGAGGGCGACGGTGACCCGCTTGACATCTGCGTACTTACAGAAAAGGATGTCACACATGGAGACATCATAGTAAGGGCACATCCGATAGGAGGGTTAAGGCTTCTTGACCACAACCAGGCTGATGACAAGATCATCGCTGTCCTGAAGAATGATGCAATGTATGGCAACTACAACGACATTGATGAGCTTCCGAAGGATATCATCAGAAGGCTCATACACTATTTCACAACCTACAAGGACATTCCGGGAGAGAATACACAGAGAATGAAGTTTGTCAGCATATATGGTCCGGAAGTAGCAAAGGATGTCATCAGGCGTTCCATGGAGGACTATGAAGAATATATCAGCAAGGATGTGAAGGATTGCTGAAAAGACTGACAGGTACGCACAACAAAAAAGACATCTTAAATGAAGATGTCTTTTTTGTTGTGCGCATGATAGGACTCGAACCTACACGCCGTGAAGCACTACCTCCTGAAAGTAGCGTGTCTACCAATTTCACCACATGCGCTTCAGAAAAGTGGTGCAAAGATAAGCAATCTTTTTCAAACTTACACTATTTTTGTCAGATAATCACATCAAAAGATACGGTTTTCTCCCAGTCATCCACAATAAAAGTGACATCTGTCCTGGCATAGTCAATAATAATCCCCACATCCTCAAGGTCCTTCCGTGTCCAGTCATATCCCATCTCCACGATATATTCTCCCACTGCAAAATCCTTCACCACTCCATCCTCATCACATATCCGCAACCGGAGTGAACAGTCCTTCTGCCTCGGTATGTTCACGGTACTGCACCCGTTGACATCCGTATAAGGCACAAAACTGAACATCCCTTCCTTTGGCAATCCGTCACAGCCATATCCATCTACGTTGCCATTTATCTCCAGGATGAAAGGACACGGACCTTCAGAAACCATTTCAATTGACAGCCTGCAAAAATTTTTCCCCGGCACGACCTCTTCACGATGCATCTCCTTTCCTGTATCAATCATCACAGAATACATATATACCGGTGGGCATTCACAGCCGGCAGGTATCTCCAGCACGGCGTTTCCGGTATCGAGCATCCCATATCCATTACCCTCCAGAAAAGAATACACATTAAGCATTGCACTGCCTTTCGGGACAGTCGTCCGGTACTCCTCACCATAGAATTCACTTTGCACCACATCCTGACAAAGAATGCCACCCTGTCCCATGACACTCAAGTCCAAGGAGTTCAACAATCCTTTGTCGACCTTGCAGAAATCAAGTATAAGGACGCACGGGCATACCGTCCTGTCTTCCTTGACCGAACATGAAGCGAAGGAAAGTGCAGACAACATGCACAACATTATGGATGACATCCTATGTAGCATAGTATATTTGTATTTATCAGATTTCAACTTCTTTAGAACTTCCCACAGCCCAGTCCTTGACATTGACTGTAAATCCGGCCACATCAGATGATACCGGAACATCAGGACTATCCGAACCTATCCTGGTAATCCTCATTTCAGTAATCTCATATGTATGGTTGCTTTCCAGGCCTTCAATGTTGACAGGGTAATAATATGTCTTTCCGTCAAGGGATGTCTCAACGACCAGCCTTGTCTGCCTTTCTGACCATACGGGGTCGCTTGTATCGCCATCGGTTCCATTCGGATAGCAATAGAAATAATGAGTGACAGAATACGAAGCTCCGGCAGCAACAGGTTCATCAAGAGCCCCGCTATATGTCAATGGGGAGACTGCTGATGACGGTTCGTTTTTCATCTTGCTGTACCAGACATTACCAGCTGAAGAAGAAAGATACGTCATTTCTCCGGCAACATTGACAAGATATATTCCAGTCACACGGAAATCAGCCTCCCTATATTGCGGCAAAGTGAAGTCATTCTTGATTGAAGCGATTGATATCCTTGATACGATACGCCTTACATCAATCTCTACAGAAGTGGATGAAGAAATGCTGCAGCTGCTCTTCCCGCTCATTACAAACCTGCCGGCAGCATTGTCCTTCAAATCCGAGAAACATCCCTGCAGTGCTGCATAATCCTTGACATCAGTAAGTGCAGGAGCATTTACAAGAGACACGATATCCCTTTCGCCTACAGTGCACGACAATGACAGCCTGCCACCTGAAGCCTTGCCGTATGCATCCAGGCTGCCGTCTTTCTTGAAGACAAACACCTGCATGTCCTCAACCTTGTCCTCTCCATCAGTATCTGTCACCTTTGTAACAGCCCTTGACAGGGAAACCTCCAGTACTGCAGACATACTGCCTGTAATCTCAGAAGTTACATTTTTCTCACATGCCACAGCACACAGCAAGGCTGCAGCCATCAAATTAATTTTTTTCATAAATTCCATAAATAATATCTGTTAATAAAATAAGGTTTATACACACATGCCTGGGTACAGTTCCAGGTCCGGAAGATTCAAGGCCTTTAGCCAATTATAAACGTATCATGGTCCATCCACGCTGTCAGGAAGATTCAGCACCCTGGTAAATTCGGACAGTTCCGGATCAAGATTTGCCCTATGTACCATGGAAGGGTCCTTCTCTACACTTCTCAGATAGCTTTCCATAGCCTCCCTCCTCCGTCCCAGGCGGGACAGCACTATTGCTTTCATGTATTCTACCGCTGCAGTTGCCGGAACAATACTCTCCAGGTCATTCAGTGCAGAATGGTTATAGCCGGCTGACAGATATGCAAGGGCAGTATTGTAGTCATGGTATGGGCGCAGCAGTTCAACAGCACTACGGTAGTCCATTTCCTTTATTGCCTGGACTCCGGCAAGATAGGCCGAGTCAATCTCAGTTGTATGTACAGTATCCTTCATCATGCCTTTCCTATGGAGATAAAAGTCAAAACGCACTGTCCTGAGCCTTGGATATATCTTCTCACGAAGGTATCTGTATTCCGGAAGCAATGATATTTCCCTTTCAATCCTGTCCAGGTCATTACCGTCAGACAATGATGCTGCATATAGAACCTTTTTCCGGCATATATCTGAAATCACAGTGTCAGAAGCGGCAAGACGCGCAAACTGCTCCCAATTTTCCGGTATTGCCCCGGAATACACAAGGCTTGCAGTCTCTTCACTGAGGAACTTCCCCAGATATAGCCTTACAGCCTCTGCACGTGAAGCTGCCAGCACGGCATTGCTGTGGAATCCTCCTTCCGGAGAACATGATGCGCTGACCTTGAGTGAATCAAGTTCCAATTCTTCCCTGTAGACGGCATCCTCTACGCATTTGCGCACCCTGCGCAATTCCACAGCATTGCCTGTCAGCATGGTATCTATGGCAGAACTTCCCTGTGCAAAGTCAATGAAGGCATGGGTATTGTCATAGACAGTCCTCTCCATCACCTTGACCACATATCTCGGAGACATGTCCGCAAGTGTTGAAAGTGAACTTACATAGAATGTCAGGTCCTCCGGCAAAGGTATTTCATAAATCTGTTTTCCATATTCATACAGGCTTCCATGCAGTGATATCACGATTTTCCTTAGGCCAGGCCTTGCCATTACATCCTGCACATACCTGTATACCATAGTTCCTCCCTCTCCTGCCATCACCGTATCAAGCCTCATGCCCACACCTATAAGAGGGTCCTTTACATATTTACGGAACATCTTATCCCTGTTACCTTTACGTTTCTCGTTCCTCTGCCATAGTCCATGTCTTGTATAGTGTTCAAGGGCTTCTCTCTGACTTACCCCAAAGACATTCTCAGCTACAGGATCAGGTACAAACGAAGAATCATTCTTCATTGCATATGTATCCGGGAAATGCCTCCGGATGAAAATCTCCAGCTGATTCATCTTCACAAAGTCAATGCTGTCAGTTATTATGGAGTTAAGGAATGCCTGGTATCGCATATATCCCCTCATCTGCTCATCCCTATATCTTTTCCCTGTTATGTATACAGGCTCAAGCCATGTGCTGTTACCAAGCATCTTCATCTTGGGGGCAAGTTTAAGTCTCCATCCAGACTCAATCATATCTCCAGGGACAGTTATGTCGAATTCAAGTGCAATCTTCCCGAATCTCTCAGCCACATTCCTGAACCTCGCTACAACAGTCGAGGCATTGATTACATCCACAGCTACCATCTCGCCAGTAACTTCATCCTTTATTGCATTCATTATCAAAGGCTCCCCATCCATTTGTGAATCAATGCTGTCTACCTTTATGCCGGTCATGATTTCATCACGGGCCTTACGGTAATCTTCATCTGACGGGATTGACAGGCCTGCTGCAACCTCTCCGTTCCTTATCACAGACAATTTCCTTGTCTCACCGCACGAAGCCATTGCAAGGATGGCAGCTGCAAAGCTTGGCAACAGCCAGGCAAAGGCTTTTTCAGAACACATAGGATATTCCGATTATAAGATCATTAGGCAAGATAAAACCCTTTTTCCCGGCTTCCGTAGTCAAGCCACATGAAGGGCAGCTGTAGACTGTATACTTCTTCATCCCTGCCCATAATCCGAGACCGAACTCAAGGTTCAGCCTCGGGTGAACCATATAGGTATATCCTGCAGTGATACCGGCTCCCCACCTGTCCCCCTCCTCTGTCCTTGCTGACAGGATTCCACCGGCATTGTATTCCTGGTACTGAGCCTTTGCTGCTATCCACCAGCCGGAATATATATGCCACGGCCAGAATCTGGCCCCGACAGCATACGACTGCTGCCTGTTCTGCAGCCTACGCCCATTGCAATTGAATGAGAACGGATTATATTTGACTCCGGCATTCAGGCTCCAATGCTGTGCAACGGCATAGGCTCCCTCAATATTAAGTGTCGCGAAATTGAGATATCCTGCTGCATTTGTAGATATCGAGAACTTCTGCGCCCACAAGGCATTGCAGGACAGCATCATTGCCAATATACCTATATACTTCATTCCTTTCATGGCATCTACCTGTATCTGTTGAATACCTGTTCTATGACAGTCTTTTTCTTTGGATATAGTTGAATCAATTGCTGCTGCAGCGAGCTTCTGTCTATGACCTCAGGAGTCAAGGCTGCAAATATTTCTGAGCGCGATATTCCCCTGTCTTCAAGGTACCTGAAAATCTGCGGATAGAACCAGTAGCCTGTTCCATAGTCAGGAACACTTCCTCCATAGCGTTCCTTGTGCATCATGCTTTCAACATAGTATCCCCACATCTCCCCGACTTCACAATATCCTGCAAGATCTTCATCTCCGGTTCCGTATGTCTTTCCTCCTGTTTCAAGGAATGAAGTGGCGATGAACTGTATATATTTGTTCCAATAGGCTGTCCCTACCTTGGAGAAATGGCTTGCATGGGCAAGTTCATGGCACACACTGTCATATATGTCCCTATAGCTGTCATTGTCCTTTGTGCCTATCGTTATGTCCGGGGCAAACAGCTTTATAAGGGCTGCATAATGTCCAAGATATGCAGATATGGGCGCGCTGCTTACTATGGCACCATGATGTATCATCACGGCACTGCTGGCTGCAATATTCTTGAAGAGCCATATCCTGAGATTGGCTGGAGGAAGAGCAATCCCCATATCATCTCCAGAACAACGCGAATAATAGTCGTATGCGGCATTGTTTGCTGCAGACCTTCTGAACAATGTACCGTCGGAATCCTTTGTGACAGTATAGCTCATTCCCGAGACAGGAGCCTTGCCAAGTGTAGAGAAAGACGCCGGTACAAGGATAAGGTTAAAGCCTATGGCAAACCCCTTTTCATTCTTGAACACGAGCCTGTACCTCAGCTTCGCCGAAAATTTCTTCGGGATAGTATAGTAGCCGTCCCGGTCAGTATATGCAGAAGAGAACTTTACGAATGTATTGCATGAGACCTTCACTCCGGCAAGTCCAAACGGCTGGCCTCCATTTGCATGTTCGTCCACAATTGTAATTCTTCCTGACGGCTGGACGGAAGAAGCCTTCGTTGCAACATTCTCTGCTATCATCCTGCCGTTTCCCGTAAGCATAAAGGACTCCTTTTCGACTTCATCCCAGTCGATTTCCTCATCAGCCGCCTTTACCTGAGGGGCATTGTCAGCGATAAAGCATTCATCTATAATTTCATACTTTACATTTGGGAAATTGAAGTCAAGAGGCACTACTGCATATTGCCAGGTTATGCTGTCTTCCCCCAATGCAGGGTCATGATAATAATCCCCCTCCTTTACCACCTCAAAGTCAACAGGATGATCAAGCATCTCCACCCCCATTCCTGCAATCATGTCAAACTCAGCCTGGTCCTTAGGAAGGAAACGGACATAATAGTTGGTCGAACTTACAGCAGATGCAGCCTTTGTCGGATAAAGCTTTGCAAACGCCTTGCGGACATTGGCTGTAGTATAAGGATTGTCAAGCCTGTCCCCAAGCACAATCATGCCGTGCTCAAGGCCATCATTACCATAGGAGGTCTTCACATCTGAGGTAAACCCTCCTTTGCTGCAGGACATCGTAATCAACGCCACTGCAAAGATTTTCAGATACTTTTGCATAGACTCATTATATTTTGCGACAAAAGTATCCTACATTATCCGTGTTATGAAAAAACAAACGTTTAACTGCTTGAAACGGCCACACAGAGATGTCAAATGCCATTTCTGCCAAGTTACAAACACCCATATTGGTGCCAAAGCAGTGGTTTTTTCCATCCCCGTAAAGAGAAAACGCCCTCCGGAAGTACTCCAGAGGGCATAAAAAAATTATTCCGTTTTTTTTAATTGACGTCAGTCAAAGCCTTGTAAAGGCATTCTATTCAAATCTGGTTCAATCATTTGCAAAATATATCCGTGTTATTTTGAGATTATGGATGAAGCATTGATAAATTCCTTGGCCTTTTTTACTGCAGGAGCCGCGCCTTCATCTGTAATGGTTTCATAATCAAAACGTGACAGCACTGTATCAAGCTGTTTCAAAAGTTCTGTGCGTCCGGAAGACTGCCATTCCTCCCTTAGGATACGGAGCTTCTCATAGTCCTGGATACCCTCGGCAAGTTTGAAGAAGCGTAGGCTGCCACGGCCCTCTGGATAGACACAATAGCAGTCCCCTGCAGTCCATGTACGGAAGCGGGTATCTGACATCGGCTCTGCTGTCCAATGGTTATAAGCCCAGCGAAGATATCCGTCATAGCCCTTTGCCATGGCATAGAATGGTATCCAGACAGCCTCAGACAATGGAGAAACTGTAAACAGGTTAGGGTAACGTTCTGCACAGCAGGTATAATAGGTAGAGACCTTGCCTTCAAGGCTACGTTTCTGCTTTATATCATCAGGCATATCCTGCCTGAAGGCAACACAGTAGTCATAGAGTTCACTCTCTATCTCTGGATGCCAGTTTCCTGCAAGCGACACCCTGAAGTCCGGTTCTACGGACCTGATCAGTTCAAATGCAGCACGCATTGCTTCTGCCGGCCTCTCGTCCATGGCAAGGCAGGTCTTTTCAAACCAGCCTTTTTCACGAAGATGTGCAGCAAAATCAGAGATGAAATTACCCCAGTACAGCTTATATCCGACACTTGAAGGCTCGGCCTTCAATGACTTCATGCTGTTGGTGACCTCGTCAAGATAGTCAAATTCAAGATGCCATGGGATAAGCGAATAACAGCTGATTGTCTCATCTATACCGAGTGACATCATGAACTCAACCCATTTGTCAAAGATTTCGTATCCATATTCCCATGAACCGTCCTTTTTCAGGGTCTTGGTTACCATGGAGCCGAATGCATCCTCTGTCTGGCCGTTCCATGGACGGTCGAGGATAGTTGCCGTGATGGCTTTCTGCCCGGCATCGGCAAGCATCTGCATTACTGGACGCATATAGTCGAAATGCTCCTTGCTCCACAACTCCACACCATGGTACCTTGCCACGGAATACGGATTCTGCCACAGGTCAAGACGGAATTTCCAATCCTCAGGCTGAGGAAGAACCCTGCCGGTGACCTCCAGTTCTACCGGAAGCCTCATCTTTGCGGAATGCCTGGCCTTGACAGTCAGGGTTCCACGATAGATTCCTGGTGCAGCATCAGGAGGGACTGATACTGTAACCCATATCGGAAGGCAAGTGCCTGCCTCCAGATCTGTACTTGAAGCAATGTCAACCATATCTGCAACCAGAAGAGAGTCCTGCTGGCCCTTTGGACGGTATCCGCACTGGCCATAGCCCTCTATCATTTCATCTGCCCAGACATAACGTACAAACTGCGCCTGTATTGCCTCTGAGGAAATCACATTCCCATTGCCACGCAGATCACTCACTTTAACGGTTATGTCAGACAGGCTATGTCCACTCCAGAGGACAGCCTCAGCAAATGCCCGTTCCCCTTTCCATGCAGGATACCGGAAAGCATTGCCGGACAAGCTATCCGGTGCAGCATCACGCAGACAGTGGACATTTGTATCACCCCATGAAAAGATGATGTCATCAGGAAGATTTGTGCATGCAAAAAGCACAGGCATGAGAAGAATCAGATATAAGTATTTCATTTTAATGTTATTGAGTCATAATATAATCTGCATCAGTAAAAATACCGTTTCCGGAAACGGATACAAAATTAGCATTTAATCCCGGAAAACATAAAGTTTCATAGCCCGCGACTCCATTGCCACTTTGATATGATGATTTATTTCAGATCCGCAAGGCTGAAGCGGTATATCTGCTGCTTCGGTGACGGATGCTGCTGTATGAACATCAGCATATATATCGGCAAATATACACGTCTATCAGTTACAGGCAGATTGGAGTTGCACAGGATATATGCTTTCCGGATATCATAACAGCACTTTTGCATGGAAAATTGAAATTGTACAACATTATTACATGCCATATAAATAATGTCATGACATTTTTCCAAGGCAAATATAGGCCTTTCCATACACTTTTCCAAGGTAAAGACAGTTGCTTTCATACACTTTTCCAGGATTCAGCAATAGTTACCTAATATTGATGCTGAAGTTTCGGCAAAGCCTGAAGGAATTGCTGTTGAGCGAGCACGGGTCACAGATGTAATTAATTGATAAACAGCCACTATCTTTTTGTAAGCGTGCCAAAGAGAGCCAATTTTAGTGCCATCAGGCACGCGAATCCTCATTCTACGGCCTACAAGGCACTTTTGCGTGCTTGCCCATTTATAAATGCATCGACAAACAGTCCCACCAAACAGCAGCCGTAGTCATTTTCAGACATCAACTGTGGCCGCCCATTGGTAAACGGCAAGTAAACTAGCAGCCGCACACTGGCCCGTCATACAATAATAAAAGAGTCCGGCACAACCTTAATCTTACACCTATATACGAAAAGAGGCGACTAAAAAATGACTTAGTCGTCCTCTTTCTATAGCTGGATAATTTTGACCCGTGTACAGCTTTTGAGCAGGTCAAATTATGACAATATGTTAAAGCAGACTATTGGTCCACCTCGTCAAAATACATCTCCAAAACTTCCTAGAAGAAGTTAACCGTCTTGTGCTCAATCTCTGAAAGCAGATGGTTTGCCATCCTGCTCACACCGAAACGGAAAAGGTCCTTGTTGAGCCACTCCTTGCCGAGCACTGTAGCAACAATTGAATAGTAGCACAGCGCATCTGCAGCAGTAGACATTCCACCGGCTGGCTTGAAGCCTATTTTCTTTCCGGTCTTCTCATAATATTTCGCAATGCATTCACACATGACATATGCAGCAACAGGGGTTGCATTGACCTCCACCTTGCCTGTCGATGTCTTGATAAAGTCCGCTCCGGCCTCCATGGCAAGGAAAGACGCATTGGCAATCGCCTCTACTGACGGGAGCAGTCCTGTCTCAAGGATAACTTTCAGATGGACCTGGCGTCCCTGTACAGCAGCCACCTTGTCAATAGCTTCACGCACACTTCTGATTTCTTCTGCTGCCTTGTCATAGTCACCTGTGAGGAATGAATTGAGTGCAAGCACTATATCAACTTCATCAGCACCGCTCTCCACGGCAAGTTCACACTCCTTCACCTTTACAGCAAGGAAACTCTGCGAAGACGGGAAGCATGCAGATACTACTGTCACATGCAGTTCTTCACTGTTGCGCGTATTCTTGACAACCTCGGCAAAGTTCGGGTACACACACACAGACGCAGGAAGAGGATAAGAAGGGTATTCACCTGCAAAGTCATTCACCTTTCCGACCAGCTTCGCTACAGAAGCAGGAGTATCGTTTGTCTTCAATGTAGTGAGATCCATCATCGAAAAGCAATCCTTAAGGACTTTCTCGGACTTCACACTCTCAAGATTTGCAGCAATCCTTTCAAGGTTGCCTCCAATCTTCTCCTTGTCAGGAGCATAGTCATATTTCTTTAAATAATCCACCATAGTTCAATATATTTGTTCTTTATCCTTTAATCTGTATATCAAATCCCTCATCGGCAAGCGGTCTGACCATTTCCTCCATTTCCCGGACAGTGAATTTGCACAAGCCTTTCTGAGGTGTCTCCCGGTCAATTGTGTAGACCATTATTGCCCTCGGCCTTACTGCCCTTACAATTGACATCCAGCCTGCAAGGTTTCCTTTTTCAGAAGTATCAAAGTCCGTTCCGCGCAGGAACATTGTCTGGAGTACAAAATTGCCGTTGAACTCCTTCATCCGTTCAACGATCGTCCTCAGGCTGTATCCACCGGACGGTCTATTGACAAGTGCAACCCCTTTGTCAGACGATGCATCAATCTTCAATATAGGATTGTCCACTTTCTTCAATGCTGCAAGCACCCCGTCATCCACAATCCTTGTCGCATTTGACAGCACTGACACTTTCGCAGCAGGGAAATACCTGTCCCTGGCTTCAAGTGTAATGTCTACAATTTCTGCAAATGCAGGATGCAGAGTCGGCTCCCCGTTCCCGGAGAATGTTATGGAATCAATCTGTATTCCCTCATTCCTGCAAGATTGCAGTTTCTTAACAACAGCCTCCCTGACATCATCAGGAGACGGCAGCCCCGCCTTCGCGTCACGTCCATCCGCATTCCATCCGCATTCGCAATATATGCAGTCGAAATTACACAATTTGCCATCCACAGGAAGCAGATTTATTCCAAGGGAAGAACCAAGCCTCCTGCTGTGTACAGGGCCAAACACAATCTCACCAAAGCGCAACATATCAACAATCTATGCTATTCTGCGTGAAACACTGGCAGAAGTCATATTACCATCTGCATCAAGATTCCCGATAAATACAAGCCCGGGACATTTGCCAGGCTCTATACTTCCAAGGTCATCTGACTTCGAGAGAAAATCCGCTCCATTTCGACAAGCCCATGTAAGCACTTCTCCAAGAGACACTTCAGGAAAATTCTGGCAAAGGCAGTATATTTCTTTAGCCATGTCAAGGCTGTCATTGCTTGAAAGCGAATCTGTTCCGACAGTTATCCTGAGTCCAAGCCGTCTCATCAGCCCAACAGGAGGCAGCGCATTGTGGATAAATATATTTGACAACGGACATACAGCCCAATACACATTTTTCATGACCTCAAGTGCAGCCTTTGCAGCCTCCTCCGTCAAGCATACATTATGGACAAGCAATATATGCTCATCAAACGGAGCATCATGTACCTTAAGCAGCCTGTCAATGAAATACATAAGCGACGGTTTTCCTGTCACTGGCGGTGTACTCATCCCGGCACGCTTCCTGTTTTCCGCCATTTCACCTGTTCCGAACGCAATCATCTCCTCTTCCTGGCCGCTTTCCTGTGAATGGTATGAGACATACCCTGTGGAAAGTCCCTGGGCAGATGCAGCTGTGAGCAGCTCCGGACTCATCGTATAGCAGGCATGAGGCGTTATTGAAGCATCAAGACCGGCTTCAAGCGCCTCTGCACGAAGCTTGATTGCGCCTTCAATTATATTTGTGCAGTCCTCAGGTTCTGTTCCGAAAAGTTCTATGAAAGTCCTCGTGTACATCGGAGAAGCTGCCTTTACTGCAAAACTGTCATTGCAATTGCTGATATCGGCCATGGCCGAGACTCCGGACTCCCACATTGATTTCATCTCCCGTGAAAGGTCCTCAATCTTCTCCTCACGGCAGACTGTATCGCGCAGGGAATTTATCTGGTCTATGAAACCTGCCATGCCGGAACCTTTCGTGAATTTTCCTTTCAGGTGCGAAAGTTCGACATGGCAATGCGCATTCACGAAGCCCGGTACAATGGCACCGTCATAATATTCCTTTTCAACGGAAATATCATCACATACGCCTGTCCGGAGCACCTGTCCATTATCATCTATCTCGACAAATGCATCATGGAGAGGCTCATACCCTTCCAATGTATAAATATATTTAGCAGCAATGCGTCTCATTTCTTTTCCTCTACATTTTTAATGACTTCCACCTTGTCGTTGACCTGTATCCCCCTTGATGGTCTCAACGCCTTCCTGTCTTCAGGCACAGGCGGCCTGTTTCCGGCCTCCGGTCCTGGACCTTTTCTGAGTTCCAGAAGTTTACTGGGTACATTACCGGCAGCAGTATCCTTATCGGAAATCACTGCTGCTCCGTCCGGGGCGTTTTCAGGCAATTCCACGGCTACACTGTCCTGCACTGAGAGTGTATCCCTTTCCCTGAGTTGCATGACAGGGCCATAGAATGCCGTGTCAAGCCATACCCTGACATCGAAATACATGTCACCTCCGGTAGAATCCACATAGAAACTTAGGCTGTCCTCTGTAAACAGGTCCGGATTTCCAAGGCCGGTAAGTCTGAAAATCCTGTCCGGGCTGAATGCGGAGACCTCATCATGAAGCTTCTCCAGAGCTTCCAGCCGTTCCCTTTCCTTTTTGAGGGACTTGATTTCTGACTCTATTATGGATGCTGAATTCCTCAATATCCTCGCATAACGGTCCGGGTCCTTGATATAATGCGCCATGCTTGCCCTGTAGTCATCAGCCGTATATCCGTATTTCCTGAAAACAGGTTCATACACAAGGGATGTATCAGCAGTACGCCTTATCTCACGGTCCTGGCTGATTTTCTGGTCAACGATGAACATCTCGGCATAGATTCTGGCCATCTTGTCCCTCGGAATGACCTTGCCCTCCCTCCGGCATGCGGAAAGGAGGACAGTCAATGCCATAAGAATATATACGCAGGCCTTCCTCATCTGCACTATCTCAAAGTTGCCCCGAACTCATTCGTGAATGTAGAAAGGAGCTTCGACATGATTCTTTCCACATCACTGTCTGTCAAGGTCTTCTCAAGGTCCTGCATGACAAAGCCCAAAGCATACTGCTTTTTGCCCTCAGGAATCTTGTCACCCCTGTAAACATCAAACAGCGTAACATTCTTCAGCAGCTTCTTTCCTGCACGGAATGCACTCTTGCGGAGTTCACTGTACTGCACACTCTCATCAAGAAGTATGGCAAGGTCACGGCGTACTTCAGGGAACTTAGGAAGTTCCTTATACTTAATCTTGTCCCTCTTGACAATCTCCAGAAGGGCATCCCACTGTATCTCCGCAGCAAATACCGGCTGCTTTATACCGAACTGCTTAAGCCTTGCAGGAGCGACTGTCCCCATTACAGCAACGGCCTTTCCTTTGCCTGGAAACCTGTATGCAAGCCCTTCTGAGAAAAGGTCCTCCGGTGCTGCCTCATATTCCATAGAGTATATATCTGCCCCGAAACGCCTGAGAAGGAGTTCAAGATAGCCTTTCAGCTGGAAATAGCTTCCCTTCTGAGGCTCTGCCCTCCATGACTTGTCCGGTGTACCGGTTATGAACATTGCATAGCACTGATGTTCGTCATACGACCTGACATTCTTTCCATCTGCCCCCGGCCTGAGTGAATAGACAGAACCATATTCAAAAGTCTTCATGCAGGTGATCTGCCTGTTGATATTGTAGGAGATTACCTCAAGACCGTTAAGGAGCAAAGTCTGCCTCATCACATTAAGGTCTGAGCTGAGAGGATTTAGAATCCTCACACAAGCAGACTCCGGGAAAGTCTTGAGACGGGAATAATACTCAGACTTCGTCAAGGAATTGTTCATTGTCTCAACAAAGCCGTTGGCAGCAAGAAAATCAGAGATTGTCTTGCGGACCTGCTCCGGCTCCGGTTTCACTGTAGCATTTACAGACATTTTTACACCGGCAGGCAGCTCTATGTTGTTGTATCCGTATATGCGGAGAATCTCCTCCACTACGTCACACTCCCTATAGACATCAATCATATATGATGGGACAGCGACTGTCGCCCCGTTTGCCTTCCTTTCAATGAACACGTACGCAAGAGAGGTAAGTATCTTCTCGATTGTGTCATGGCCAATCTTCTTTCCTATAAATGACTCAATCCTGTCATAGTCAAGTTCCACAACTTTCTTCTCTATCTTCTCCGGATAGAATTCCTGGAATTTTCCGGCAATCCTGCCCCCTGCAAGCTCCTCTATCAGGAGGGCTGCCCTTTTTGCAGCCCATTCAGTAGCAAGAGGGTCTGCCCCCCTTTCATAGCGGAAAGAGGCATCGGTCTTCAGGCCATGTCTCTTTGAGCTTTTCCTTATCGATACAGGATTGAAATATGCACTCTCAAGGAACACGTCCACTGTGTTCTCCGTTGTACCTGAATCAAGGCCGCCGAACACTCCTGCAAGGCACATAGGCTCCTCTGCATTTGCAATCATCAGGTCTGCTGCGCTCAGTGTACGTTCCACTCCGTCCAGGGTCACAAACTTCTCACCCTCCGCAGCACGGCGGACAACAATCTTTCCGCCCTTGATTTTAGCTGCATCGAAAGCATGCAGCGGCTGTCCAATCTCCATAAGGACAAAATTGGTTATATCCACTACATTGTTAATAGGGCGAAGTCCTATTGAAAGCAGCTTCTTCTGCATCCATTCCGGAGATGGTCCGACCTTCACGCCTTTTATTGTAATTCCCGAATACCTTGGCACACCGTCAGCGGCAATGACTTCCACTGGTATTGCATCTCCGGAAGCATCATCACCTTCCTTGAAGGCAGACACATCAGGAACTGCAAGTTCGCAAGGGATATCATTGAGTTTCAGATATGCATAGAGGTCACGTGCCACACCTATATGGGATGCTGCATCCACCCTGTTTGCAGTAAGCCCGATCTCAATGACAGCATCTGTCTCCAGGTTAAGATAGTCCTTTGCCGGTGTCCCAGGTACTGCGGAAGGGTCCAGGACCATGATTCCGTCATGTGAAGCACCGATTCCAAGTTCATCCTCGGCACAGATCATCCCAAATGACTCCACACCGCGTATCTTTGATTTCTTTATCTTGAAATCCTCACCAAGGACTGTCCCCACAGTCGCAAGGAGAACTTTCTGCCCTGCAGCAACATTAGGTGCACCGCACACAACCTGGAGCAGTTCAGGAGCACCTGTATTGAGCTTTGTTATATGCAGGTGATCAGAGTCAGGATGCTCGCAGCACTCCACGACCTCTGCAACTATAACACCTGCAAGCCCTCCCGGGATTGCCTCCACAATCTCCAGTGAATCCACTTCCAGCCCTATGGAAGTAAGGGCCGCTGCCACTTCCTCAGCAGAAAGGTCACATTTGATATAGTCCTTCAGCCAATTATAAGAAATCTTCATGTCCGTATATTTTTAATTTTCTATTTCCTGAAATCTTCCTTTGAGAAAAGGGAGTTCACAAACTCCTTCTTGTCAAAGACCTTAAGGTCATCTATCCCTTCCCCTATACCGATAAACTTGATAGGGAACTTGAACTGGTCCACAATGCCGATGACCACTCCCCCCTTGGCCGAACCGTCAAGCTTGGTAACAGCAAGCGCAGTCACATCAGTGGCGCGGGAAAACTCTTTGGCCTGCTGGAATGCATTCTGCCCCGTAGAGCCATCCAACACAAGCAGCACCTCATGCGGAGCATCCGGAATGACCTTGCGCATCACATTCCTTATCTTGGTAAGCTCGTTCATGAGGTCAATCCTGTTATGGAGACGTCCTGCCGTATCTATCAGCACAACATCTGCATCCTTTGCGACAGCGGACCTGACTGTATCATAGGCGACAGACGCCGGGTCTGCGCCCATGCCCTGCTTTACAATATCAACCCCGGCACGTTCTGCCCACACGACAAGCTGGTCAACAGCCGCTGCACGGAATGTATCCGCGGCACCGATAACTACCTTCTTGCCCTGGGCCTTTAGCCTGCTGGCAAGCTTGCCTATCGTGGTAGTCTTTCCTACACCGTTGACACCTACCACCATTATCACATACGGCTTTTTGGAAAAGTCAAAAGGCACCACAGGGTCATCAGCCGTTTCACCCTCATTGATATTCAAAAGGGAGGCAATCTCTTCGCGAAGCATGTCAAGCAACTCGTCAAAGGACATGTACTTGTCCCTTTCTACCCTTTCCTCAAGGCTGTCAATTATCTTGAGCGTCGTATCAACTCCCATATCGGAGGCCACCAATGCCTCCTCTATTGCGTCAAGCAGGTCGTCATCAACCCTTGACTTTCCTGCAACGGCACGTGAAAGCCTTTCAAAAAAGCTTCTTTTTGTCTTCTCGACACCTTTATCGAATATCCCCATACGTGAAACTGCTTTAAATTTCCTTAAACCTGCCGGAACATCAGCTGTCAAGATGCAAGCCTTAGCCAACAGTTCAGCCTACAAATATACGAAAAACAACTGAAAGATAGCAGAAAAAGAGCGTGAACCTTCCGGTTCACGCTCCCTGTCACTCAAACAAGAGAAAATTATTTCTTTGCGAAGAAATCCTTTACCTTATCAGCCTCTACAAGCTCCTCCTTGAACATATAGGCTCCTGTCTTTGGAGACTTGTCCATACGGATGCATTTTACCATGCTCTTAGCACCAGACTTGGCGCTGAATGTTGCGACCGCTTTCTTTGCCATAATTCAATTCCTCCAGATTATTTAATCTCGCGATGAAGGGTAACCTTCTTCAGGAACGGATTATATTTCTTACGCTCCAGACGCTCGGTAGTGTTTTTCTTGTTCTTGGTTGTAATGTATCTTGAGATACCTGGTACACCGCTTTCTCTCTGCTCAGTGCACTCAAGGATGACCTGCACCCTGTTACCTTTTGCTTTCTTTGCCATAACTCAAAAAAAATTAAACAAGGTTAATATATCCTTTACTCTGAGCATCTTTGATTGTTGCATCGAGGCCATTCTTCTCGATTGTCCTCATACCCTTGCAAGAGACTTTCAGTGTAATAAACCTCTGCTCCTCCTCTGACCAGAACTTCTTGGTCTTGAGGTTCAGGGCGAAAACGCGTTTAGTGCGTTTCTTGGAATGGGAAACATTGTTTCCTATCATTCTCTTTCTTCCTGTAACTTGACAAACCTTTGCCATTGTATATAATTTTTTAATATTTCAAATTTAGCGGGCTGCAAATATCGCGTAAAAAATTCTAAAAAGCAAGTAATCTACACAAATTTGAGCAGTCTACGCCATCTTATGTTTTTAGGGAAAGGCTTATTCCTGTCAGATGAGAACCAGACGACTGCCGGTTTTCCGACGATGTGGTCTTCAGGTACAAAGCCCCAATATCTTGAATCAAGTGAATTGTGCCTGTTGTCTCCCATCATGAAGTAATAGTCCTGTCCGAATGTATAGCTATGAGCCTCCTCCGAGTTTATGAAAATCTTTCCGTCCTCGACTTTCAGTCCGTTGCCCTCGTATGATGTTATTATCCTCTCATACAGAGGCAGGTTCTCGAGGGTCAGTTCAACTGTAGTGCCCTTCGCAGGAATCCACAGCGGCCCGAAATTGTCCCTTGTCCATCTGGAATCCTCCGTAAATGGGAAGATTGTCAGATATGAGTCCGGATAGTCTGGCGGATAGGAATCAATGTTCTCCTCTACCGAAACCACATTGGGATATTCTTTTACTGCCTCCAGCATCCCTGCTGTCAATGGCATTGAAGGATATCCAGGCATCTCCGGGTTAAACCATATTTCCGAAAGCCCTACCCCTATACGGTCAAGATTCTTAGGATTAATCTTCGGCCCGTTAGTCAAGACAGTATAGGTACTCTGTACTCCAGGCCATACCTGCTGTGCCTCTCCGTCAATGTAGACACGACCGTCTATAATCTGCAGTGTGTCGCCTGCCACGGCAACGCATCTCTTGACATAGTGGTCCTTCTTGTCCATCGGGCGGACCTTGACCGGACCGAAATTGCGGATTGCGTAATCGCGTCCAGCTGTCCTTGAGAGCATATAGTAGTCATCTGCCGGAGCCTTGGCCAGGACCGTGTCACCGTTTGGAAACCCAAAGACAACATAGTCGCCCCTCTTGACATGCCCGAATCCCTTGAGTCTCCTGTACTTGTTCTGGATAAGCGTGGAATATGATTCCTTGCCCCCGAAAAAGACATTATGGGTAAAAGGGATTGTCAGCGGTGTCTGCGGTATCCTTGGCCCGTATGACAGCTTGCTTACGAAAAGGTGGTCTCCCGTAAGGAGAGAACTTTCCATGGAGGATGAAGGAATCTTGAAAGCCTGGAAGAAGAATGTATTGATGAATGTGACTACCACTACGGCAAAGATGATTGCATCAAGCCAGTCAAGCAGCACATTGTGACGCTCACCTTCCTTGTAGTCCTTTTTCCAGAACATCCATTTCACCTTTCTGGTGATATGGTGGTCAAAAATTACTACAAGTCCGAAAAGCCACCAGTAATTCCCGAGCCAGATTACCCATAACAGATAGAGGAGAGCCCAGAAACCGAACCTCACCCATTTGTTATGGTATAATTCCTTCAGACTCATATCCAGACTATTTTACTGAATTGATAATAGCCTCGAAAGCTGCAGGATTGTTCATTGCAAGGTCAGCAAGCACCTTACGGTTGAGTCCGATGTTCTGCTTTGCTATCCTTCCCATGAACTGAGAATAGGTCATGCCATACTGACGTGCAGCAGCATTGATACGCTGAATCCAAAGTGCACGGAAAGTACGTTTCTTGTTCTTACGGTCACGGTAAGCATAGGTAAGACCCTTTTCGTAGGTGTTCTTTGCTACCGTCCAAACATTCCTTCTGGAAAGAAAATTACCGCGGGTTCTCTTGAGAATTTTTTTGCGGCGTGCCCTTGAGGCAACTGAATTTACCGATCTTGGCATAAATTTAACTGTTTTATGGAGGCAGTGTCCATTGCGGAGCTTCTCAACTGCGTTCCAAGTTTGACTTTAATGATACTGTTAACTAAAATTACATAGCCAGCAGTTCCTTGATCCTCTTGCAGTCTGCAGGTGCAGCTACCGCAAAGTGGGTAAGGTTCCTTTTCTGCTTCTTTGTCTTTTTAGTGAGGATGTGGCTCTTGTAAGCATGTTTCCTCTTGATCTTTCCCGTTCCGGTAAGCGTGAAACGCTTTTTTGAACCGGAGTTGGTCTTCAATTTTGGCATAGTTAAATCTGTTTTAACTGTTAATAAATATTTGTGTCCGTAGACTACTTTTTCTTCTGTACAGGGGCAATCATCATTATCATCCTCTTGCCCTCAAGCTTCGGCATCTGCTCGGCACGCCCGTATTCCTCAAGCTCGACTGCAAACCTCAGAAGGAGCTTCTCCCCCTGGTCTGAATATATTATCGAGCGTCCCTTGAAAAAGACAGAGGCCTTTACCTTTGAACCCTCGGCAAGGAACTCCTGGGCATGCTTAAGCTTGAACTGGAAGTCATGCTCATCTGTATTCGGCCCGAACCTGATCTCCTTGATAACAATCTTCGCAGAGTTGGATTTCATCTCCTTAGCCTTCTTCTTCTGCTGGTACAGGAACTTCTGGTAATCAATTATCTTGCAAACCGGAGGATCCGCCTTCGCACTGATTTCAACAAGATCAAGTCCCATATCATCAGCCATTTTCATGGCCTTCGATATCGGGAAGATTCCCTGCTCCTCGATATTGTCTCCCACGAGACGTACCCTTGAAGCTGTAATCTCGTCATTTATTCTCAATTCGCCCTCTTCTTTCTTCGCGTTGTTGAAAGGGCGTGGGCCCTGCTGGTTTGGTCTTGGACCGTTGAACCGTGGGCCTGAAGGTTTAAATGGTGCTGCGATAGCGCTGTCCTCCCTGTTGTTAAGTTAATCTATAAATTATAAGGTTACGAAAGCTGCTCCGAAACCTCTTTTCTTACAAGTCCGATAAAGTCCCCGACCGGCATTGTTCCCTCGTCCTTGCCTCCCTGGCGTCTTACAGAGACTGTGTTCTCTGTCATCTCCTTCTCACCGACAATCACAAGGAAAGGAATCCTCTTGAGCTCACTCTCGCGGATTCTCTTGCCGATAGTCTCATTCCTATCATCGATTGAGGCGCGAATATCGGAAATATTCATCAAATCACAAACTTTTTTTGCATAATCAGCGTATTTTTCGCTGACTGGCAGAACAGTAACCTGGTCCGGGGTAAGCCAGAGAGGAAGCTTTCCGCCTGTATGCTCAAGAAGTACGGCAACAAATCTCTCAAGTGAACCGAACGGTGCCCTGTGAATCATGATAGGACGGTATTTCTGTCCGTCGCTTCCTGTATACTCAAGCTCAAAACGCTCCGGAAGGTTGTAGTCAACCTGGATTGTGCCGAGCTGCCATTTCCTTCCGATTGCATCCTTGACCATGAAATCAAGCTTAGGGCCGTAGAATGCAGCCTCGCCATATTCCACAACGGTATTGAGTCCTTTCTCTGCAGCTGCATCAATGATAGCATTCTCTGCCTTTGCCCAGTTCTCGTCAGAGCCGATATATTTTTCCCTGTTGTCTGGGTCGCGGAGAGACACCTGTGCGATATACTCCTTGAAATCCAATGTCTTGAAGACATACAGGATAATGTCAATGACCTTGCAGAACTCCTCCTTGAGCTGGTCCGGACGGCAGAAGATATGGGCGTCATCCTGAGTGAAGCTACGCACCCTTGTAAGTCCGTGAAGCTCGCCGCTCTGCTCATAGCGGTACACAGTACCGAACTCTGCAAAGCGGAGCGGAAGGTCCTTGTATGAACGCGGCTTCGAACGGTAGATCTCACAGTGGTGAGGGCAGTTCATCGGCTTAAGCAGATATTCCTCACCCTCCTGAGGTGTATGTATCGGCTGGAATGAATCCTTGCCATATTTTGCATAGTGTCCAGATGTCACATAGAGGTCCTTGTTTCCGATATGCGGAGTGATTACAGGAAGATATCCGTATGACTTCTGCACCTTCTTGAGGAAATTCTCAAGGTTTGACCTCAGCTCTGCGCCCTTAGGGAGCCACAAAGGAAGTCCCTGTCCTACCCTCTGGGAGAAAGTGAACAGCTCCATCTCCTTGCCGAGCTTACGGTGGTCACGCTTCTTGGCCTCCTCCATCATTGCAAGATATTCATCCAGCATTGACTTCTTAGGGAATGTTATTCCATAGATACGTGTCAGCATCTGACGTTTCTCGTCACCTCTCCAGTATGCACCGGCAATTGCAGTAAGCTTAACTGCCTTGATTACAGAAGTGTCACGAAGGTGAGGTCCGCGGCAGAGGTCTGTGAAGCGGCCGTTTGTATAGAATGTAATCGTGCCGTCCTCCAGTTCGCTGATTAGCTCGCATTTGTACTCGTCACCCTTCTCCTGGAATGCCGTCATCGCCTCATCCTTGGAAACTTCCTTGCGCACGAACGCCTCATTCTGACGTGCAAGTTCAATCATCTTGTCCTCAATAGCCTTGAGGTCAGATTCCGTAATCTGCTTCCCGCCGAAGTCGACGTCATAGTAGAAACCGTTCTCGACAGCCGGCCCTATACCGAACTTGACACCAGGATAGAGTGCTTCAAGGGCTTCTGCCATAAGATGGGATGATGAATGCCAGAACACATGCTTTGCCTCTGCATCGTCCCATTTGTGGAACCTGACTGCCACATCCTCATTGATAGGACGGTTCAGGTCGTATGTCGTACCCTTTCCTGTCGCATCATCCTTTGTTACAACCGTTGCTGCAAGGACTTCTGCAGCAAGTCTTGGACTGATACTTTTCGCTACCTCGTAGCCGGTAACACCGTTTTCGTAGGCTTTTACGCTACCGTCAGGAAATGTAATGTTAATCATGATATTCTTATATATTTAAAAACAAGTCCGCAAAGGTAGGATTTTTTTTCTGTTTTTCCTATATGGCCGCCTTTATTGCAGTGTATATTTGAATGTTAACATAAATGGCATACTGCCGGATGCGTCAGGGGCTGCACCGGAAAAGACAATCCCGGTACAGCCCCAGTACAGCCAGAAGATCTCCTGTAACCTGATTTAAAGCTTCATCATCAGGATATTTGTATAGCTCTTGTCACCGATTGAATAGCCCGAATATGACGAGCCGTCGAAGAGCAGGAACTTGTATCCGTTGACAGGCATCTCCGAGCCTGCTGTTGCGCGCCAGTAGATATAGCCATCGTCACCATAGCCGAATTCAAGGCTGCTTGTCTGGCCCCAGATTCCGGAATATAGGTTGGCAACGAATCCGAAGACTACATTCATATAGCTGTATTCACCCAAGTTATGTGAATTGACACGGATTGAGTGTGTTTCAGGAATATATGTTCCGGAAATTGAAGGAGAATAGTTCGAATCGTTGCAGAGCCCCTTGATTGAGACGGTATTCTCTCCTGTCCTGATGATATCCACCCTGAATGCCTGGGTGGAAGTTCCGTCAGATGTAGCCACACTTGCTGAAAGCATGAATGCACCGATGAAGTCATTCAGTCCCTTGGCTGCAAAGTCATCTGCATGTGAAGCCATCTTGACTTCCGCCTCCGCCATCACTGTGTCACCGTATTTGCTTGTCACCTCAACCACAAGCTTATAGGTTTCGCCCTCGACAAGGTTGTTCAATGGCAGTTCGAACCCGCCCTCGCTGTTGGCCCTCTCAAGCTGTTCTGCGCTCAGGGCGATACCGAGATTGGAGAATATCACATCATTTGAATAATTCTCCATATAATATTCAAGGACATCCTTCTCCAGGACAGCCACCCTTGCAGAAGAGACATTCATGGTCTTGAACACCCATTTTGCAGAGAGATAAGGATCATGTTCATCCAGCACAAGCCTGCAATCTTTCACCTGTGGCATATATTCCCCGTCAGGGTCGTAGGTAAAGCGCACTGTCACAAGTTCGCCTGCCTTTCCGTCACTGTCAAACGGCACAGCAAGCATCGTGTTGACTGGTCCGGCCGGATTCCATGTCTGGATGCCTCCGTCCGAGGTCACTGTACGTATGTCATCAGCAGTACCGAGACATATTGCCTTGTACAGGTCTGCCAGCTTATCCTTGTCCCCTGTCAGGTCACCGTCAACCGCAATCGCACGGCAATATGAAGTGAACCTGTTGAAACTGAATGCAAATGTACCGTCACCATTGTATTCGGCAGCTACGGCAGGGTCACTGTCATGGTCTCCGGCAAACACAAGCCTCTCAGGGCCGAAAGTGTAGATCCCGTCAGTCACATAATACACAAGGTTGAGCACAAAGGTCTGCTTGCCGTCGAATGTACAAGGATACTGCGCATACATGTTGTCATCTCCGAGATACTGCGCAATATCTGATACCTGGACATACTCATTGACGCTGTCATCAAGATAGCCTATTGACTGTCCTGGCACGACAACAGAATTGTCCGCATTGACCTTGAAGAAGAATGGCACTCCTGCTGCCCAGTCGAGCAGTCTGAAGATATTGGTTGTGCCCACCGCCCTTTCCACAAGCATCCCGGACTGCGAACCCTCATAGAATCCGCTATAGAAGAATGTGGCAGTCTGCTGCACTTCCTCCCCGGATTCCGTTGTCCTCATATAAGGCTCCCATTCGAGGGCGAATGATGCCTTCAGTTCCAGGAAATCGCTGTACTGCGAAATATATGCAGGGTCATCCCCAAGTTCTGCGTCACGTCCGATAATGCAGAGCGAAGCAGAGACAGTCGCTCCAAGCACGACACTTGACATGTCCACGGTCACAGGGACTTCCACGCTGTACTGTCCATCCGGAATCACGACAGTCTCGTCAATGGAAAACAGCGAGGCGTTCTTTCCGCTCTTCTGTATCTGCACCCTGTAGGTGCCCTTGTTGCCGTTGCGGCCTACGACCACAGACATTTCGCCTTCTGCCGTGCCGCGCACAAATTCCTTTGTAAGGCTTTTCTGGATAAAATGTATCTCCTTGTTGTCAGCATCATTGAATGTAGACAGCTCACCGAGATGCTCCTGGGAGCATGAGGTCAAGGCTGCCACAGCACACAATAAATATACTATATATCTCTTCATCACGGATTCTGGTCTTCTTCGTTAATATTCGGGTTATTGTTGATTTCTGTCTGAGGGATTGTCAGCACCCAGTCGTATGTATCCGGGTTCAGGAGGTTGACCCCGTTGCCTTCCATTGTGGAGATACATCCTTCATTGAAACCGTCGGCCACTTTCCTGTCAATCCCCTGGCCGAGCCTGCGCACATCTGTCACACGGCCGAATTCGCCCCACAGTTCAACCCTTTTCTGGATAAGGATATTCTCCAGTAGAGAGCCTGTCCAGGAATTTGTAGTTGAGCCCAGTGATGTACCGGAGAATGAAGACGCATCGAAGGTGCTGTCCCTTTTCTTCATCACATCATTGAGGTATCTCACGGCCTTGTCACTGTCACCAAGCCTCAATGCAGCCTCAGCAGCATCGAAATACATTTCCTCGACCCTCATGTAGATATAGTCGCCAAGCCATGCCGCGACATTGGTGAAATGGAACTTGTCCGAGGCGTATGGTGCCTCGCTGTTGTCCGGGTCCCACCATGCACGGCGGATGTCATTGCTTCCAATCCTGTTGTAGAGGCTTGAATTGATGAGCTTCTGCGCTGACTGTGCGTATGCGCCGTCAATATTGTCCATGTGGGAGAAGAAGCTTGCATATCCTCCTGCCTGCTCGGTAGTCTCAATGCCTGCGCCCCACATGACATTCACAGCAGAGATGTCGTTCATTCCTCCCATCAGTTCTGCCGAACCGCCGATTTCATATTCCTTGGAGTCAATGATGTCCTCTGCAGTGTCAAGTGCTGTCTGCCAGTCACCGGTGGCCATTGCCACACGTACCTTTATTCCCCTTGCCACATTCAGGGAGATATGCGATTTGTTGCCGCGAAGGACAGAAGCATCACCTTTCTCCAGAAGGGCTATGGCCATATCGAGGTCATCATTTATCCTTTTGAACACGACATCGAGGGTTTCCCTTTTCTTGCCCACGAAATCCTTGTAGGTCGGTTCCGTGTAAACAGGGACTCCCGGGTCGTTCCATCTGTATTTGTCCTGCAGCGCACTGTATGGAGGACGTGCGAACCAGTTTGAGAGGTTATAGTAGGACAATGCCCTGATTGCGTAGGCATTTCCGAGCACGTATGCCTTGTCAACCTCACTGCCTTCCATGGTATTCTCCGCAGAAAGCACATAGTTGACATTGGAAATCCATGTATAGTTGGCATTCCAGACGTCATACGAGCGGAATGCGCTTGTTGTGTAGAAAGACTTCACATTGTAGCAATGGTCGAACCAGAACCATCCGTTGCCCTGCCCCTGCATGATGAAGTCGTCACCCATTGACTCCAACGCTATGTTGTAGGCTGAGATTCCGAAACACTGGTGAGTATTGTCACCTGTAGACCATCCTGCTGTCCACATCGTGCTGTACACACCGTCAATGATTGTCACTGCAGTGGACGCAGACTTCAGGAGGTCATCTCCCGAAGCAGAATCCGTCGGCTCAAAGTCGAGGTTGCATGAAACGGCGCATATTGCCGCCGATAATATAAGTATAAACTTTCTCATAGTCATCCTTGAATCTGTTTAAGGTTTTGCAGCATCCTAGAAATTTATGTCAAGTCCTATTGCCAGCACCCTTGAAGGGGCATAGGTATAGGAAACTGTTCCGACAAAATTATACTGCGGGTCCATTCCGTCGAGACTGCTGAAAAGCGCGATGTTGTCAGCAGTGAAGAACACCCTCAACGCCTTTATGCGTGCCTTTTCGGTAATCCTTGCAGGAAGGGTGTATCCAAGGGTTATGTTCTTGACGGCGAAATATGAGGCATCCATGAGGTCCTCACCGACAGAGGCACGGCTTCCGCCGATTTCAACAAGAGGCACATCAGTGATGTCGCCAGGCTTCTGCCAACGGCGGAGCACATTGCTGTGCCAGTTGTTACCTGCGTATGTAACATTCATCGCACCGCTGTAGAGGCTGTCGTAGATTTTGCCTCCCACAGAAAACGTTGTCAGGAATGACAGGTCAAAATTCTTGAAGATGACAAAGTTTGAAGTGAAGCTTCCTGAGAAGAGGGCCTGTCTGCTGCCATAGTAATATTTGCTGAGCGAGGCAAGTGCCACATTGTCCGTCACATATTCAGGACATTTCTCCGTTACAACAGAACCGCTCTGGTCAACTGCATATCGGTAATAGGCATAGTACAGCTGCTTTCCCGTTGCCGGAGACACACCTGCTGACTTTGACATATAGAAAGTGTATATCGGCTTGCCGACCTCTATCACCATGCTGCCGTAATTGATGACATCCTGGCTTGAAGTCAAGGCCGTTACCTTGTTCCTGTTGAGCGAAACCATCAGGCCTGCATCCCAGTGGAAATTCTGCTTCTCGAAGACTACTCCCCTGAACGATGCCTCAAAGCCCCTGTTGACCATTGAGCCGACATTGTCATCATAGCCGGTAAAGCCGGAAGAAAGGGCAAGAGGGTTGTTGAGAAGCATGTCGCGGGTCTTGCGCGAATAATATTCAATGGTCGCTGACAGCCTTCCCTTGAAAAGGCTTGCCTCTATGCCGGCATTGAAATTACCGTTCTTCTCCCATGTTACGAGTTTGTTCTCTATTGTGGTCGCAGTAGCTCCAGGGCGTGTCCCGTTAGGCCAGCCGTAGTTGAAAAGTCCCTGCCATACGTAATACGAACCGAGGTTGTCGTTACCCTGGACACCATACGAGGCCTTGATGGTAAGGTTGTTGAGCCATCCGGATGTGACTTCCATGAAATTCTCCTGCGAGATGCGCCACGAAGCACCTACAGACCAGAAGTTGCCCCACCGGTCAGTCCTGTAGAACCTTGAGGAACCGTCTGTCCTCCATGAGAGGTCGAGGTAATATTTGTCTGCATATCCATAGTTGGCTCGTGCAAACACGGACTCTATCGCATAGTCATTTGTATATGATGTATTGGCTGTAGTCGTGACAGCTGTCCCGAGTTCGTCTATGCCGTCAACTATACCGCTCTTTGCTCCGAGTGCATAATTGTAGTTATAACGGTAATATTCGTGTCCGGCAAGCAGGTCAACGGAATGCGCACCGAAATCACGCTTGTATGAAAGGAGTTCATTTACTGTGTAGCTCAATGTGCGTGTATTGTACTTTGCGACAGTACCTCCCTGGGCTGCAGCGTTGCCGTGATATTTGTCATTGGTCACAGTACGACCGTAGTCTGTAAAGTCCACACCGATATTCAGGTCCAGGTTCAGACCATAGAGAAGGGCCTCTTTCCGTATGGTCCCGAACTTTGCAAATGCCCTTGCTGACACCGAATTGCGCTTGTAATAGGCACGGTTGTTATAGAGTTCAGCCTTTGAGTTGAAGCCCTGTGCAGTTACACGGTTGGCATATCCGTTATCTGCCTCCGAGCCATATTCATACTGGCGGCTGCCGTTTTCGTCAAGGACATTGTTTCCGTCCATATCCTTGAGATAGACAGGATATACAGGAGCCATGAACTGTGCTGTGTACCACACATTTGAAGTTGCAGTCTCTGTGGCATCCTGATAATTGGCAACAGAATGCGCAAGGTTTGCGCTCATCCCAATCTTGAACCAGTCAGTAGCCTGGACATCACCGCTTATCCTTCCGGTGAACCTTTCGAAATCTGTATTCTGAAGCGTTCCGTTCTCCTTGTAATATCCCATTGAGTAGAGATATGTTGACTTCTCGGAACCGCCGCTTACTGAAAGGATATGCTCTGTACGGAAAGCCTTGTCATTGCTGATTTCGTCCATCCAGTTCTCGTCCCAGGCCGCCTCTGCGCCCTCCCTGACCTTGCCGGTAGAAGGATCAATCAGCTCTGACCATGAATAGCCCTTGTAAGGATTGTAGTACTCAGGATTCTTGACACCTCCTATGGTCTCGCCGAGCTTTCCTGCAGCGTATGCACCGGCAGCCTCGAAATCCATTCCGGTACCATACTGTGCAGAGTTGCGCAAAGCCTCGTATGTAAGCTCCACATAGTCATCCATCCCGACAAGGTCATATCTTTTCAGTGAGCGTGAAGCTATGCCGAAGTTACCCTTGTAATTGATGCTTATACGGTCCTTTCCGCCACGTTTTGTGGTAATGACCACAACTCCATTTGCTCCACGCGCTCCATAGAGGGCACCTGCAGAAGCATCTTTCAGGACAGTCATGGTCTCGATGTCGGCTGGGTTGATTGAGCTTATCGCACCGTCATACGGAATCCCGTCCACAACATAGAGAGGACTTGAGGAGGCATTCACAGAACCTGTTCCGCGGACCATGATTGAGCCACCCTCACCTGGCTGCCCGCCACCGGATGTAACCTGCACGCCTGCAACCGTTCCCTCGAACGACTTTGTCAGGTTGCCGACAATCCTCTTGCTGAGCTCCTCGCCCTTTACTACGCTGGCAGAACCTGTAAACGATTCCTTCTTGGCAGTTCCGTATGCCACGACCATGACATCCTCCAGCACCATCGCTTCGTCGTCAAGGACAAAGTCTATTATTGCCCTGCCGTTCACATGCTCTTCAGATGTGGCATATCCGAGATTGGATGCCGTCAGCACCCCGTCAACAGGTACATCATCCAGGACATAGCTTCCGTCAGCATCCGTCACGGTTCCCATTGCTGTCCCTTTCACAAACACACCTGCACTTATTACCGGTGCGCCATCCTTGTCTGTAACCTTTCCCTTGACTGTAATCCTCTGCTGGCCGAATACAGGTGCGGCGAAGGCAAGAAGAAAGGCTATAATAATATTCAATGACTTAATATTCATGACTATCTGCTAAATTCATATATATCCAATATCCTTGGAGAACTGATTTCAAAACGCATCTCTGGGTTTCCGGATGCCTTTGTAGAAGTACCGGCCTTTGTAGATGCCACCTTGTAGCGCGATACCTCGTCACCGCTCAACAGTGTTGCAGACACGAGCAATGCGTATGATGTCCCCGGTTCAAGCCCACTGAAAGACATGTCGACACTGCCTGTCATATTGATCTTTGCTATCTGGCTTTCAGTGAAGTCAGTTCCTTTTGAAGCAACTATTCCAGGAATGTCGGATACAAGCTTGTCCTCAAGCTCCGAACTGTTGCAGAAATAGTATTTTCCTCCGGCAAGCTGCAGGTTAAGAGGGTCAGCCGCATCAAATCCGATGTAGACCCGGCCGGCAAGCGAAGACTCAGCAGGCATCCCTGTGCCCGCTCCCAAATCGACAAACAGCCAGTCATACATGTTAGGAGAAGCCTTTGTAGCCATTGTACTGACAGCAAATGCCTTGGAACCGTCAGCCCTTGCAGCGACACTGCCCATTGTATATGAAGTCGCTGAATTCAGGGCAATCCTTGTCGCCATGCCGTTTTCTGCATTCAGCAGTTCAAGGTTTTCCTCGCCTATCTCAACTCCATTCTCCTCCACATATTCCCGGAAATCCTCAATGCTTCCGCCGAAATAGTTCTTGAATGAAGAAGTGGATGTCAGGATATATTTCATTGAAACCACGTCTTTTCCGGCCCAGCTTGCATACAGGCAGTTGGACGGATTGTACTGGCCGAAAGTATTGTGGTAGAGCCTCTGCCTGAACCATTCCGGTCCCTCCACGTCCGGTCCTGCAGACACTCCGTTGGCCAAAGTCTTGGTAGGGGTCTTGTACAGCCCGGTAGTTATCTGCCCCCTTGCATCAATGCCGAATGCCACAATATTGTATGACATGTCCGGATAGAGCGGGTACTCTGTATATGTTGCAGATCCGAAGCTTGCATAATATGCTATACCTGCCTCCAGGGTATAGTTGGCATCCTTGATTGCATCAAGCACATAGTTGAGATATATCTTCTGCACCTCCTCATCGGTATGGTTTCCGAAATATGTGGCGGGAACCGCAAAGTAGAGATAACGGAAGTCCGACACAGCGTAGATGTTGAAACGGGTGTAGTCGGAGCCGGTCTCACGCAGGTCCATGATGATGGGAGGGATGTCCTCATCATCAGGCCTTGTAGTAAAATTCAGCTCTGCATAAGGTGAAGCATCAGTATAGGCATCTGTCGAGACGGCCTTGATCCTGAACACATAGTCGGTCGAGCCTTCGAAACCGCTCAAATCCACAGAACATGCAGTAAGCACTCCAGAGTAGTTCCCGACCTCATATTCGTATGAATCGGCACCGCGCACAGCCTTCCATGTGATGATGGTCTTGGACTTGTAGGATGCCACAAGCTCCGGTTCAGGCATCTCCAGGACACCTCTTTCATCTGTAATTATATGGAGTGTGACATATTCGGACGAGACATAGCTGCCGTTGATTCCGGCATCTGTCCTTACCGAAAACGTATATTCCACATTCGGCTCAAGGTCAGAAAAGTACAGCATACGTTCCCTTGTTGTGACCTCTTCCCCGCCATTGAAGATATATGTATATGAACCTGCATCAGTAACAACATCCCACGAGACAAGGAACGAAGTATTGCCGAGATCGCTTACCGTTACCTTGGGCTCAGGAAGCCTTGCCGGTACCAGGTCCTCCTTGTCAGAGCACGATACGGCTGCAGCTGCAGACAGCATCGCACATAAAAATCTGTTGATTATCTTTCCCATCATTTGCTGACCTTGATTTCAATTGTTTTGAATATCGACCTTCCATCGGACACTGTGACAGTCACATTCCCTGCAGAAAGTCCCTCGACCGTCATCTGGCCCTTGTCAAGCTGTACAGCCACGACACCCTGCCTGGAGACAGAATACGAAAGAACCTGTACCGTAGGGAAATACAGCGACATGTCGAAAGACACCTTCTGCCCTGCCTTGATTTCCTGCGCAGGGATTCCGTCAAGATAGTCCATATATCTGAGCATATTATAGGTGTCAAGCATTCCTGCACCCATCTGACCGACATACGCGCTGTAGAGATAATCGTTGATAGGTGCAGCCGAGCTCAGCAACGCTGAACGCAGCATGTCAGGAGTAAGCCCCTGTCTCCTTTCCTTGCCATAATAATATGACACGGCAAGTGCACATGCACCACTGACATGGGGACAGGCCATGGATGTTCCCTGCATATAGCCATATCCTGAAGTACCGTCTGCATTGACGACTGTACTGTAGATGCCTCCGTGCTCACTGTCAAGGTAAGTGTCACCTCCCGGAGCGGAAATGCTTACCCATGTACCGAAGTTGGTGTACATTGCAGCACCGCCGTTGTATGTATGTGCAGAGACACTCACAACCTTCTGGTCAGCAGCCGGGAAAGTCATATAGTTTACCGCCTCGTTTCCTGCAGCGAAAATTACTATACCGCCTTTCATAGGGCCGGACTGGTTGCCGTTCTCATCCACACCTGCATATTTGATGAAATAGTCTATCGCACGCCTGAGGGCGGAGAATGAGCTTCTGGTCCATGTGTTCCAGCTCACCTTGTCTGGATAGCCCCAGCTGTTCTGGCAGATTACCGCACCGTTGTCTGCGGCATATTTCATTGCCCTTACTGCACCTCCAAGACCTGAGCCGGAAGAGCCGCTCTCACTGGAGCCGAGAGTCTGGAGGGTCATTATCCTGACACCGTCGCCATTGCCAGAGCCTCCGGCAATTCCGTTGACTCCCGTGCCGTTATTGTTGACAGCTGCAATTGTTCCTGCTACATGTGTTCCGTGTGAATTGGCAGCAGAGAACGTAATCTGTCCCTTGTCAGTAACAAAATTATATCCATGGATATCATCTATATACCCGTTGCCGTCGTCATCGATTCCATTGCCAGGAATCTCACCGCTGTTGACCCACATGCTGGCAGCAAGGTCCTCATGGTCATATTTGACACCCTGGTCAATTACTGCAACAATGACATCCGGATTTCCGGTCTCCATCTTCCAGGCAGACCATACATTTGCATCTGCCCCTACGAGGCTCTCCTTTCCGAAGATCGCCCCGCTGTTGTTGTAATGCCACTGCCTCTGCTGCACTTCCGCATTCTCATTGAAAGGGAACTGCTCTTTCCGGCTCACTGAGGCCTTCTGCGGTGCTGCTGTCCCTGAAACAGGCAGGATCTCAGATTCAGATGCCATCAGAGGAAGGCAGTACTCTATGCTCTCAATTGAACCGCAGGCCTTAAGCTGGCGTACCACATCCGAGGTCTCAAGGTTCCTGTCAAAATTGGCAATATACCATGTGTCAAGCCCCTCAGCCCTTGTCCTTTCCTCAAATCTACCGCATTCAGGGAAAAGCCTTTCGAGATGGAATTTCCCGTTTTTCGCCAGCACTCCTGAAATTTCTGCCATTGCCTCTCCAGCAGCAGAAGCACTTCCTGCAGCCTTTGTCGAGACCTGGGATGGCCTGATCTTTATCAGAAGTTCGCCCCTTACAGCATTTGGAGACTCATTGATGATCATAGGCCCGGACTGGGTCACATCCTCTCCCCCGACTCCGGCCTTCTCGCATGACGTGACAACGGCAAGCGCACAGACCGAAGCCAGCAAAAATAAATTTCTGACTTGCAT
This sequence comes from Bacteroidales bacterium, assembly GCA_023667095.1. Lineage (GTDB taxonomy): Bacteria > Bacteroidota > Bacteroidia > Bacteroidales > UBA932 > Cryptobacteroides. Next base: position 41,836 of record JAMPAT010000025.1, read on the forward strand.
ATTATAATAAAACACTTAAAAACTGAATTCCTTGAAGCAGACCTCCGTTGTGATGCCGCTGTCAGATGCAGCATTCCTGTATCCGACGGCATAGGCGACAAAGTCACCGCCCTTGTCTATTGTCGAAGAAAAGTCCTCCGATTTCACACCTGACCAGATATACTGGTCAAGGCGTCCGTATGACTTCATCGTTGCTACAAAGTCACGGGCAATGTCAACAGGTGAGGCATAGCTGTCCCAGATAGCCTTTGAAGTCATATCACATATATAGGTATAGCTTGATGAACTTGGCTTCACTGTCAGTACATTGCCGGACATCGCCAATGTAAATGACATGTCTACCGGAGTCGCTTTCCCTGATCTGAACTCCTTCAGTTCCACAAAACCGCTGTAGGAAGCCTTCCCCTGCGCATCGAATGCGAGGTCAAAGACTGCTACATAGTAATCTGTGTCATCCAGCAGTGAAGGAGCCTGTGAAGCAGGCAATGCAGCCGTATCGAAGGTCCCCCTGTTGAGGAATGAATCAAGCCGGCCTCCTGAGATTGCAGCAAATTCCCTTATCTGCTCAATTCTTCTTTCTATGTATCTTTCCGCACCGTAGGCATCATAGTCAGCCTTGCTCACTATTGAATAGAAATATGACACAGCAGCATCGACAGGGATAATCTGCACCCTCGCAGTTGATGTAGTAACATCACTTACCCTTATGTCAAATTTGCTGAAGACAGGAGCCTCGGATTTCTCCTTGCCCTGGATTATATGCAGGGTCACCGGCTTTGTCCCGGAGCAGGTCATTGTTATCTCGCCGTTCCTGTCCTCACCTTCATCATTGGGGTCGACAGTAAAGCTGAATGCAGTGTTGTACACGCTTCCGACATGTATCCACTGCCTGTTGGTGGAAACCGATGCCTTGTTGCCCTCCTTGGGACCGTCTATAGAATAGTTGACGGTAATTTTTCCACCGTTTACGTCAACATTGACAATTCTCTCGCTTTCAACCACAAAAGTAGAGTCATAAGCTTCATCATCCGTTCCAAGCTTGTCGCAAGACTGGAAAATTGAGGCACACACACATGACACCAAGGTCAGAATAACTGATATCCGTCTCATCTATATATAATATTATTGGTTGGGCTCTTCGAAATGGAATTGAACGTATGACACTCCTGAAGTAACCCTGGCACCGTCGCAACCGAATGCAAATGCCACATAATCACCGGTAGTGATATTTCCCATCTGGGCATTGGGATTATAGTACATGGCCGAGAATTCACCCTCATGCATGAACTGGCTTATATTGTAGTCGCTGTTATTGGCCCACTCTATAAAATCCTCGGCAGCCAGCTTAGGGTCGCCATAGCTGTTCCACATTGCAAGCGAAATCACCTCAAGGGCATATTTACCGCTGAAGCCGTCACGTGGCCTTGCTGTAACTGTGGCATTTTCACCTACGGTTATCTCTATGTCAAGGGATGACGGGGTCATCGGCTTTGTTGAAAACCTGTGCTTTGCCAGGACACCGCTGAATTCTGCGGCAAGTGAAAGGTCAAAGGCTACAAGATAATAGTCCGAATCCGGGGAAAGCCCGTTGAGCCTATATGAAAGGTAACCCTTGTAAAGATAAGGCTCTATTGTCTTTCCCTCTGCATCTGCACGGTTCATGATTGCATCAACATATGCAGCAATGAATGCCTCATCGGACTCATAGCTTGCATAATGCTCAGCTGTGACCACGCCATGGTAGAAATACGATGTCTGCTTGTTTGGATTTACAGTAAGGAAACATGTGGACGAAGTGATTTCAGCCACATCAAGGTCAAATGCCAGAGCCTTGTCAACCTTATAGTCAGGATTGGCTGACTGCACCACAGTCATGAACACATCCTTGGCTCCGGCAAGGCTCAGGGTAACCATCGCAGTCCTGTCCTCGCTTGTACGATTTTCTGTTATATGGACATTTATTGTCCCTGGAATATTCTCTTCATCATCAAAACTGACCCAGTCCGCATCGGAAGACGGTGTGACAGCCTCAACGGCATGTACCCCCTCCACTGAGTAGGCTATTTCAAAATCAGATGCGCCGGAGTCCATGGTCACCAGCTTGCTTCCTTCCACACGGATTGTGGAGTCAATGACAGGCTCATCCTGTCCCTTTTCGCAAGAGATTGCGGCTACAGCCAATGCCGTAGCCACAATCACATTAAATATTCCCTTTATTTTCATCTACAACTATTCTGCTATAAATGTTACTTCAAAACTGTATATTCCGACAACATAATACGTACTCGGTTCTATACTGAACCATGTGTATTCATCATTGTCATTTGTAATTACATTCGTGAAAGGCGCAGATGTACCTTCGATTTCAAATGAAGATGCCTTTGTCCAGGTCTTTCCATCAGCAGACAGCTTTACAAGCAGGTCTGCATAATTGCTGGTAGATGTCTTCTTGTCTGAAACAACTGTCACCTTCTCTATGCTGCCTATAGATGATGAAACTGCAATCTTGCATGTGTTTCCGCTCTTTGTCTTAAGCACTTCTTCAGTAGAAGTCTCCAATGCAACTTTAGTTGCTGTCATCTCTACCTCTATAGTCTTGCCTGATCCATCAGTGGCCTTAGCCATGAATTTCCCTGTAAGGTCAGCAGTAGCAGCTGTCGGATTAGCCTCCTTTGCTGCAGATATGAGAGGCCAGAAGTCTGATGCTGAAACTGTAAGCTTGCACTGCACTGCAGTTGCACTTGCCTGGGTAACTGTAATGGTCTCTACAGTCTCTGCAAGTCCAGTAGCAGTCACAGTAATTGTAGCAATCCTCTTGGAACCGGTATTCTCTGTTATGGTATATGAAATTTTCCCGTCAGCATAAGTAACATCAATCCAGTCTGCGTCAACTGCAACTGCTGGCTCACCGTCAGCAGCATATACATTGCAGGCTATTTCACCGGAAGAAGCTTCCTTTCCGACCTTGACTGCCGTTTCGCTGAACACTATTTCCGGCTCCGGATTGAGTACGATACATCCAACAAATGGCTTGCACCTGGAAACAGCTGAGAGATTGTCAGCCACAAGCACAAACTGGCCGTTTTCATTTCCTTCTACAGTGAAATAGAAGTCTGTGCCACTCCTGTCACTGTCTGAACCTGTAACGCTAACCTTACCAAGCACATTCTCCTCAGCACCGTCAACCAACTTGACTGTAAAGTCATTTGTCATTCCGTCGACAGAGTTTCCAAGGTTCAATTTCACACGTTTAACTCCTTTGAAAGATGCAGCAGAAGAGAGTATTATCACACCACCTTCTACCTTATTGTTGTTGGACAGTCCCTGTGCATATTTTCCGGTTGAAACGAAGACAGATTCTCCATAGATACCTTCAGAGCCAGGATATGAGATTGTGAATTCCATCTTCTTGTCACCCTCGCCCCAGACTCTTGAAGAATTAGAGCTTCCGATATATGAAGAGAATGATGTCTGTGCCCATTTTTCCCCATTCTCAAGAACCACATCATGTGACTCGACTGTGTCAGTCTCCTTGAAGTTGATTACAGGGGAGGCAATCTGGCTCCTCCTTATGACAAGTCCCTTACGCTCAAACACAAGTGCAGCCTTGGCTGTCTCTACTGTAACTTTAACATCGTATGTGCCGTTGTTTGCGACAAACCATGCGACATAGTCAGCCACTGTTGTCTTGCCGTCACCTTCAAGCGTGATTTTTGCAGTAGTCGATCTTTTCACAAGTGTGATATCCTCCACATCCTTGGTGATATCCACATTGAATGTTCCGGCAAGGTCCCGGTTCTCTCCGACAGCTTCAATAGTCACATTCTTCACTGCAAGGCCTGAATATTCAGCAGGGACACCCTCAAAAGTGAATTTTCCGAATCCGAAAAGGTGCGCAAACTTCACTGACTCATTCTGGGCTGTGGTATACTCTCCGTATTTCTCATCGTAGGTGTTGTCTGATGTAGAAATCACTGTAGGCTTGAGCACCATGATGTCAGCATCCTCCGCCCATGTCGTCTGGGTAGATTTCTGTGCTGAAGGCAACTGTATCATCCATGAAGCCAAATTTGACCATCCTTCGGAATAATAGCTGGAAGAATTGCCCGGATAAAGTCCATATAGAATATACTCGTCCGCAAAATCATCCTCGACAATGCTATATAGGCCTCCATTGAACACCGGCATTGCAGCAGAAGCATCAGCAATTGTAAATTTGGCAGCATATATCGAAGCTTCTGCACCTTTCTTGGATGCAACCTTAACTGCCTTGGTTGGAGTTTCCTTCTTTGCAATGGCACCATAGAAGGCATCACCACTTTCAAATTTGAGATGTCCCTCACCGTCATAGACGGATTTTGTTGCAGCACCGTTGTCAACGGCCACTGACACTGCAATATCACGTGTACCGTCAGAACCAGGTACAGCCATTTCTGTCTTGGAGCAGCCTGCAAGTACTGCAAATGCCGCTGCCATATATAATATCCGTTTCATATTGTCTCTTTAAATTTCAGGAAATACATTGTTACCAGTCAAGATATTCGTCCTCGCTGCTGACTATGATGTCACCGAACACGCCATAGTTGTCAACAGTTACGCTGATGTACTGGGCTGAATATCTGCCGTCACTGTTGCGCACTGCCTTTACGAGCACATATCCTGTCATGGACTTTTCCGGCACAGTAACTGTCACTGTGGCATTTGCCTCGTCAACTTCCGCCTCTACGCCTTTGGTCTCAGCTACAACATGGGTTGTGGCATCAGCCCCGACAAGGGTGTATTTGAACGAAACTGTCATTCCTTTATTTAGATCCACTGCATCCTGCTCAACCTTGATTGCAAAGGCATTCTCCTTCTGCAGTGCAATGACTGTCTCACCAAGTGTGAACACATACTCTGAATCTGTCTCCTCGATTTTCAGTTCAGGAGCGACTGTTCCTGTTACAGGAACCTCGGTCCATGATGTGCCGTCAAATGACACCATCCAGACACCGTTGTCAATCTTGAACTGAGGAGTATTTCCGTCCTGGCCATTGGCACCATCCTCGCCGTCCTTTCCATCCTCGCCGTCTTTGCCGGTAACAGGGATATTCTGGCCGTTGTCCTTGATAAGTTCGCCTCCGACAGTCCAGTAAAGGACTCCATCGATTTCCTTGACACCTACTACAGGAGCATCCTTTCCGTCAACGCCATCCGTAATGACGGCAACAGTATTGTCACTGAAGGTGATTGTGTAGCCGTTTTCTGTCTTTGCCACAGAAGTTACGGTCACAGCGTTCTTTGCCGCAAGGGCAAGCTTCTCGATAGCCGAAGCATTGTCATTGACTTTGCTTTCAAGCTCGGCAACCCTGTTCTCAAGGGCATCTACCCTCTCTTCGATTGCCTTTGTGCAGGAGCAGACCATGGCTGCCGCCAGCATGGGGAGTAAAAATTTTTTCATATTTAATATGGTTAATTAAAATGCAAGGACAGGACGGCAGACCATGTTGTCATTGACCCAGCCCGGCCACATCTCAAGATTGCCGTTTGTGCAAAGCCAGAATGTACAGCATGTTCCGTCATGGGCATACAATGTCGAAGAAATGAGTTCACAGACCTCATAGTCAGAATAAGGCCTTGATGTCACAAGGTCTTCCCTGTCTGCCTCAGGAATCATAGAAAAATGGGAATTAATCTTTGCAAGAGGGTCATATGACATTTTTTTCAGGACAGCTCCATCGAACTGGTAGTCATAGTCCCTGAATAGTTTCATGTATTCAGCGACCTCTTCACCTCCAAGATTCACAACCATGTCCCATACCTGGCCAATGCTCGGTACAAACCATCCTGAAGTGTTTGCAGGGGCTGCCGGTGAGAAATCCGTTGTGGTCCAGTCAAATGCAGGGCACTGGTCAATACGTCCCTGGTAGGCATTGAGGACAGTGGCAGTCCATCTCTGCCCGAATATATCCTGGTAACATGAGGATGCAAGCCTATGTGTACCGATGCAGTCAATCGCATCGTCAAGGGAATACATTGTCAGAGTCTTGCCAGGAGCATGCGCAGACTTTGCTGCAACCACAAGGCCATGGACATGGCCACCATTCTGTTCCTCCTGTGAGAAACGCTTTGAATCTGTCTGGAAGATTATGCCGATAACTGTCTTTCCTTCAACAGGGGCAGGCTTGCTTGCAGCCCAAACCGGCTTGGTGCCGTCACTGTTTATAGACACCAGTCCACCGTCGCTCCATGTACCGTCAGAATAAAAATAATCACCTATCTTCGGATCTGCAACAGGAACAACCTTGGCCTTGACACTCACAGAGCATACGGACTTCTTTCCGCCAACTGTTGCAGTCACAGTCGCATTGCCCTCCTTGAGCGCAGTGACTGTTGCAGACACTATATTGTCGTCCTTTGCATCGAATTCCTTCAATGAAAGCACTTCCGGATTGCTTACCTCCCATTTAACGTCCTTGTACGTAATGTTTTCAGGAAGAATGGTTGCATTGATTATGAACGCCTCCTCTTCAGTCAGCTCCCTGGAAACTATATCAAAGGTCAGTGACTCAGCCTCCACCACATGGACATTGACCTCGCATGTAGCCTCGCATTCGCCGCAACGGGCAGATACCTTTGCGGTTCCGGCCCCGACGGCAGTGACCACACCATTTGATACAATGACAGCATCCTCGTTATCTGATTTCCAGACCATTGAAGGACTGGTTGCATTCTCCGGAAGATATGATGCGCTAAGTACATCCTGCTCTCCGACTGCAAGGTTCAGGACAGTCTTGCTTAGAGTTATGCTCTCTACTGCAATAGGGCTTATATTGACAGTACATTTGTCCATCTGGTCCTCAAGAAGGGCTATGACTGTAGTGGAGCCTAAAGAAGATCCGCTTTTAAGAATAAGCTTTATTGTGCCACCGTCTATCTCAGTATCCTCTACTGTGACAATATCCTTGTCCGCTACAGAAATTTCCACTTCTGGCGCAAGAGATGGAGGCGTTACATTTATGGAAACAGAACCGTTACCGTGAATCGGTACACTGACTTCGTCCTGAGAAAATTCAACAGTTACTTTTTCATCCTCACCTGGATTACCTGCCGGCTGCTCACATGATGCGAGTAAAAGGATTGAGGATAAAATACCCCCCCCAATCAGAAGCGACCTACTAACCTTCATAATTCTTTTAAAATATATAAAACGAATTTCAAAGTTATGTTTTAAATTTTAGAATTACAACATAGCGGCTATACGTTTTCCGGTTTTCTGGACAGCACAAAGCACGAGTATTATCAATCTATTTATACCATAACGAATTATATATAGGGAAATATCTGATGAATTTTAGTGGTCCGCTCTCCTGCACTCACACAGAAATATCCGTGAAGGGCAGAAATATCACCAGAATATCGCAGGATTTCAGTAGGAGGCAAGATAAATTGATTGCAGAGCACGGAAAACAGAAGTCTTTATGTATATTTGCATCCGCTAAACTTTAGAATCATGAAAGAAGGCATATCAAGGACAGCATTGCTGAACAATGCAGGAATCGCTGGCATCGCATTCGGTGCAATCTCATCAGCATATCTATTTCTCAACCAGTTCATGTCCGGGATGGATTCTCCAATATTGGTGACTATACTGACATTCATTCTCTGGGCAGCTAAATTTGTTGGCTGTATCTTCCTTATGAAGTTCTTCATGGAAAGATTTGTTGACAAGCACGGTATCAAGGACAATTCAGTGACAATGCGCTTCGGAATAGCTACTGCATTCTGCTCAGCGCTCATATACGCTGCCGTTACACTTGCCAATGTACTTATAATCAGCCCAGATCTTATACATGAGCAAATGGATATGGCAATTCAGGCATACGGTTCAATGCTCGACTCAAATGCAATCTCGATGCTTGAAAAGATTGAGGAAATTATGCCGCAGATGACATTCTTCAGCAACCTTACCTACTGCGCCCTGTATGGAACAATACTTTCAGCTATATTGTCAAGGAACATCCCGTCCAGGGATCCGTTTGCCGGCTATGAACAAAATAAGACCGAGGAATAGATGAATGCCGGTGAACAGACAGGCTGTCTGGACCTGTCAATAGTAATTTCTGCCTACAACGAGGAAGAATCCATTGTAGAGCTTATTCCATGGCTCAGACAGGTCATGGACAGGGAAGGATACAGCTTTGAAATAATAATCATAGATGACGGCAGCAGCGACGGGACATGGAATGTCATACAGCGTCTCGCAGAAAAGGAGAGCCATATAAGGGGAATCCGCTTCAGGCGCAACTATGGCAAGTCTGCTGCAATATACGAGGGATTCAAGGCTGCACAGGGAAATGTTGTCATAACCATGGACGCAGACCTCCAGGACTCACCGGAAGAGATTCCTGAAATGTACAGGATGATTATGGAGGAGGGATGGGAGATTGTCTCAGGCTGGAAGCAGAACCGCCAGGACAACAAGCTGACCAAGAATATACCGTCAAAGCTGTACAATGCCACTGCAAGATGGATTACAGGCATAAAGCTGCACGACATGAACTGCGGGCTGAAAGCCTACAGCAATGAAGTCGTAAAGAACATAGAGGTGTATGGCGAAATGCACCGATATATACCATACCTTGCGAAAAATGCCGGTTTCTGCAGGATAACGGAGAAACCGGTACATCACCAGAAAAGGAAATACGGAAAAAGCAAGTTCGGCATAGAACGTTTCGTCAACGGATTCCTTGACCTCCTTTCACTATGGTTCCTCAGCACATTCGGGAAAAAGCCGATGCACTTCTTCGGCTTCACAGGAATGCTTACATTCCTTGCAGGAGGAATCATTGCCGTATGGCTCATCATAGACAAGGTCATCCAGCAGGCAAACGGTCTCCGCTTCAGGGCTGTCACAGACCAGCCGCTCTTCTACCTCGCACTTCTTGCCGCCATTATCGGAGTGCAGATGTTCCTTGCCGGATTCATCTGCGAAATAATATCACGCAGCAGCGGCGAGAGGAACCACTACAACATACGGGAAAGGATATAGCCCTGCGAAGATGCAGATGCGCGCGGCGTACAATCCATGATGATTGATGCCGCGCGCAATTCCATATGCCAATACCTGCACATGCAGAGCCACCCACTGCCGCAAAAACAAAACATCCCGGCCACGAGTCGTGACCGGGATGTCAAGAGAACGGCAG
>JAMPAT010000026.1 GCA_023667095.1 Bacteroidales bacterium
CAAGGATGTATGACCCGTTTGCTGCAAGATGGACCACTGTTGACCCGATGGCGGCAAAGCATTTTCCATACAGCAGCTATGTCTTTTGCTCTGATGACCCTGTCAACAGGCTGGACCCTGACGGGGAGTTTGACTGGCGTGTTGTCGGAAAAGGAGCACTTGCTACAGTCTCAGGTGTTGGAGCCGTGGCAAGCGGTGTAGGTCTGACAGCAACAGCAGCAGGAGCACCTTTTGGAATGGCTTTAATGGTGGAGGGCTTTACTTCTGCTGGTCTTGGGTTGACGCTTATGATAACAGGAGCCGTGTCGGAACCTTCAGAAAAGACTGACCAGCTTCTGGAGAACCTTCCGACGTCAGCAACAGGTGCCGTAGCTAAATCATTGGATGTTGTTGCCGGCAATGAGAATGGGGAGATAGAGAAAGTAACTTCCACAGTGATGGTAGCTATTAGTCTTAAAGGGGGATTGGACATATTAACTAAAGATGGTTTAATTAGTTTAATCGATAAATTGTCTCTTGCCGGGGCGACATCTGATGTAGGTGGTTATATTTTAGACTTCATTGTTGAAGATGAGGAAGAAAATGATGATGAGCAAAATTAGATATACAAAAGCATGATTAATAAATCAATAAGTATCCCAAAAGTTAAGAAGACTTTTTTGCCATATATTTTCTTGTCAGTTGTGTATGTCGGCACTATAATTTATGTGTTGTCGTTCAGGGTACACTCAATGTCATTATTGGAAATCATAGTCTTTATGTTGTCATTTTTGCTCTGTGCGATTATGTCAATTGTTAAGCCTAAGTATATATATAAATTGGATTTTGGAGAAGAGATGTTGACAGTCCATTATGCAAATCTTTTGGGTGACAAGGTCAAAAATGTTAAATACGAAGACATGGATGTCGTGTATCGCATATATATACGTAAACCATCAAAGGATCATATATTGCTTCGAATCAATAACGGCAAGGGTATGCTCGGCGGATTTTCCAAAAACGCACAATGGCATTTCGAAGAAATCATAGAGGAATTCTCCCGTCATCCTGAAGTCAGGATAATCCGTGTGTCTACGATGTAGTGGCGATGGAATTCGGAGATTCCTGTCACGATTTTTAAAATAAACTATTGAAAATGAAAATTGTACGTATAGTTGTTTTGTGGAATATTCTATTTGCTATTCCGCTATATGCCCAAAGTCACTTGCTTGACAGCAACGAGTATAAGCCAGTCTATGCCCAAAGTGCATATCGCTTTTCATATCATGACAATTTCTCAAAAGTAGATTACATTAAAATACGTGATATCCTGAAGCATAGTGATTTAAAGGTTAATGGGAAAAGGGTGGGCATAAGTGACCTGTATGGGACGCCTATAAAGGACTTTATGGACCTATATGGTAATCCAGACAAGGTGTCGGCATTGTATTATGTGTATAAGCTCCACGAGTATTGGTGTCTCCCGTCTGTGTTTTCTTATTTGTCTGACATGGAAATCCCTATCAAGATATATTATTGGGAAGAAAAGAAACTGACTGTTTTCTGCGTCCCGAAAAATTATTGGTTCCGGTATCCGGAAACTTTATCATCGATTCGTAGCAATTGTTTTTCTGAGGAGTTTGAAAAATGGCTGGCATGTGATTCCGGTGATGAACAATGGCAGATTATATTATGGAAAAAGGGGGACTTTGATCTCAAGATGTATAAAAGTTTTGGGATTCTGCATTATTCAAACCCGTTTTATGATTATTCTCCGGAGGAAGTGGCGCATGATATGCCGGCTCCGGAATTGCCAGATAATTGTCCGGATGTATTCAAGACATTTACCCGTAATAATTTTTTTGACTTTTATGCATCCCTTCCGTCCATTTGGCTTTCGGATAGAAAATATAGTCTGAATGATTTATATGGATTGAGCTATCCGGAAATTACCGAAAAATTTGGTTATCCGGAATACTATGAGACATATTTATTCTGCAGTGGTATTTCACTTCCGCGCGTGACTTGGCCAGTGGAGGAATTATTGTCAAATTATGATGGGAAGATAATCCCATTACGTATTTCTCGTTATTATGGAAAAGTGTACGAGTATACAGATTTTTGGTTTGTAAGGAATGGAGACGATTTTCTCTATGATGCCTATTATCATGACCCGGATTTTGAAATAATGACGAATGAGAATAACCGGCATAAGGATTATCTCAAGTGGCTTGCCAATGACTCCGATGATAAAGGATGGTCACTGATATATGTGGATACATATTTCTATGAGAGCGACCCATTTCATAGCATGTCTGTGGAGCAGTGAAACGTTACTATTACCAATAATATGTTATGGTGATAAACAACATTAATGGCTATGCCGCAGATATTTCAAATTATAAGAAATTTTATTTTGGCACATTAAATAACAGATGACATGAAGAGAATGTTTTTAACAATTATTGCCTTGATGCTATTGGTGTGTTGCCACAATACAAGAAGACAGAATATTGTGGATAGCTCACGTGCTGATACAGTAGATATCTTCAGGCATGTCTTCAAATCTGGAAGGCTTCAATATTCTTTGGATGCTTTTGTGGCTGAAACACAGTTCTTTACAGGGTATGATACGTTGACCTATTCTGTATATGTCTTTGTTCCGGATTTATATCCCCCAGGTACTATAAAGGAATGTCCCGACACAATTGTCAGCTTTATAATGGACGATGAAATATGGTATGAATATAATCCCTCAAAACCAGAAACATGTGTTATATTAGGGGCAGCGTCCCAGGAGAATAGAATTATAGGCGTTTCATACTGTGGGATATCTGATAGTGATATATTAAATGAAAACGATTATGAAAAAGGACTTTGGCAAAGATATTATATGCGTGAATTAATGAAAACCAATTGTGATATAAATGTATTGGGAATGACGTGCATGAATAATTATCTCCTTGTCGGAAAAGATTCCTTAGTGTTTTTGCGTAGGCATCGCCATAAAAGATTTTTTGAGAATATGTCCAGTCAAGAATGCAATCCGGCAATGGAGTAAAAAGATTTATAATATTAACCGGAGGCTCTCCTCCAATAGAGTATTGGTAATATGATAGTGACATTATTGCTGTCTATTCTGTTTAGTATAGAGCAGGACATTCAGATAGTGGTTTAATGTATCCGATAAGAAGGTTATCCGGAATTCAAGATAGTTCTATTTCGCAGGAAACAATTAATCAAATTATAGAAAATGGTTATGGAGAATCATCTGAAGATGGGGATTATAGTAGCTTCTGGGAACAATTATTAGGTTACCTGTTATTTATGATAAAAAAAGAATTCATATACTTGCTGATTTACAGCCTTCCTGTTTTTCTCCTCTCTTATACAGATGATTCGCGTAAATCTGTACATGGGTGGAATGATGGGACGTGTTGGGCTGAAATTGTAGACGTTGAAGATCCTGTTGTCGTATATATGTCAGATACGGCATACATTACATCATATTCCTATGCAAAGGATACATCTTTTCGGGAATATATGATAGGTGATGTCTATGAAGATATACCGTTCAATGAATGTGCATTACGATATTTTGGCGATGTATGCAAAGATAATTTGGTACTGTATGTCACTGATGGGGACAGAAGTATATATAGATTTAAAAACAGTCCTGATGGATTCATGCTTGTTTTGGTGCCAGAAAATAATGTCCATGTTACTTTAGAGCATTCATACACGGAGGATGGCAAGAAGGGATATGACAGGTGCATAGCCAAGGGAAATTCCAGATATTGCCGTATGGCATTGCCTGTATCTTCTTTGCATGAAACTGGAATTCCTGACAAGACAAGATGGGACAGATGTCTTATCGAACCATATCACTTTGATGATGCAGAGATAGTTATGCCAAAAGTTGTGGAATGTAATGGACGTGAATATGTCGTTTCCGGGACTCAACTTGATGTCCTGATTGAATCCGCAGAAATGCAGAAGGATTCCCTGGAAAGGTTTTTATGGAATAATGGATATGTTCTGGAGTCAAGTGATTTTCTGGAAACGGATGGAACTATCTGCGGCTGTCAGGTATACAGGTTTAAATTGGTTCCGAAAAAATTCAGCATTTCTTTGTCACCGGTCTTACGTTCCAGGTATTGCTTTGGCAGTGGTTTTGATGCATATTGTTATGATTATTATTCAACATTATGCTATGAAAAGACTGCAGTCCCTGTGTTTGGCAGGTGGGATATGCGCGTCGGCTCAGCTATAGGATTCTACTATATGCGATATCTTACGTATGAAGATTATCTTGAGTGTAAACATTACGATGTATGGCATCTTTTCCAAGTCATATTTAAGAACAGTATGGCTTATCTGCTTGTTGGAGCATTTCTGGTTCTGATGATATCCAAATATAGATGCCTGCCTTGGAAATCAGCTTTATATTGTGTAGTGATGCAGGTGATTATAGCATTTATACTGATTGCAGTTGCCTGTACCTTTTGTCTTTGTGGCATATGGAAAGCTGCCGTTCCGGCTGAAATATTGGCATTAACAGCAATTGGGGTTGTCATAGACAACCGGTCGCGTAATTTAAATGACGAATGAAAAGTATTGTTATATTTATTATCGCTGTTGCAGGATTATGCTGTTGCAGCAGGAAGCCTGGAGCATTTCCAGGTTGTCAGGGTGAACATGATTTTAACCCGGTCGCTTCCCCGATATATTTTGTTGGAAAGGTTAAAATTGATAATCCTGTAGTAGTAAACTGTGGCACAATTCAATACGTTATGCCTGAAAATGTTGCTGCAGAAAATGTCTTTGATAAGGGAGATGTTTTCCGTTATATGCCGGATTCCTTGTTCCATACCAGATATGTGCCCTTGTTTGAGCCACATGTGGCTTATCCCAAGGAGGTTGAGTCTATTGCCGAGTATGCTGTCGCGGATAAATATAATCTTCGGGAGTGTAGTGCAGATGATATCAGTAAATATAAATTTATTACTCAGCCGGCATATTTCGCCATGCTGATGATTTCAGAGACTGCTGAGGAGCGATGGCTCCAGTGCGATAATACGGATTCGCTTGACAACCATATAATTTGGGTCAAGTTTGATACTGTCATGACAATGGATGGGGAAGGTAGCATAGAATGTAAACCGTCTTCAGATGAAATCCTGACATATACTTTTTCGGATAAATACATTCCTGTTGTCATGCCTGTATATTCAAGGAGAGGCTTGAGGGAAATATGGAAACGTAATGGTTTTCTGTAATCTCTATCATTTTTTGCCACTGACAGTGTCTTTGTCGCAAAATAGATGTATCTTGCATTGCTGTATGAAACCACAGCATCAAAAGATTAGGCTATGACTACTGGATTAAGAATAGCAACATTATTCATTCTGCTGCTTACTGCAGTTGGGACAGCATACTGTCAAGATGAACAGTCACGTGTCTGTAATGACATTGACGGGCGGGCGTTGTTGAAATCATACCTGGTCAATGGTCTGGAATCCTATGATTATTTTACTGAAAGCGGTGACACATTATATTCATTGCCTGATGTCGGGGAATACATTGAGTGTGTAAGCGGGGCGGATTCCTTGAAAGATGCATTCTCATTGATATATTCGGACTGCTGCAACAAATACAATGAAGCGTGGCATGGACTTACTATATATGTCCATGTGCTTTTTGATGCAGATATGACAATACATGAGGTTCGTTGCCATGCCCTTTTTGATGTGCAAGACGACAATATGTTCATTAGAGAACTGTGCCGCAGGCTGACGGACGAGACAAGACGGTCGGAATGGAGGAAGTGCTTGAACTTTCCAGAAGATGCGGGAAGCCGCTTTCATTTGCTTCTTACCGTATCGGATGGATTGGCATCCGGTCAGAATAAGAGCACGCATGTCTATTGCGATGTTGACGGAAGACCGTATCTCAGGTGTTATAAGGCCGATGGGGTGAGCAAATTCGATTATTATACAGAGAAAGGTGATACTCTTGGTTCAATACCTCGTGAAATTAAATATGTCGAGTATATAAATGGCCTGGATTCTCTACGGATAGAGATGGCCAATATCTATCATGATTACATCTACAGGCACTTTGGAAACGAATATTGGACAAGGATATTGGTGAATATACTGTTTGATAAGGATTTAAAGATATTGGAAGTCAGGACAAATGTCCCTGTAGGCGGCTCTTACGTTCAGGGGCTATGTCATGAAATAGAGGATTTTGTCAAGAATACGCAATGGGTGCGGAAGGATGGCTTCAATGATGCATTTGAAGACCATTTTTTTACAGTCGTATATTTCATGACCAATGGGCATTATGGGGAGAAAAATGTTTTGCCTGGAACGTAACCTTGGCTCATTAGTTATTTATTATAACTTTACAGAAATTTGGCGCAAACCGCAGACATTTCAATACAATATTATGGAAACTAAAACTTTTGAAACAAGGGACACGAGCTATGGATACATTGTCGTGTTGGTCTTTATCGGCTTTCTGGCAGCAGTCATGAATGCCTTCTTTTCAGCAGGGCTATTTGAGATAACGGCAGGAATACTTATGTCATTCGTTTTTCTCTATTTGTCGCTTTCACTGAGAAATCCGCGAAAGGTCGTTGTGTCCGCCACATCTGCAACCGTGCATTACAGGACTTTGTTCTGTAATGGAGAAAAAACTTTTGAGTATTCCAGTTCCGAATTTATATATACAACATATGTACGTGCACCTAAGAAGAACAATATCCTTATCAGAAGCAATAGCGGCAAAGATGTAATAAAGATAAAACACGACCAGCAGGGAAGCAGGATTCTGGAGGAAATCATTGCGGAGATTTCAAACTGTCCGGAAGCCAGAATAACACGTGTGCCGATGAAGTAGCTTCCGATGAAAAATATAATCAATGCTATTATATGCCTGTTCTATGGCGTTTCAGCAGTTGCCCAAAGTGTAGAGCCTGCGGATTTTACACGGCTTGTGATCAACGAATATTTGTCACAGGAGGTGAAAACGGCATCTGCGGGTACTATAATAGTGCATACGTGGGATGATGAACATCATTATTATATGCAGATCTTTGATGATACTGCGGGGTATTATGATGTGTCCGGGATGAATGAAATGGCCTTTGATGGTACGGAAGTAAAGGTTGCAGGTGTTCCGGTACCTTTCCTGTTCGGAGGAAATCCTAAGCCATGGCATATAAAGGAAAAATCCAATGTCTATATCAATTATGACCCTGTAATATGGCAGGTCGCTTTCCATAAGGACGGGACATTATGCAAGATGTTCACCCATAAGGGAACGGCAGATGGCAGGATAGATGATATAATTGCATTGTCCTCACAATGTCTTGCAGGTGTATCTCTTGTCGGTTATGACGAGGAATATGTCTATAACAATGCCCTGGTAGATACTCCGGCCAGATTTGAGTACGGTGATTTACAGAAAATGATGGCTGCCAATGTCAAGGTAAAAAGGGGGGCTATGTGCCAAAGTATTCCTGTAATAATCAACATGATAATAGACAAGGATGGAAATGCCAGGATAGGGGAGTTTGTCAGAAAGTCTGAATATGAAGATGTCAATATGGATGCTTTTCATGTGGCTGAAATAATCAGCGGCTATAAATTTGTCCCTGCCGTGCACCGTGGTGAACGTGTCTGTGTCAATTATGCATTGTTCTTTCCGAAAAGGCTTTGGGAAGAGAGGACTTTAAATTGACAGGGAGTATATGTTGCCATGGAAAAAATCCAGCTCTATCCCGGCAGGATTTTTTGCTGAATTAGGCTTGTTCTGTCATTTCCTGTTTCAGCAGCTCATAGATATATGACGGACTCTGCACATACAAGTCACCTTCTGAATCCTGAAGTTGCTGATATACTTTGGAATTATATACAATTTTCAATGCATCAGTAAGATCAATGCTTGAACTTCATATCACGATTGCGATTCTTGAATATGAATTCTGCCCATTCTTTACAAGGATTGTCAAACTTAAGTACATTTAGTTCTCCATTCTGCAGGAATTCTTCGTTGAATTCATATTCCTGAATAATAGGGTAACCTCCGAAGAGCCTTGCTTTCTTTGCCGCTAACTGTTCAGCTTGAGAGCGAATGTCAGTCAGGTAAAAGCCCTGACCAAGTCTTTGTATTTGTGGGATTTCTTAAGATTGATGCTCTCGAAATCTACGTTTGTACCGTGGTGAAGTATCATCTCAGAGTTCCTCCATTATTAAGACAACATACTATAAGATCATCTACCGCATCATCAAGTGACTGAAGATGCTCGATCTCATAGAACTCTACAAGGAAATCTATGCCCTTGAAGTTATACAAGTATTCAAAGGCGGTTTGAACTGAGAGCCTGAACCGCTTTGCAAACGCCCTGATGCAGGCGTTTATATAAGGAATTTGATACTTGTTACCCATAAGTGATTGCCATTAAATTTTGATGTCATGGCAATACAAATACCATAACACAACAAAGATATAATAAATTTGTCAATGTCGCGGTTATAAATTGTAGATGTATATGTACATCTGTCTTTGGAAATTATTATCTTTGCAAGTCCTTTGATAGGATATCCGGCATGGCCTGGAAAGGTGCTGCCGGGGTTTCTTGACGGGAACAACATATAAATTATAGATACTATTATGGATTTTTTGACTAACGAGAAACTGACAATTGTCGGCGCAGCCGGAATGATCGGTTCAAACATGGCACAGACTGCCCTTATGATGAAGCTTACCCCTAACATCTGCCTCTATGATGTGTACGAGCCAGGTCTCAAGGGTGTTGTAGCAGAGATGAACCACTGCGCATTCGAGGGTGCAAACATTACCTATACAACTGATCCTGAGGTTGCATTCAAGGATGCAAAATACATCATCTCTTCAGGTGGAGCACCTCGTAAGGAGGGCATGACACGTGAGGACCTTCTCAAGGGCAACTGCCAGATTGCAGAGGATTTCGGAAAGAATGTGAAGAAATACTGTCCTGATGTAAAGCACGTTGTGGTTATCTTCAACCCTGCTGACCTTACAGGTCTTGTAGTGCTTCTCCACTCTGGTCTGAAGCCTTCACAGGTTACTACACTTGCTGCCCTTGACTCAACCCGTCTCCAGACTGAGCTTGCAGCAGAGTTCGGGGTACAGCAGTGCAAGGTTACAGGTGCACGTACATACGGTGGACACGGTGAAGCTATGGCAGTATTCGCTTCAGGTGTGAAGATTGACGGCAAGCCTCTTTCTGAGATGAACCTCTCTGCAGAGCGTTTCGCAGAGATCAAGCATGCTACTATCCAGGGCGGTTCAAACATAATCAAGCTCCGTGGACGTTCTTCATTCCAGAGCCCTGCATATGTTTCTGTTGAGATGATTGCAGCAGCTATGGGCGGAAAGAAGTTCGAGTGGCCTGCAGGATGCTATGTGAACAATGGCACTTACAACAACGTCATGATGGCAATGCCTACAACAATCGATGCTGACGGTGTACATTATGTAGACCCTAAGGGAACAGAGGAGGAGGTTGCAGCCCTCAACGCTTCATACGAGCACCTCTGCAAGATGCGTGACGAGATCATCACCCTCGGCATCATCCCTGCAGTTGCAGACTGGAAGACTGTCAATCCGAACCTTTAGTATTTCTGCATAATATGGATTCTACGCTGGCTGGAGTATTCCAGCCGGCGTTTTTTTGTGGGAGGATGCGGAAGTATTGTGCCGGTAGAACCGATGCTTCCTTTTCTTTAATGTCATCCATCATTGCCTTGATTCTGTTCCTTGTCGGGCATCGGAAAGTGCCGTACAGCGCGTATAATGCAGATCAAGATGGCAGGTATCCTCAATAAACAGGATATCTGCCATCTTTTGAAATTATAAATAATTAATATTTAGAATGTTATAATTTTGAACGATGCCCGATACAGGACAAAATTGCCGGATTTTCTGGAGACACCACACTGCAGAGAATTCAATCAATGGACAGTGTCGATACTCCGGGGCGGGTGCGGTAGTCGAAGGTAGTGGACTTCTCCTGGCCGAAGGCCTTCCATTTAAGAGTGAGCTTTACTGTCTTGCCTTCAGTATCCGGCAGGCTTCCGAGGCGGAATGCCACTGTGCTGTAGCCTTCGCGCTGGCTAAGGTCCTTGTTGGCATTGTGCATGAAGCGGACTTCGTAAGGATCATCCGGGTTCATTCCTGCAATGAGATTGACGGAGTGCTGTACCATTCCGGACCAGCTCCAGTGTGTGAAGAAATGAAGCGTGAGATAACCGTCCTCCACGCTTGTCATCCAGCTGTTCATTATCTCTACAGGGTCATTGCCATACAGCTCCGCAAGCTCTTCCTCTGTCTGGCCGTTGTACATAATGGGATCCTTTGTGCGGATGCTGTCCAGCCTTTCCACTGTCACAACCTTCCCATAGTCTGGGTCGGTGAGGTTTGTCCTGGTATATATTGTATATGCACGTACCTCCCTGTCCTTGAAAGGAGACTTCAGATAGCCTTCCGGGCAAAGTGTCTCATTGTCTGTCAACTGCATGTAGTATGAACCGTTTTCAAGGGGCTTTACTGTTACTATTGCTTCCCGATACGGCCTGTATTCATTGTTCTTGTGTGAGCATGAACTTAATGCCGAGACAGCGAGTATGGCTGCGGCTCCGATTGTAATTATGCCATTTCTTTTCATTGTTGCAAGATTTTTAATTGTTTAACTGACCGGTGCGCTCCATTGCGAACAGCGTGCCATAACCCTTGTCCTGTGCCGGACGCTCTCTGTCTAGCCGTTTATTCTATATTGAACCTCAGGCCAATCCCGAGACTGAAATTGAGCGGATGTGCCGTGTATGGGCTTTCTATTGTTGACCCGTTGCGGAAATGAAAGCTTATTCCGGGTTCGAGGTATATTCCAACAAAGTCAGTGATATCATACTGTATTCCGCCTGCCGCCTGGACAGACCATTGCAGTGGCCTTATGGACAGCTTCTCATGCTGAGTGTCGCCTTTTGCACCGTTGTAGAAGTATTCTGTCCTTACAGAGCCTGCTATGCATTTTTCCATTGTCCCTCCAGCAGAGACATACACCCCAAAATGACTTGATTCCCATATTACGTAGCTGAAGTTGACCGGAATTCCCAGATAATGAAGTTTCTGGTCACGTGCGTAGTAATAGCTGTCACTGCCGGAGCGTATCCTGGACATCAGGCATGAATATGTGATGCCGCTCTCAATGCCGAACCTGCCGATGGCATATCTTGCTGTGATGCCGGCGCTGACTGGCTGGAAGTGGCGGGCCTGTGTCCCTATTTCCTTTTCCTGGTTATATGTCGCGATGTCTGCCATCGGGTCTTCTCCGAAATGGAATGAGGACATTTCACTCCGGGCAACCATTGCATCCCCATATCCGCTATGTGAATCCATTGTTCCAGGTGCTCCTCCAAGGCTGATGCTTCCAGAGAATTTTCCGCGTCTTGACCTTTGCGTGTCATTGTCCTCTACCAATCTGCTGCCTTCCGCCAGGTTTCTTTCTTCCGTACCCCAAAGTGGCGGAAGTTCTTCATTGTCGTGTTGTCCTCTTCCTGTGGAAATGCTTCCATATTGTGGCTTTTTATCATCTTTGGTAAGTCTGTCATGCTCTTTCCCGGCTGCTTCGGTATCGCA
The DNA here is from genome assembly GCA_023667095.1 of Bacteroidales bacterium. Taxonomy (GTDB): domain Bacteria; phylum Bacteroidota; class Bacteroidia; order Bacteroidales; family UBA932; genus Cryptobacteroides. The sequence goes on from JAMPAT010000026.1 coordinate 11,668, forward strand.
TGGAACGATATCTGGATCCATTGCAATTTCTGTCATTGTACGGTTTTTTGTGTCCTGAAGTGCTGCAGTTGCTGTCACTGGGCTATATGCCGTTTCCGGATTATGTACTGGCTCCTGTATGTCAATGGTTTCTGTTCCTGAGAGATATGGAATATTGTCTGCAATCAGTTCAGGGCCGGACGGTGATGGCCGGTGCATGAAAACAACAGCAATTGCAATGGCGGCAGCCGCAGCAGCCGGAATGAACCACAATGCTGCAGGCCGTCTCTTTCTTGACGGGACGGAGGATTCGATTGAATCCCACAGTCCCTCGGGAGAGTCCATGCTGAAATACTCCATTGATTCCCTAAGTCCGTTTTTCCACTGTTCCATATTATTCATCTGCTGTTTTATATTCCTTTGCCATTCTGGCCATCATCGCCTTGGCCCTGTGCAGCTGTGAGGCCGAGCTGCCTTCACCGATTCCAAGGATTTCTGCAATCTCCTTATGGCTCTTGTCTTCAAATACATACAGGTTCAGTACTGTCCTGTAGCCGTCTGGCAGGCTTCTTATCATTTCCATGAGCTTTTCGGGAGGGATGCCGTAGAAGGATTCTTCTTCCTGTTCTGTGTCGGGAATGTCCGGAACAGGTCCGTCCGACATCAGCAGCTTCCATTTCCGTTTTTTCCGAAGCCTTTTGAGGGATTCGTTGACAACAATCCTGGACATCCAGGCCCTAAGGGAATTGCTGCCCCTGTCTTCAAATTTGCCTGCGGCACTGAATATCCGGATGAAGCTGTCCTGCAGGATGTCCTTGACTTCGTCATCGTCTGGAATATAACGGGAACAGACAGCCCTGAGATAGCCTATGTGGTTGTCATATAGCTGTTTCAGGGCTGTCTTGTCTCCTTGGCGTATATGTTTCAGAAGAGCCTTGTCGTCCATCTTTGCATACATTATGCAGCCTGTATGGATAAGGCCTTATAGAGATGGCCTTGTCCTGTAGTCAAATGTGGTGGATTTCTCTCCGCTGAATGATTTCCATTTCAGGGTCAGCTTGACTGTCTCCCCGTCTGTGTCAGGAAGTTCCGCGAGGCTGAATGCAACCATGCCGTCCTGCCTTGTCCCGTATGTGTCTTCAAAGGCATTGTGCCTGAATACCACTTCGTATGGGTTGTCTGGATTGGTGCCTGTGAGCAGGTTGACGCTGTGCCTGATATTCCTGTTGCCCCAGACAGTCGTGAAATGGAGTGTGAGATAGCCGTCTTCCACGTATGTAATCCAGTCATTGTATATCTCGACAGGGTCATTGCCGTATTCGTCCTTTTCACCTTCAAGGGGTGCAGGAACAGTCTTCTTGGTAAGGATACTGTCTATCCAGTTTACCTTTACTGCCTTGTCATATCCTTCGTGCGGTGCGTCCTCTTCTGTGAAATTAAGGATTGCACGCACTTCCTTGTCCCCGAAAGGAGACTTTGACAGGTTGGTGGCAACCATTGTTGTCTTTTCGTCCAGCTGCATATAGAATGACCCGTCGACAGGTTTTACAGTCACTGTAGCATTGGGGCGCATGTACTGCCATGTGCTGCTGTTGTCTTTGTTGCAAGATGTTGAAAGCAGGGCAGACAGTGCTGCCCAGGCAATTGCCGAAATTGTCCTGATGTGTTTCATAATATAAATTCATGTAAGGTTTCGTATATTAAATCCATAAATTGAAAAACCTTGCATGGAAAATTGCATTTTTTGTCATGACGGCAATTATGCCTCTGCCCAGATGTAGACCTTGTCGCCTCTTCTGAGCCTTTCGTCCTTTATCGCTCCCGGTACATCATTGCTGTTGGCTGCCGTTCCGTCCGGGTCCTGGGATACTTCCATTTCAGAGAAATTCACCGGGACTGAGCAGAATGTGCCTTTGCCGGCTTCGGGAACAGGATTGAGGTTTACACGGATTTCCGGTACTGTCATTTCTACAACCCCAGTAGACGGGCCGATTATCAGGATCCTGTCACCTGTCCGGACTGTTGCCGACTCCACCAGGATTTCCGCGACTCCTATCTTGCTGAACCAGTTGGTGACCTTGCCGCAATAGACTTTTTTCCTTGTTGCCTTGCTGCCGTAGACCTCGCTCCATTCACCGAGCCTTGCGCCCTGGTAGTAGCCGTCCCAGAATCCACGGTTGAACACCTCTGCAAGCTCGCCTTTGAGTGATGCTGCAAGTTCCTGGGTGTATTCACCTGCGCAGACAGCGTCAGCAGCCCTCCTGTAGCATGATGCGACCCTCTTGACATATTCAGCGGAACGCGCCCTTCCCTCAATCTTGAACACAGTGACTCCGGCATCAATGATCTTGTCCATGAACTCTATTGTGCATAGGTCCTTTGGAGACATTATGTATTTGTTGTCCACATGGAGCTGGTTGCCTGTCTCAAGGTCGGTGACCTCATATCCGCGGCGGCAGATCTGGTAGCATGAACCGCGGTTGGCCGAGGCACCGTATTCATGCAGGCTGAGGTAGCATTTGCCTGAAATAGCCATGCAGAGTGCCCCGTGGGCGAACATCTCAATCTCGACAGGCCTTCCGGAAGGCCCGCAGATGTGCTCACTGTCTATAGTTGCCTTTATCTCCTTTACCTGGTGCAGGTTCAGCTCCCTTGCAAGTACAATGACATCTGCAAACTGGGCATAGAACCTGAGGGCTTCCGCATTGGAAATGCTGAGCTGTGTCGAGATGTGTACCTCTATCCCTATCTGCCTTGCATACATTATGGCTGCCATGTCGGATGCGATTACTGCCGTGATGCCGGCCTCCTTGGCTGCATCAAGGGTGTGTTTCATGTCCTCCAGGTCTTCATTGTAGAGCACAATGTTGAGGGTCAGGTAGGTCTTGACTCCATGGCTGCGGCATATCCCGCAGATTTCCTCCAGGTCGGTCATCTTGAAATTGTTGGCCGAGTGGGACCTCATGTTCAGTCTTTCCACTCCGAAATATACGGAATCCGCACCACCCTGTATTGCTGCATGGAGGCATTCGAAATTGCCTGCCGGTGCCATTATCTCTATGTCTTTCCTGTCCATTTCCTATAGTCACTGATAAAATTGTCTCAAAGATTGCAAATTTACTAAAAGTAGTTCTGATATGCTTTGAAAAACATTGCAAATTTGATAGGTTTGCAGATAAAGTATTGTGTATCTATGAAGAAAATCATTGCCCAGCTGCTTCTTTTGAGTGCATGCATCATGTCTGATGCCATGGAGACCTTTCCTGATTCACTTTTTGTTGACAGCCACGACATCACCGGACTGTCAATGTGGGGACCATATTCAAAACGCTATATGGGAATCTCGCATATAGCTGATATGCAGCGCGGGATAAGGTTTGACTTTTCCGTTATGCCAGGCTATTACCGCAACCGCCAGCTGGTCCCTCATGTGCTGTTTGAGTCCTCATGCTATCCTTGGGACATAGATTCTCAGATGAAGCATATTACATACCGATATGAGCTTGAGTGGAAAGATGCTGTATATGTTGATGTGACATACCATCTGCTTGACGGAAGCAGCACGCTGGTTGAAATGGAATGTGTCAATAATACAGATTTGCCGCAGAACCTGGTGCTCAACCAGATGGCATATATAGACTATCCTGAGACATACCCTAAGGTTAAGGCATCTTGTGCCGGAGGAACCGGTGTTGACAGCATGAAGCTGCATTGGTACAATGCCGTTGACTACAGGGAAAATGAGCCTGCGTCGAAGTCTCCGCAATACAGGCTTGTATATGATGGATGGAGACGGAACGAGGAACGTTCATCCTGGACTCTGGACGGTTCTGCAATTGGCCGTGGCTGGGGACGTATGAAAGGTGACCGTCTCTTGTATGACGTCAATGTTCCGGAAGGACAGGAGAGCGGAGTGATATGTTTCAGATACAGGGTTGACAAGGGAAAGATTGCGCGTCTGGACATGCATGGCCTTGTAGAACAGTCCGTTGAACTTGAGGGTACCGGCGACTTTGCATTCATCTCCGTACCTTATCATTGTCCTGCTCCAGGAGCTGTGGAGCTGGAACTTGTCTCGGCAGGGAATACGGCATTGTGCCTTGACGGGTTCTTTGCCGGAGATGCGGAGTACGCCAGGCAGCTGCATATTGTCAGTGCCCCGGTCCAGTTCAGGCCGGAGGTTGAGGCCGGGAAAGGCCGCAATGATTTTCTCCTGAAATACGTGGATTGTCCGCATTATTATGGTGTAGCATGGAATTATCCGGATTCACAGGTACGTGAAGTACTGAACAGTGAATTGGAGTCGTTTTTCCGCAGAAGGGTGCATGATCATGTCTCATCACGTCTCACGGGAGACGGAAAATGGCACTATACCAATGTGTTCCTCCGTCCTGTTGTCCTGCAGCCGCATAGCGGGCAGACTCATTACATGCTGTTGTGCCAGGGAGGGCGTGAGGATGTAAGGCGTGCTCTCGATAAGTTCCATTCTTCTCCGGAGACATATACCTCACGTGTCCGGGGAAGCCGGAGGCCGGCAGAGGCCGGACTTTTGCCAGGGGCGGAGAATTATCAGACCGGGACCAGGCTTCTGCAGGCCTCGCTGCTCTCAAATGTAGTTTTCCCTGTCTATACGCAACGCCAATATATACGCCATTTTACTCCAGGAAAGAACTGGAACAGCCTGTATACATGGGATTCTGGCTTTATTGCCCTCGGATTGCTGGATGTAGACCCGAAAAAGGCATTTGAATGTATCAGGGCATATACTGCCGGACCGGGGAGTGAATCGGCATTCATACATCACGGGACTCCATTGCCTATCCAGCATTTTGCATACTCCGAACTTATAGGAAGCGGATGCGGAACGCAGGCAATGGCATATCTCTATCCTCGCCTGAAACAGTATTTTGACTTTATGGCCGGAGATGATGCATGGCCTTCGGCGAGCATGTCCGGCACCGGACTTCTGCGCACCTGGGACTATTTCTATAATTCCGGGGGCTGGGATGACTATCCGCCACAGAAAGCCGTACATTCCGGACGGGGACTTAACCGTTCCGTTACCCCTGCTGTTTCCACGGCCTACTATCTTCGTGCTGCCAAAATCATGAGGATGGCAGCTTTGGAGCTTGGGCTGAAGAAGGATGTCAAGGAGTATGACAGGGCTATTGCACGCCTTACGGATGCGCTGCAGAAGTATTCATGGGATGAGGAAAGCGGGTATTATGCCTATGTCGTGCATGATGAATCCGGCAATGCGAAGGACATATTCCGCTACCGTGATTCATGCAATTTCAACTGCGGCCTTGACGGTGTAAGCCCGCTGGTGTCCGGAATCTGTACAACGGAACAGGAAAACCGGCTGTTGGGACATCTGTTTTCTCCGTATGGACTGTGGACGGAGTACGGCATTTCAACAGTGGACCGTTCTGCACCATATTACCGTGAAGACGGATATTGGAACGGAGCCGTCTGGTTTCCTCACCAGTGGGTAATCTGGAAAGCTATGCTTGACCTTGGACGTGCTGAAGAAGCTTACAGGATTGCACACACGGCCCTTGAAACCTGGGAGAAGGAATGCCGTGAAAGCTATTTCACATTTGAGCACTTCATCATTTCATCCGGGCGTGGTGCAGGATGGCATGAGTTCTCAGGACTCTCTTCACCTCTTCTCAACTGGTTCTCGTCCTATTACAGGATAGGGCGCGTAAGTACCGGTTTCGAGATAATGGTTACTGGCCAGCAATTCAGTGAAGGGCATTCGCACTATATTGCGGATCTTGTATTTGACGGATCTGCCTGTGCACATGTACGCAGCATGCTTGTATGCATGGATCCAGGCTATATGTATGAGGCTGTTTTCAATGGACGTCCGGTGCCTTGCAGCATTCCTCATGACGGCCTTGTGCAGATCAGCCTTCCGGCGACAAACAAGGGTGGACAGCTGATAGTAAGGAAAAAATAAAATCCGTTGGAAGCTACCTGGCTTTCATCTTTTTCCAGCAGATGACCGGAAGCAGGAATGCCGCCAGCGATGCCGCCAGCCAGAAGATCGAGACCGGGAAGAAGTCGTATGATGTGCCAGCAAGCCTCTCTGCCTCTGTCAGTCCCTGTGTGATGGCAGGCCCATGTGCGAATCCCTCAATGAGGTATCCGCTTGCTATGTCCTGTATTCCAGCCGCTATGTAGCTTGATATCCCGACAATCCCGAGTGCCGCACCTGTGGCCTTGCGTGGCACTATGTCGACAGCCATGAGCCCGGCGACAATGCAGTACAGCACCCCGATGAACAGGCTGAACAGCGAGATATAGAGCACATTGAGCATATAGCTTCCTCCTGTCAGCAGGAAAAGGCCGAGGGAGATGAAGCTGAACAGCCCTGATATTATCGCAGGGAGAATCCTGTCCCCATTGAATACACGGTCTGAAAACCATCCTGCCAGCACAGTGCCGAGAACGCCGAATGCCGCGGAGAATGCGATTATCTGTGTCGCACTTTCAAGCGAGAAGCCCTTTGTTTTCTGAAGGAAAAGTACCCCCCATCCTGCAACAGCGTATTTCGCGATATATACAAATGCGCTTGATATTGCAATTATCCAGATTCCTGGATGCTTCAGAACCATTTTCTGGAGTTCCCTGGTCGGCATTGAATCCTCTTTCCTTGGAACTTCACCGGACAGTTCCTGTATTGACGGAAGTCCTTTGCTCTCAGGTGTATCCGACACGAACAGAAGGATTATGACAGTTCCGGCCAGCCCTCCTATGGAAGAGAAGATGAATCCATATTGCCACCCAAATGCGCTGACAATCATTCCGACTATTATAAATGAAAGGAATTCACCGAGATACGGGCTTGCACTGAACACCCCGTAGTATGTTCCCCTCTTTGACATGGGGAACCACCGCGAAAGGTTGATGATTCCCGGAGGGGCACCCATGGACTGTGCCCAGCCGTTTATCCCCCAGACTATGGCAAAGGCCATGAAAAGGAATCCTGATGCGAATCCCCATGCCACGTGTATCAGGCCGGCAGCCCCCATGAGCAGATTTACGAATGCAGATACTGCAAGTCCCGTAGCCATGAATTTCCTTATATTGCAATAGTCCGCGATGAAGCCGTTCATGAATTTCCCGACAGCATACACGAAAAGCAGGGAGGAACCGATGATGCCAAGCTGCCCTGGAGTAAGGACTCCTGCGTCTATGATCGGCTGCTTGACCACGCTCAGGCTCATCCTGCATACATAGTATAGGCTATATGCGATTGTCGCAGCCCAGAATGTCTTGTTCCTCAATGTCTTGTATCGAGACTGGACCTGACTTTCCGGAACCTTGTACACCGATGGCTTGCTTATCCTGAAATAAGAGTATAGGCTCATTTTCTTTATTCTTCCTCAAAAAGGGACGACAAAGGTATAAATTTTTGCTAAATTAGCATCTGTTTTGGCCATACGCCGGTCCAGGGCCTTGGAGTAGGGCTTGTATTTAAAGAAGGAAAAAAGATAAAACCTTAGATATGAAGAAAAGAAACTTTATCGCATTGGCTGCCGCTGCGGCCGTGTCTGTCTGTGCCTATGCGCAGACTCCGAAAAACGTCGAGTACAGCTTCACGGAAGCCTCAGACCTCAACCTTGTCGGAAAGATCCTTGACACACCGAATCCTTACCACAGGGTGGACACATGTGTGTTCAAGGGCTTCACAAAGGGGGAAAATGACCAGGTCAGGTCTTCTGCCGGGCTTGCTGTGCTGTTCAAGACCAATTCCACATCCATCGCGATAGATGCAGACTATGGATACAGGAACTATGGCCTGACAACCATGCCTCTGGCCCTCAGGGGATATGACCTTTATATCAAGAAGGACGGGAAATGGCTATGGGCTGCTTCGAAGGTAAACGGTGTCGGCAAGGAAAACGACCTTATGGTGCTTATCCGTGATATGGACGGACAGGAAAAGGAGTGCATGCTCTATCTTCCTATGTACAGTGAGCTTTATTCGGTCAAGATAGGTGTGGACAAAGGCTCCTCAATAGAGAGCCTGGAGTCTCCGTTCCGCCACAGGATTGCCATCTTCGGCTCCAGCTACACCCAGGGAATAAGCACTGCCCGCAGCGGCATGAGCTATCCTATGCAGTTCATGCGCAATACCGGAATCCAGATGCTCAGCCTCGGATGCAGCGGCAACAGCAAGCTCCAGCCTTATTTTGCAGATGTCCTTATTGCTGCAGATGCCGATGCAATAGTCATTGACGCCTTTTCAAACCCGAATGCAAGCATGATAGAGGAGAGGCTTTTCCCTTTCATTGAAAGGATACGTGCAGCAAAGCCTGACACTCCGCTCATCTTTATGCAGACAATCTACAGGGAGAACAGGAATTTCTGTGTCAGCAGTGACAGGAACGAGCAGGCAAAGCAGGATATGGCCGCAAAACTGATGGCCGAGGCTGTCAAGAAATACAAAAATGTATATTTCATACAGACCAATGCGACAGCCCCGGACCATGAGGCATCAGTGGATGGAGTCCATCCTTCCGACTACGGCTATTCACTCTGGGCGAAATCCATCGAGAAACCCCTCCTGAAAATCCTCAGGAAGCATGGACTGAAGTAGCTTTTTAATAGGGGTTTAAAGCAGAGGCTGCCTGACTTTGATGATTGTCAGGCAGCCTCTCTTTCTGTCTCTGGACAGGAAAACATTATTTGACCTCTTCAATCAGCACACCTTCATTCGTTTCCAGTTGAGAATGATATATCTTTCCTTTTAAGTACATCTATTTGTTAGATAATTGTTTATGGTGTACTGTTGCACCTTTTCGCGATTTTTCGAGAATGGAATTGTCAGGAGTTTGTCGTTGCGTCCTACATTGTGGTCACCTAGTTTAATGGCTGAATCCACTACTTGTCAAAAGGGTCGTCCAACACGACCCTTCTGTATTTTATTGTCAGATAGATTGCCCTGATTATCAGGTGGATGAAATAGGCAAGGAGAAGCAGGTGCAGGCCGAGATAGCTGCTGTCAGTTTCTGCATTCCTGCAGTTTCCTGTCGCCAGGACCCCGATGAAATATGTGAGGAGGAAGCCGGCTGCTGCATATATCATGGCGTTGCGGATTGACCTTGCTGCTGTAGCACCTACATAGATGCCGTCCCATGTGAATGCAGCACATCCTATGAGCGGCATGCAGAGAAGCCACGGTATGTATTGCCGGCATGCTTCTATGACTGCGGGGTCTGATGTCATCAACTTTATGACAGGGATTCCGGCGGTTCCATATATGACCATGAAAATCAAGGCAATGCCCATGCTCCAGATGAATGTGTACCGGATGGTTTCCACAACTTTCCCGTGGTTCATCATCCCGATGTATTTGCCTGTCATCGCCTCCCCTGCATATGCAAACCCGTCTGTAAAATAGGAGAACAGAAGGAGGATTTTCATCATTATCGAGGATGTCGCAAGTATCAGGTCGCCGTAATGTGCCGAGAATGTAGTGAATCCTATATAGATTCCCATGAAGCAGAGCGAACGGATGAACAGGTCTGTGTTCATTGTGAAGAATTTCCTGGTCTCATGCCCGTTGAAGACAGCTGCGAGGTCTTTCAGACCATATCCGTCAAATATCTTTCTCCGGTATTTGAAAAATACTATCCCCAGGCAGGTGACGAATCCCATGTATTGCGCAATGACGGTCCCGGCAGCGATTCCGCTGAACCCGATGCCCTCATAATGGAAATCTCCTGCATGGAATCCGAGCGCGAGCACTATGCTGAACCCGACATTGGCAATGTTGACGACAAGGTCTGCCGCCATTGAACTTATGCTGTCCTGCATCCCTATGAACCATCCTTTCAGTGCCATAAGGCTCAATGTCGCAGGTGCGGCCCATATCCTTATGAAGAAATACTGCTCTGCAAGCTGCTGCACTTCCGGAGTACAGTCAACAACGAGGAATGCAATCTTGACGAATATCCATTGTATGGCTATGAGGACTATTGAAAGGAGCAGGGCAAGTCCCGTGGAGCGGCAAAGGATGTCTGTACAGCCCTTGGTGTCACCCCTGCCGTATGCCTGTGCGGTAAGTCCTCCTGTCCCGATACGGAGGAACGCGAAATTCCAGTAAAGAAGGTCGAAGAGCATCGAGCCGATGGCTATTCCGCTTATCAGCGTAGCCACGGTCAACGTCCCGATGCCGCGCAGATGACCGGCAACTGCGATGTCCGCCATTCCTACAATAGGTACTGTTATGTTGGCAAGTATGCTTGGTATTGCGAGCTTGAGTATTTCCCTGTTTATTGATTTCATTCTGAACATCTGCATCATCCTATCTGTATTTCCCTTCTTCGTCCAGCATTCCAAGATATGATGAATACCTTTCGTAGCTTATCTCCCCATTCTCCACGGCCTCCTTTACTGCACATCCCGGTTCATGGGTATGGGTACACGGGGTAAACCTGCATTCCTGTGAGGCTTCAAGCATTTCCGGGAAGTACAGGGCAATCTCCTCCCTTTTTATGTCGACGAGCCCGAATCCACGGATGCCGGGAGTATCGATTATGAACCCTCCTGATGCCAGGCGGTACATCTCGTAGAATGTGGTGGTGTGCTTTCCCTGCAGGTGAGCTTCTGAAATGTCGCCCACACGTGGCTCCAGCATAGGGTCAAGAGCCTTTATAAGTGAAGATTTCCCCACTCCGGAGACTCCGGAGAACAGGGCTATATATGGTCTGTCCTGCCCAGTCATGGGCTTGTCCTCTACATGTCCGCCGTCCATGATGTCCCGGCTGGCGCGCGATGTTGCAGCTGCACCTTTCCCTGCTACAAGTTCTCTCAGTATGTCCACTCCGAGGCCTGTCTTTGCCGAAACCTCTATGACAGGGTAGCCCGCGCCTTCATATATGCTGTGGAAGGCTTCCAGGCGTTCCCGGTGCTCCTCTCCGTAGAGATCGCATTTATTGAGGACTATTGTCGCAGGGACGTTGTAGACCTCGCATGTCACTAGGAGCCTGTCCAGGAACGGGAGCTTGACCTCGGGGAAGTCCAGTGTGATGACAATGAAAGCCATATCCACATTGGCCGCGATTATGTGTGCCTGCCTTGACAGGTTGGCGGAACGCCTGATTATATAGTTCTTCCTTTTCAGCACCTCTGTTATGACTGCCGGGTTCTCTGTTGTTGCAATGCTGTCCCCGGACTGATCTCCTGCTGTCTCATAGCTTACGGCATCGCCCACTGCAACCGGATTGGTCGCAGAGCTCCCCTTGAGGCGTATCTTGCCTCTCAGGACTGCCGGAAACAGGTTCCATTCCGGAAGCTCCGTCAACAGGTAGTGGCTTCCTGTGTGCTTTACAACTGTCGCTGTTCTTTTCATGTCTTCTCTTATCGGCTGCAAAGATAATGAATGTCGCCGTTCTTATTGACGCCTTGTCTGTTAAAATTCATTTTTATCGCTATCTTTGTAAGATGTCTTAAAAATATTAGCTATGATAAACGAGACCCAGATTGAAGAGACCATCAAGGAACTGTTTGACAATATTGAGTTTACGGCAGAGCCATCGGGACTCTATGACCCGTTGAGGTATATGATAGGGATAGGCGGCAAACGTGTCCGTCCGAGACTGTGCCTGATTGTGTATTCGCTGTTCCAGGACAGCTTCAATGAAGGTATCCTGGAGCCTGCGGCAGCATTGGAGGTGTTCCATAGCTTTACCTTGATCCATGATGACATAATGGACAAGGCACCTGTCAGGCGTGGAGTCCCTACGGTGTGCAGGAAATGGGATGACAACACAGCTATACTTTCCGGGGATGTGATGTCGATAGACAGCTGGAGACGTGTTGCCAAGGCTCCTGCGGCTGTTCTCCCGAAAGTGCTTGAACTGTTTACCGCAACGGCAGCACAGGTCTGTGAGGGGCAGCAGTATGACATGGATTTCGAGAATGAGAAGGAAGTCCCGATGGCAGACTATATGAAGATGATTGGTCTGAAGACAGCGGTGCTTATTGCCTGCTCTGCCAAGATGGGGGCAATAATCGGCGGGGCAAGCGGGCAGGTGAGTGATTATCTGTACAAGTTTGGCTATGATCTCGGCCTTGCCTTCCAGATTGCGGATGACTATCTTGATACATTCGGCGACCCTGAGGTCTTTGGAAAGAACATCGGAGGTGACATTGCCAACAACAAGAAGACTTGGCTTCTTACAAGGGCACTGGAGAAGAGTGCAGAAATGGAAAAGCTCGGTGTCATAGACTCGTCCTGCGGCAAGGCTGCCATTCTGGAGGCAATGGAGATGCCTTCCGGGACAGAGCAGGAGAAAGAAGCCAAGGTGGCGCATGTCAAGGGGATATATGAGGCCCTCGGAGTGGATGAGGACGCGAAATATGAAATCATAAAGCTGCATGCACAGGCTATGGACTATGCCGGCATGACCGGTCTCGGACGTATCCGCTACGAGATGCTGAACCGATACGCCGACCGTCTCATAGGCAGGACCAGATAGAATGGCAAAACCATATAGAACCGGACGAAAAGTTAATGTAGTGCATGCTTTTCGCCCGGTTTTTCTTCTTTTCTGCAGGAAATTTTGCGGAGAACCACTGCTTTTGCAGGGCCGGCATTCCCTGATGGACATTCTCTATCTGGCCTGTACTTTCCTGCAATGGCTGTCAGAAGCCTTATGGTGCTTTGCAAATGCTTGCCTTGCATGACTGCAGCTGATTCCATTGCCTGCGTAGACTGCAGTTACAATTGCATTACTCCCAAATATCTTCCATGTCTGTGGCATTATACGGCTGGCTTCCAGGATGTATAATGTCAGAACAGACCTTCCGTATGTTGCGGTTACTTGGAAAAATGAATGATTAATAGCTAAATTTGCAGCGATATGCAGCATGCCCGGGGCTTAGCTGTCCTGTCGGGCCAATACCTGAAAAACATGCAACTGAAGACAACAATAGAATACCATACCGTCTGGGGCGAAGAGATTGTCCTGCGCTCAGGAGGGAAGCCATACCGGATGGAGTATCTTGGAGAAGGGCTCTGGGGTGCAGATATTGACATACCGGAATCTTCCGGGGACATTGAATACCATTATGAACTTGTCCGTGACGGAGCCATGCTCCGTCGCGAATGGGGAAGCCATGTCGTGCATTTGTCCGGGAATGACCAGGGAAAGTCATCTGGGGCCGGCAAGGAGAAGAATGTCCGTGACTGGTGGCAGGATGTTCCACTGGATCTTCCGCTGCAGCATGGGCTGTTTTCTGGAGGACGGCGCAGGTTTGCCGGCACTGCAATCCCGGTATTTTCATTGCGGAGCGAGGATGGTTTCGGTACAGGCGAGTTCCTTGATCTCAAAAAGATGGTTGACTGGGCTGAAATTACCGGTCAGAGCGTAATCCAGCTTCTTCCTGTCAATGACACGACAATGACAGGGACATGGAGAGATTCATATCCGTACAACGCAAACTCTACTTTTGCCCTTCATCCACAGTATATGCATCTCCCTTCAGCAGGAGTGAAGGTGGACGAGGAGTACAAGGCATTGCAGAAAGAGCTTAATACTTTACCATATGTTGATTATGAAAGGGTCAACAGGGAGAAGGCGCGTCTCCTGAAAAAGGCCTTTGAGAAGAACTGGGGCGAGGTCTCATCCAGTGCAGGCTATCAGGGATTCATTGAGGAGAATTCCACATGGCTCTTCCCGTATGCTGCATACCGTATTTTGACAGAGCGTTTCGGTACGCCGGAGTTCAGAAAATGGGGGAACTATGCTGTATATGATGCGGCAAAGGTAGAGTGCTTCTGCAGGAATAACCAGTCTGATGTGGATTTCCATTGCTTTGTACAGTATCATCTGCATATTCAGCTGCTTGAGATCCGCGAATATGCACACGGACATGGAGTTATCCTGAAAGGGGACTTGCCGATAGGTATCAGCAGGACGAGTGTCGATGCATGGCTTTATCCGGAACTGTTCCATCTTGATTCACAGGCCGGTGCTCCGCCTGATGCCTTTGCCGCAGATGGACAGAACTGGGGATTCCCGACATATGACTGGGACCGGATGGAGGAGGACGGATATGCGTGGTGGAAAGCACGTCTGGGCAAGATGTCGGAATATTTTGAAGCATTCAGGATTGACCATATCCTTGGCTTTTTCAGGATATGGGAGATACCGCTTCCATGCAGGAGCGGCCTTATGGGGCATTTCAGCCCTGCTTTGCCGTATTCTTCAGCTGAATTACGCGATATGGGATTCGGCGATTTTCTTGTTTCAGGTGTGCGTGCTACAGTTCCCGGATACGATGAAAGGACGGCAGACGGTGTGACTGGGGAGCTCTTGGATGTGTCTGCAGATGCGATATCCTGTGATAACCTGGATAGGGTTGAGAACAGCCTTGCCGGAGCAATGCCAGATGACGATTGCCTGTTTATTGAGGATCATCGCCGCAAGGGATATTGGCATCCTCGCATCTGTGCCCAGTCAACGCACCGGTATGCTGCCATGGACAGCTGGCATAGGGATGCGTACGACAGGCTGTATGAGGATTTCTTCTATCACCGCCACAACAGTTTCTGGAAAGAATCGGCATTGCGTAAGCTGTCGGATCTCCTGGCGTCTACAGGGATGATTGCATGTGGCGAGGACCTCGGCATGATTCCAGGATGTGTGCCTGAGACAATGCAGGAGCTGCAGATACTTTCACTGGAGATACAGAGGATGCCTAAATCCATGGGCGTTACATTTGCCGATCCTGCGGCCTATCCATATTATTCTGTATGCACGACCTCTACACACGACATGAATCCTTTAAGGGCATGGTGGGAGGAGGACCGTGCCCTCACCATGCGTTTCTTCAATGAGGTGCTCGGATTTGAAGGGGAGGCACCATTGACCTGTGAGCCATGGGTGTGCAGACAGATTGTGGAACAGCATCTCAATTCTCCGGCAATGTTCACTGTCCTTCCGCTTCAGGATTGGCTCTCTACGGATGGCTTATTACGTGCAGAGGACCCTGCTGCCGAAAGGATCAATGTCCCGGCCAATCCGCGCCACTATTGGCGTTACAGGATGCACCTTACTCTGGAGTCATTGGTCGCACAGGCTGGATTCAACGGTATGCTCCGTGGCATGGTGGCCGCCTCCGGCCGCAGCTGATGCAGCTGACGCCGCTGTCCCGTAATGCTCCAGTGCCAATGACCGATTGTTTAGGCCTTATGCCTGCCGTTTGTCAATGGTGCCAACAGGCTTCGCGGTACAGGTTGGTCGATGTTGCTGCCAACCTGTACCTTTGATATGTGGCAGAATGCATCAATCACTGATTTGCGTCCCAGGTTGGTCATTTGCCGTACCAACCAGCTCCACGGATGTGCCATAGATTGCGTGTATTGATGGTTGGTGGTACAGGTTGGTCGATGTTTGTGCCAACCTGCCCTGCAGATATGCCGCAGAATGCACAGAACGCCGATTCGCGTCCCAGGTTGGTCATTTGCCGTACCAACCAGCTCCACAGAAGTGCCATAGAGCGCGTATATTGCTGGTTGGCGGTACAGGTTGGTCGATGTTGCTGCCAACCTGCCCCTCTGATATGCCACAGAGTGCATATATCGCCGATTCGCGTCCCGGGTTGGTTAGTTACCATACCAACCTGCTCCACAGAAGTACCATAGAGCGCATGTATTGATGGTTGGCGGTACAGGTTGGTCAATGTTGCTGCCAACCTGCTCCTCTGATATGCCACAGAGTGCATATATCGCCGATTTGCGTCTCAGGTTGGTTAGTTACCGTACCAACCTGCTCCACGGATGTGCCATAGATTGCGTGTATTGATGGTTGGTGGTACAGGTTGGTCGATGTTTGTGCCAACCTGCCCCGCAGATATGCCGCAGAATGCATAGATCACAGATTCGTGTCTCCGGTTGGTCATTTGCCGTGCCAACCTGGTTCTCTTTTGCTGGATTTCAGTCTTGTCATAATTGCTGATGAATTTGGCTATGGCCATTGTTGCCCATGACTTTGGATTCTGTGGAGTTGTGGGATGCTGTGGGCATCTCTGTTGATATTGGAATGATTTGCTTTATTAGTTTTGGCGGGAGGTTGAGTATCCTGCAGATTTGTCCTGGTGAAGCATGGTGTTTATTGTGCAAGACACCTATAAATCTGATTTTTTCTTCAACAGCGAGACTGCTCAATTCTTTATTGAACCATCCGGTTGCTAATTTTTGCGCATCTGCTATAAGCTTCATATCGTTTGCTCCAAGTTCTTTCCCGTATGTAAGCTCGTATTCAAGGTTATAATAGTTGACTTTCATTATCTGACGGAGGAGATTCTCCCTTGAATGCCCGAACATGCTTTCTACTAAGGTTGTGGCAACAAATGATTCGGGGACTATATTCCCGTCTGAGTCAATCTTGAGATTACTTCTGCTGATATCCATATGTGTACCAAGGATATGCTGTAGTTCCTTTTTTCTGTAGTCCCGTACCGTGCTATATGATGTCTGTGTTCCTGCGTTCCTGTTGAAGTAACAATTATAGCTGGACCAGGGATATTGTTCTGCATGACGTACTATCTTGGCTTCTACTGGATTACGTAATACGTATGCTATACAGTTGCGTAAATATGCAAAATCACTGATTTCCTTTACCGTGGTTCCAGAACGTCTTTGTATTTTGTTTATTCCCCTCTTCTTTTGACAGAATTGCGAGTATGTCCGTTTGGTACATCTCATGAATCGCTCTGCATCATCTATAGAATCTCCTATGACAATATAATGCGAATGGTTTGACATGTGTGCATATGCGATGATTTCCACATTATGCGCAATGCTGCATATGGCACTTAGGTTGATTATTCTGTGGAAATCCTCTTCATCGAAATACAGCAGGCTTTGATTCAGTCCCTTTGCTGTAATATGGAATACTTTGATTCTTTTTTCATCTGTGGAGCCGATGTCCTCAGGCAGATTGTCTTGATGATAGTCCGTACTGCGCATCTCTTTCAACATTTCGTGGTTCACATTCTCTTTTCACATATCATCTCTCTTCCGTTGGAGGTGACAGATAATAATGCTGAAAGGTCGTGATTATTATCGAAATTTGCAACTTATTTTGTTGAAAATTAATGATAAATCGCCCCGGTTGGTCATTAGTCATACCAACCTGCCCCACAAATGTGCCATAGAGCGCGTATATTGCTGGTTGGCGTTACAGGTTGGTCGATGTTTGTGCCAACCTGCCCCTCTGATATGCC
Organism: Bacteroidales bacterium; assembly: GCA_023667095.1. Classification (GTDB taxonomy): domain Bacteria; phylum Bacteroidota; class Bacteroidia; order Bacteroidales; family UBA932; genus Cryptobacteroides. The sequence goes on from JAMPAT010000026.1 coordinate 28,897, forward strand.
ATAGAGTGCATATATCGCCGATTCGCGTCCCAGGTTGGTTAGTTACCATACCAACCTGCTCCACAGAAGTACCATAGAGCGCATGTATTGATGGTTGGCGGTACAGGTTGGTCAATGTTGCCGCCAACCTGCCCTGCAGATATACCGCAGAATGCATATATCACTGATTCGCGTCCCGGGTTGGTCATTCGTCATACCAACCTGCCCCACAAATGTGCCATAGAGCGCGTATATTGCTGGTTGGCGTTACAGGTTGGTCGATGTTTGTGCCAACCTGCCCCGCAGATATACCGCAGAATGCATATATCACTGATTCGTGTCTCCGGTTGGTCATTTGCTATACCAACCAGCTCCACAAATGTGCCATAGAGCGCGTGTGTTGATGGTTGGCGTTACAGGTTGGTCGATGCTGCTGCCAACCAGCCCCTCTGATATGCAACAGAGTGCACAGATCACCGATTAACGTCCCAGGCTGGTAGTTTACCATGCCGGCCTGGGACACTTTGCTGCATGTAGCGGAACAATGGAAGCACCAATGCTGAGTATAATGGTAAGCCTTATGCTACAAGGTCTGGCCGCCGATGAATTCACGCATTATGGATGTCGGAGGGATTGCTGCAATCTCGTCAGGGGACAGGGCCACAATATAGTCGAGGAATTTCAGCATTCTGGTTGCTTCAGTATAGGCCTCTGAATATGGGGGAATGCGTCTCAGAAGAGGCTCTGCATAGTATTTCAGCATCGGAAGCTCAAACATCAGTGCAGAATTGAACTCAGCATCTGCATTCTCCTGGAACGGGAAGATGTTCCTGTTCTCGCCACGTCTTACACTGTGCCAGCGCAATATCGTATCCTCCGGAGTTATGCCACGCACGCGGTTGTCACGTACTATCCTTCGCAGCAGACGGTTGTCTGATGTGGATATGTTGTTGTTCTCATCCACGGACAGCGATGTGAGCGCAGATGCATATACCCTGAATATCCTTGAATCATCCACTGCCGAGGTCATCGCCGGGTTAAGTGCATGTATGCCCTCCATTATGAGTATATCCTTTTCTTCCAGTTTCATGGCCTTGCCCTTTTCGCGCTGCCCTGCCTTGAAATTGAATTTCGGTATCTCGACTTCCTTTCCGGCAAGCAGGTCATTCAACTGACTGTTGAGCAGCTTCAGGTCCATTGCCTCAAGTGCCTCGAAGTCATATTCCCCGTTCTCGTCCTTGGGCGTGTCTTCCCTGTTGACAAAATAATTGTCAAGTTCAATGACCTTTGGGTTCATTCCCAGGACTTTGCACTGCAATGCAAGGCGAAGTGAAGTGGATGTCTTTCCGCTGCTGGACGGACCGGCGATGAACACAATCTTCACCTTGTCCCTCTTCTGCCATATCTTGTCTGCAATTTCTGCATAGCGTCTTTCGTGACGGGCTTCGGAGAGGTTGATAAGCTCTACTGCCTTTCCGTCCTGGATAGCCCTGTTGAGGGAGCCTATGCCTTTGACGCCTATGATTGAACACCAGTCCGAATGCTCTTTGAGTGTCGCTGCAATTTTCGCCTGCTTCTTCATCGGGGCAATCTTGCTGGAACCTTCCATCGGGTACTGCAGGCAGAAGCCATTCTTGAATCCTGAAATTGCAAATGTCTTGAGGTAGCCTGTTGAATACACTAACGGGCCATGGAATGAATCTGCTGTCCCGCCGATGAAATACACACTTGAATTGTATCTTCCGAGTGACCGGATGAGCTGTGCCTTGTCGTGCTGCCCGTTGGCCTCGAAAATCTCAGCGGCCCGGTCTGACTGGAGCTTGCGCTTGACAATAGGGATGTCTTCTGATATGATTTCATGCATCCTCGCCTTGATTGCCTTGAGGTCGTTCTCGTCTAACGGATGTACCATTGGGCGCCCGTCCTCCAACGGTGTCTTTTCACGGATTTCGCAATAGTGGCCGCTCGGCAGGGCGTAGTCCACAATCAGTGTCTGTTCCGGATAAAGTTCCCTGACTGCTTTCTGCAGTACGAAGAACAGCGAACGTATGTATGTCCTCCTGCCGTCCGGATGGCTGTATCCGATGAATTCTACCTCGTCGGGCAGCATAAGTCCCGCACCCATATCCTTGAGCTGGTGATTTACCAGGGCTGCCAGTACTGGACTACCGGCAGACTCAGGGCCGGAAGCGAACCGTATTTCCCCTCCTTTGCATGAAAGGACCTGTCCGTCCTCCATCCTGCATATTTCCAGGGCAAGTTCCCTGACTGTGGTTCCCTTCGGGACTTCGTAGTATTTTCCGTTGTTTGTGCAATGTATCCTTATCGTTTCCATATATTGTTTGTGAATTTGTATCTGTTTTCTGGCATGAGGGTGACCCAAAAGTGAACTTCTTGTCCCCCTCCTCTATCGTTTTTCTTTGAAAAACTGACCCTGTTGCTTCCGGAGGATCAAAGCCATGTCGCTCCGGCACGTAATCCCGTCCAACTGCCGTTGGCTGCTCACTGAGAAAAGTCCGCTGGACTGTTTCTCCTGGCGTTCACGACCATCGGGCTTACTCTTCGGCCATCGCGTCCGGCGGGCTAAAGCCCTGCTGCTCCGGCACGTAATCCCGTCCAACTGCCGTTGGCTGCTCACTGAGAAAAGTCCGCTGGACTGTTTCTCCTGGCGTTCACGACCACAGGACTTACTCTTCGGCCATCGCGACCATCGTGACTTCAGGGTCAGCCACAATGGCGGGGTCTGCATGCTTCCTTTTCCGTGCCATTGCTTCCCAGGCGTAGCCGAATCTGACAAATTTACATATTTTTCCGTCCATTTGAAGTCCTGTTTTCTCCCTTTCGGGACTTTTTGTTAAATTTGCCAGGTTCTGCGGCACTGCCATGTGGCAGCGGTGTCTGACGGGACTTTTGCAAGTCCGCAAGACTCAGCTGCATCCAATTTAACTGCAGTGCTCCTGCGGGACTTTTGGCTTATGGCAGTCATTTTGAGTATCAGTGGACAATGGAAAAGAAAACGGAATATATCGAGATTACCGGTGCAAAGGCGCACAACCTCAAGAATGTCTCCCTGTCGATACCGAGGGACAGCTTTGTCGTCATAACCGGATTGAGCGGAAGCGGCAAATCCTCCCTTGCGTTCGACACAATATATGCTGAAGGGCAGAGGAGGTATATGGATACCCTTTCTACGTATGCAAAACATTTTATGGGAATCCTGGAGAAGCCGGAAGTGGAGAACATTTCCGGACTCAGCCCGATAATCGCGATAGAGCAGAAGACCACAGGCAATAACCCGCGCTCCACAGTCGGGACCATTACGGAAATCTATGATTTCCTCAGGCTTCTGTATGCCAAGGCATCCAAAGCCTATTCCCCGGCCACAGGCCGTGAAATGGTCCGCTATACAGATGAACAGATCGTGGCCCTGATAATGGAACGGTATGCAGACCGCAAATGCTACCTCCTTGCTCCAGTCGTGAAAGGGCGCAAGGGGCATTACAAGGAACTTTTCGACCAGATGAGGCGCAAGGGATACACCCAGGTCTGCATCGATTCAGAGTTGAAGGACCTGTCCGATGTGGTCGCCCTTGACCGCTACAAAGCGCATTTCATAGAGCTTGTCGTGGACCGGCTGAAGCCGACTGCGCGTGACGGAAAACGTATCCGTGAATCTGTCGTGACAGCCCTCGGGCTCGGCAAAGGCTCAATCGCCATGATGGATATGGAGACCGGCGAAGTACAGCATTATTCGAAGCATCTGGTCTGTCCGGACACGGGGATTTCGCTTCCTGAGCCGCAGCCACATTCTTTCTCATTTAATTCTCCACAGGGATATTGTCCTCACTGCAAAGGACTTGGGATGATTGTTGATGTCAATATGGACTCTATTGTACCTGACAGGAAACAGTCGATAGCCGATGGAGGGATTGTCCCCTTAGGAAAAGTACGTGAGACCCGTAAATTTGACATAATACGTGCAATATCAAGAAAATATAATTTCTCCCTGTATGACCCGGTAGAGGAACTTCCTGAAGAAGTGATATCACTTGTCGTGTTCGGCTCAGATGAACTTTTCCGTGTAGGGGAGGGAGGAATGTCTGAAATGGTCTCGTGGGGAGGTGTCGTCGATGACATAACCGACAAGATTGTCTGTCCTGTCTGCCACGGGACGCGGCTTAATCCTGACACCAATTATTTCAGGATAGACGGAAAGACAATAGCGGAAGTGGCTGCGATGGAGATTTCCGACCTCAGGGACTGGATTGACAGCCTTGACGGCAAATTCGGGAAGAGGGAGTCCGCCATAGCGCGTGATATCCTCAAGGAACTCCATGAAAGGACAACATTCCTGCTCGATGTCGGACTGGAATATCTCTCGCTCAACCGTGCCACTGCATCCCTTTCCGGCGGCGAAAGCCAGCGTATCAGGCTCGCTACCCAGATCGGTTCGAAGCTGGTGAATGTCCTGTATATCCTTGATGAACCGAGCATCGGACTGCACCAGAGGGACAACCGGAAGTTGATAGCTTCCCTCAAGAAGCTGCGCGATGAGGGCAATTCTGTAATGGTCGTTGAACACGACACCGATACGATGCTTGCTGCAGACTGGCTTGTTGACGTAGGTCCCGGAGCCGGTGAAAACGGCGGCCATGTCTGTCTTTCTGCCCCGATTCCTGTACTTCTCCAGGAGCCTGCCACTGCTTCAGGACATTCTGGCAGTCCAGCAGGGCATCAACCTGGTCTATGTGATCCTCACTGGATTATAGGGCCTTCAGTAACCCTTGATTATCTCACCGGAAAGAACAGGATAGAGGTTCCTGAAAGAAGGCGTCTTGGCAATGGACAGGTACTCGCGATAAGGGGAGCCATCGGCAACAACCTGAAGAATGTGGACATCGATTTCCCTCTCGGCTGCTTTATCGGAATCAGCGGAGTCAGCGGAAGCGGCAAGTCATCCCTTGTCAACGAGACACTTATGCCGATTCTCAAGAACAAGTTCTACAATGCCAGGATGCAGCCTCTGCCATACCGTGACATAATAGGGATTGAGAACATAGACAAGCTTATCGAGATAGACCAGAGTCCTATCGGACGCACACCGAGGAGCAACCCGGCCACTTTTACAGGAGTCTTCAATGACATCCGTGCCCTGTTTGAGAGTACTCCGGATGCAAAGGTGCGTGGATTCAAGGCCGGGCGTTTCTCATTCAATGTCGCAGGTGGACGCTGTGAGGAATGCAAGGGGGCTGGAATCAAGGTCATAGAGATGAATTTCCTGCCGGCTGTGAATGTGGTATGTACTGAATGCCGTGGACGCCGTTACAGGGACGATACCCTGGCAGTCCGCTATAAAGGCAAGAATATCAATGATGTCCTTGAAATGTCAATCAGCGAGGCCTATGTGTTTTTCAGCAATATTCCCTCTATCGCCCAGAAGCTTAAGGCGCTGGTGGATGTAGGGCTTGGATATATACGTCTCGGACAGTCTGCCGTTACCCTTTCCGGAGGGGAAAGCCAGAGGATGAAGCTTGCTGCCGAGCTTGGACGCAAGGGAACAGGAAATACCCTATATATACTTGACGAGCCGACAACAGGTCTGCACAGCGAAGACATAAAAGTGCTTCTCAATGTGCTGCAGCTGCTTGTAGGACAAGGTAATACAGTAATAATCATCGAACATAACCTCGATGTGCTGAAAAGTGTCGACTATATATTCGACATGGGTCCGGAAGGAGGAAAAGGAGGCGGGCAGATAGTTGCCCGGGGTACTCCAGAAGACATTTCAAATGACCCGTCTTCTGTGACAGGCCCTTTTCTTCGTGAAATATTGTAAAATCTGAAGCCGCTCCGGAATGTCAGCCAGCAGGAGCGGCTCCATTTTATTCAGCATCCTCGTAAGGCTCGTTGAACGGCTGCAGGAACGGGTTCTTCATCCTTTCGTCTGCTATGGTAGTCGGGTGTCCGTGCCCTGGGATTACAGTGATGTCACCTTCAAGGACCATGAGCTTTTCGAATATCCCTTTCATCAAGGCATCATAGTCGCCCCATCTGTTGTCCGTGCGGCCTATGCTGCCTGCAAACAATGTATCTCCGCTGAAAAGGACTTTCTCTTCGCGGCAGAGGAAGCATACGCCTCCTGGAGTGTGGCCTGGGGTTGAAAGGACCTCGAACGTGTTTTCCCCGGCATAGACCAGATCTCCGTCATGTATGTCAGTGGCCTGGAATCCGGTATCCGGTACACGCAGCCCGAACATATTGCAGAAATGTTCCTCATTCTCGATGATTGCCGTTTCTGCAGGGTCCATGAGGACCGGGACATTATAGAGCCGTGCAAGCTCCGCCACACCGTAGATGTGGTCGAAGTGCGTGTGTGTCAGCATAATCTTTTCCACCGTCAGCCCCTTTGAACTGATGAATCCGGTCAATGTCTGTATCTCCTCAGGAGTGTAGCAGCCAGGGTCGATTATGGCCGCCTTCCCGCTGCCGTCCCATACAACGGAACAGCATTCCTGAAAACTGTTAAAGTAGAAGCACTTGATGTTAAGCATTAAAAAAATCTTATAAGTCGTGCAAAAATACAAAACTAATTCAAAACAATTTGTTAATTTTGTCCGCCTTTCAAAGAAAATACAGGTTCGCTTCAGTAAGGCTTTGTACAGAATTGACAAAAAACAGAATATTATGCACGTAGCAATAGCAGGAAACATAGGAAGTGGAAAGACCACGCTTACAAAGATGCTTGCAGCCCATTACGGATGGACTCCAAGGTTTGAATCAGTTGACTTCAACCCATATCTCGCTGACTTCTATGAGGATATGGAACGGTGGTCATTCAATCTGCAGGTATATTTCCTGAACAAGCGTTTCAAGGATGTTGTGGACATCTCGAAATGCGAGGAGGTGATTATCCAGGACCGCACCATATATGAGGATGCACGCATATTTGCCCCTAATCTCCATGGAATGGGACTCATGAGCACACGTGACTTCGAGAATTACTCGGACCTCTTTGACCTGATGATGTCTCTTGTCAATCCGCCGGACCTGCTCATCTATCTCCGCTCTTCCATACCTAACCTTATCAGCCAGATCCAGAAACGCGGGCGTGACTATGAGAAGAGCATCCGTATTGATTATATTACAGGTCTGAATGAACGTTACGAGAACTGGATAAAGGACTATCGGCATAACCTCCTGGTCCTTGATGTGGACCGAATCAAGTTCGAGAACCGTCCAGAGGATTTCCGTGAGGTGACAGACAGGATTGATGCTGAACTGTTCGGCCTGTTCAAGGATGACAAGGCAGTGAGATAGTGCTGCAATCCAATATTTTCCATTATGACAGAGCTATTTGTACATTGGCACATGAATCCCGAGATATTCCATATCGGGATTGTCTCCATAAGGTGGTATTCAATACTTTTCGTCTCCGGGTTTGTACTCGGATGGTTTATTTTCAAGTGGTTTTTCAAAAGGGAAGGACTTCCTGTGACGCTTCTTGACCCTCTTCTCTACACCCTGCTCATCGGCACAATCGTCGGCGCAAGGCTCGGGCACTGCATCTTCTATCAGCCGGAATACTATTTCGGGAGCTGGCAGGGGTTCTGGGAGATATTCATGCCATGGAAAGGAGGCCTTGCAAGCCATGGAGGCACCATAGCCCTTGTTATAGCCATGTGGTGGTTCTCAAGCCATTATGGGAAAAGATATGGGTTTGATTACCTGTGGCTGCTTGACAGGCTGTGCATCACAGTATGCTTTGCCGGTGCACTAATACGTCTTGGAAACCTTTGCAATTCAGAGATATATGGAGATGTGACATCACTGCCTTGGGGATTTGTCTTTGAACTCAGGGGGGAGACCCTGCCAAAGCATCCGACGCAGCTTTACGAGGCTTTGAGCTATACCATCCTTGGTCTTGTGCTCCTTGCACTTTACCGCTACAGGCTTGACAGGATGAAGCGTGGTTCATTCATAGGCATTTTCTTCATTGTGCTTTTCGGGATGAGATTCCTTATAGAGTTCATAAAGGAACCTCAAGTGGGGTTTGAAGAGAGCATGGCCCTGAATATGGGGCAGCTTCTCAGCATACCTTTCATATTGCTCGGCATCGGTCTGCTTGTGTATAGCCTTGTCAAAGGGAAGCCTGCTGCAATAGAGTTGCCGAAGAAGCATAAATCCGAACCCACCCATTATGCAAAAGGCCTTGGCCGCTGATATCTGACAGGAAATACCGTATGGCAATTCCATTGGCCGCAATGGAAGAGTGCCACTTTGTCAGCAGACAGTATGTCACTCTTGTACTGGAGTATCCGGGACTTCTATTGGTGTATGCCCTGTCAGCAGATTCTTTTTGAGGTTCTTCCTGTACTGCTGGGGTGACATCCCGTTGTGCCTCTTGAAAAATTTGCCGAATGATGACTGGTCCGAAAAGTTCATCCGGTCTGCTATCTGCTGCAATGTCAGCCTTGTGTCCTTTATCATCTTCATTGCCTTTTCGTATCTGATACCTGCAATGTATTCACCGATAGGGACTCCTATCTTGTCCTTTACAATCATTGACAGGTGCTGCCGTGATACGCATAGGGTGTCAGCATAGAACTCAATATTGCTCTCATGTCCGGCTTCATTCGCGGCCAGCTTCAGGAATTCCTTGAGCAGCGAGTCCGAACGGCTTATGTCAGTGCTGTGGTTCGGTTCCCCCTCACCGAACCTTTTCCATATCATGTCTGCAATGTCAGTCATCAGGATATAGAAATGTGCGTATGCCAGCTCTTCGAGATAATGGTGCTCCTTGTTCCCTATGGCCCCGATGAGGTTCCTCATGTCACCGGAGATTATCTTCCTTTCCCTCTTTGTCAGTTCCGGACTATTGACAAGTCCCCTGTACCTGTAGGAGAACGACAGTGGGAATGGAGTCCTGTTCCAGAATATGTCAAGCAGGATATCATTGTTGATTGTTACTATAATGCCATGAAAGTCAGGACTGTATTGTATGCTTCCTATTCCGGCCAGTATAGGGATGTTGACCAGCTGCCCTTCATGGAAGTCCTGGAGGCTGTCATTCAGGCGGCATGACACTGTGCCTTTCAGAACGAGCAGGATTATATGATATTTAGGCTTATATGGAGTTTCGAAATAGACTTCATGACAGCCTTTGAACTCTACTCCATACATGTATTCATTTATGTAGTTTCCCTTGATTATCTGGTCTTCACGGATGATCTTTTTTCCCATTTGCATTGCTGTTTTGGATGGTATTCCCGACAAATTTAGTACTTTATTACGAAATGACCAATTGTGCGTATAATTTAACCAGTCCTATACCTTATGCTGGTACTATTGTTGTGGAGTTCCCCGCCGCTTTTAAAAAATGATGTAATGAAGAAATTTGTTATTTCGGCAATGATGGCCGGACTCCTTTGCTTCCCCCGCATGGCAGATGCGCAGTACAGGGCAAAGGAAAAGGGTGAAAAGCCGGTGACAGAAGTTGATGCGCTGCTTGAGAAGGCAGACTCATCCGAGGCACCGGTGCTTATTACCTTGGAACAGGCGCTGCAGATAGCCCTGAGTGAAAATGTGTCAGTCAAGGTGGCTGACAAGGAGATTGAGAGGACTGGATTTGCCCGCAAGGGTACATACGCTGCCCTGTTCCCGCAGATTGATGTATCCGGTAATTACCAGAGGACAATCAAGAAGCAGGTGATGTATATGGACATCGACATGAGCAAGATGGGCGGTGCCGCAGGAGGGGATTCTGCGGGGGCAGGCTCAGAAGGAAGTGCTCCTGAAGGTGCCGAAGGAGGGGCATCAGCCTCTATGGCAGACGGTCTGGAAGTCGGAAGATGGAATACCTGGAGTGCAGGTGTGACAGCCGCAATGCCGATTGTCAATGCACAGCTATGGGAGAGTATCAAGATTTCCGGCACTGCAGTGGAGCTTGCTGTAGAGAAGGCCCGTGAATCACGTCTGAATATGGTTACACAGGTCAAGAGCGCATTCTATGCGACGCTTCTTGCCAAGGAGGCCTTCAATGTCTACCGTGAAGTCTATGAGAACGCAGTGAAGAACTATGAGGAGACCGAGAAGAAATACAATGCACAGAAGGCTTCTGAGCTTGACCTTACACGTGCAAAGACAACTGTCGCCAATGCCGTTCCGAATGTATATAATGCTGAAAGTTCAGTAATCCTTGCCTTGTGGCAGCTGAAGGCTGTCCTTGGGGTTGACCTTGATGCGAATGTCGATGTGGCAGGAGAACTGTCAGACTATGCTGACACGATGTTCCGTGACCTTCACCAGAATGATTCAGTGACATTGGATAACAACACTACAATGAAGCAGCTGGCCCTCCAGGCCGAGCAACTCGCAAGGAACATAAGGCTCCAGAAATATGCGTATATCCCGACTTTGTCTGCTGCATTCTCGTTCAGTGTCAATGCAATGACCAACGACTTCAAGTTCGACCAGTACAAATGGACCCCGTATTCATACGTTGGAGTGAGCCTTTCGATTCCTATCTTCTCAGGAGGAAAGCGTCTCAATGATGTCCGCCAGGCGAAGAACCAGTATCAGCAGCTCCAGCTCCAGACAACCGATACAGAGAGGACGCTCAAGATCGCCATCCGCCAGAGCCTCAATACCATGGAGACCAATATGAAGAGCTATTATGCAGCCCAGACAGCGGTGGCTACAGCACAGAAGGGATATGACATAGCAGAGAAATCATATCAGGTCGGGCGCAGCACACTTATTGAGCTGAACGATGCGCAGCTTGCGTTGACCCAGGCCAGGTTGAGCGAATCACAGGCAATATATAATTTTATCGTAGCCAAGGCTCAGCTTGAGCAGGTTATAGGAAACGACTTTATAGAATAAAAAGAAGACACAATATGAAAAAGACAGTATTCAGCGCCCTGCTGCTTGCAGGGTTATCGGGAATGGCTACAGGATGTGGCAACAGCGGCAGCAAGGAGGCAGAGACCGTTGCGCATCATGCGGAAGAAGCAGTGCCGACAGTAGAGGCCGTAAAGGTAAACTCCCGTCCGGTGGACCAGACAGCTACATATTCATCTACAGTAGAGGCGTATGTCAAGAACAACATTGCGCCACAGACTGTAGGAAGGATACAGAAGATCAATGTAGAGGTCGGTGATTTTGTCAAGGCAGGGCAGATTGTTGCTGAGATTGACAAGGTTAACCTGTTGCAGGCAGAGCTCCAGATGAAAAACAATGAGGTTGAGTACCAGCGCCTGAAAGGGCTTTACGAGGCTGGCGGACTCTCCAAGTCTGACCTTGATGCAATTGAGCTTGCATACAATGTAAGCAAGACTTCATACGAGAACCTTCTTGAGAATACGGTGCTCCGCTCTCCAATTGACGGAGTGATAACAGCGCGTAACTATGACAAAGGCGACATGTTCTCAATGGGACAGCCTATCTACACAGTCGAGCAGATTATGCCTGTGAAGCTCTATGTCGGAATCTCCGAGTCAGACTACACAAAGATAAAGAAAGGAGACACAGTGGAAATCACCACCGAGGCTTTCCCCGGGAAGGTGTTCTACGGCAAGGTAAACAGGCTTAACCCTACAATTGACGCCACTACACACACTTTTGATATAGAGGTTGTTGTAGACAACAGATACAAATCACTCCGCCCTGGAATGTATGCCCGTGTGACTGTGAAATTCGGGACAAGCAACAATGTTGTGGTACCTGATGTTGCTGTAGTCAAGCAGACAGGTTCCGGAGAGAGGTTCATCTATGTCCTCAATGATGACAATACCGTCTCATACACCAATGTGAAGATTGGACGCCGTATGGGTGCCGAGTATGAGATTCTTGAAGGAATCGAGGATGGTGCAACCATCGTCACAAGTGGCCAGGCAAGGCTTAAGGACGGTATCAAGGTATCTATAGAAAAGTAAGAAGTACATTATGAGCATATATAGGAAAGCGGTAAACAACCCGGTAACCACGGCACTTGTATTCGTTGCCATGGCCATATTCGGAGTGTTTTCGCTAATCAACATATCCATTGACCGTTATCCTAAATTTGACGCAAATGTCGTAATGGTCATGTCGGCATATCCTGGAGCGAGTGCCGAAGATATCGAGACTAACCTCTCGAAGCTGCTTGAGAACACCCTGAACGGTGTCAGTGACCTAAAGAACATCACTTCAAGGTCAAAGGAGAACATATCTGTCATTTTCCTTGAATTCAATGAGGGTGTTGACATTGACGTGGCAACCAACGATGTCCGTGACAAGCTGGACCTTGTCAATTCACAGCTTCCTGACGGATCATCATTGCCGGTAATCTTCAAGTTCAGTGCGGACGACATGCCTGTCATGATCCTTTCCGCCACTGCAGAGGAAAGCCTGCCAGCCCTTGAGAAGATATTGGACGACAAGGTTACAACGCCTCTTGCAAGGGTATCAGGTGTGGGTACCGTGTCTGTCAGTGGTGCCCCCCAGCGGGAAATCCAGGTGTATTGCGACCCGAACAAGCTTGAGGCATACGGGCTGAGCATACCTGCAATATCAAGCATACTTGCCTCCGAAAACAGGAATGTGCCGAGCGGAAACATAGACATCGGTTCGAACACATATTCACTCCGTGTCAAGAAGGAGTTCGAGAGCGCAGATGAGATGCTGGACGTGGTTGTCGGCTATTCAAACGGAAACGCCGTATATCTAAGGGATGTAGCCCGTGTTGTTGACGGGCTGGAGGAGAAATCCCAGGAAGCCTATACAAACGGCCAGAGGAGTGCGCAGATTATCATACAGAAGCAGGCTGATGCAAACTCTGTAAACGTTATCAAGGGTGTCAAGAGGGAGCTGAAGAAGATTGAGAAGAATCTTCCCTCAGACATACAGATTGTTACTGTAATTGATGCATCCACGACAATTATCAACAGTATCAATTCATTGATGGAGACCATATTCATCACATTCCTTGTCGTGATGCTGGTGGTCTATCTCTTCCTCGGAAGATGGAGGGCGACATTTATCATTATCCTTTCTATTCCTGTGTCCCTGCTTGCTTCCCTGATGTACCTGTTCGCAACGGGCAATACATTGAACATCATCTCAATGTCTGCACTCTCCATTGCAATTGGTATGGTAGTCGATGATGCCATTGTGGTCCTGGAGAACATCTCTACCCACCTGGAAAGGGGAGCCAAGCCAAAGGAGGCTGCGGTGCATGCTACCCAGGAAGTCGGTATCTCCGTAATCGCGTCTACATTGACAATGCTTGCTGTGTTCCTTCCTCTTACAATGATCAGCGGAATGGCCGGAATCATGTTCCGTCAGCTTGGATGGATTGTCAGCATCATCATGATTGTCTCCACTGTCGGTGCGCTTACGCTCATCCCTATGATGTGTTCGCAGTTCCTGCGCTTCAAGCCTCAGACAGGAAAGGTACATGCATTCATATTCGGAAACTTCAACAGGTTCATCAACTGGATATCAAGGGGATATGCACGTGTTATACGCGGTGCACTCAAACACAGGACAATTGTTGTCTGCACAGCTATTGCTGTGTTCATTGCAAGTGTTGTGTTCCTTGCCCCTATGATGAAGACCGAATATTTCCCTAAGGCTGACGAAGGACGTCTTTCTGTGAAAGTCTCCCTTCCTATCGGTACAGCGCAGGATGTAACACGTGAGTTCGCTGCTGAAGTCTATGAAAGGTTTGTCGAGGCTATCCCAGAAATCAAGGTCTGCTCATATTCACTTGGACAGGCAGACACTGACAATGCCTTTGCATCCATGCAGGAGAACGGTTCATACTATATATCCTACAGCATGGACCTTGGAAGTATGGAGAAACGTGACAGGTCGACCTCGCAGATCGGAGACATCTGCCGAAGCATCCTTGCAGAGTACCCTATTGTCAAGAAGGCACAGGTGACAGAAGGAAGCGGCGGACAGGGAGATGCATCTACCGTGGATGTGGAAATCTACGGCTATGACTTCAATACAACTGACCGTATAGCAAATGTGATAAAGGAGAAGATGCTTGATGCCGGCGGATGTTCACAGGTAATCCTGAGCCGTGATGAATATACTCCAGAATACCAGGTGGACTTCGACAGGACAAAGCTTGCTGTAAACGGCCTTAACAGTACGACTGCTGCAGGATACCTTACTGCTGCCATGAACGGTTCCGTAAACTCATATTTCCGTGAGGATGGAGACGAGTATGACATCCGTGTGCGCTATGCCCCTGAATTCAGGACCGGAATAGAGGATATCGAAAACATCATCATCTACAACAACCTTGGCAAGGGAATCAAGATCAAGGATCTCGGGGTGGTCAAGGAGAGCCTTGTGCCTCCGACAATCGAGAGGAAGAACCGTGAGAGGATGATTACTGTCTCCGGTGTTGTTGCCGACGGATATGCACTTTCTGATGTGGTGGCCTCTACACAGAAGGTCCTGGACGAGACGGACATCCCTTCAGAGCTTACGGTGAAGATTGCAGGTTCATTCGAGGACCAGCAGGAGATGTTCGGACAGCTGCTTATGCTCCTGGTGCTTATCATAATCCTCGTGTATATCGTGATGGCATCTCAGTTCGAATCTTTCATGAGTCCGTTCGTCATTATGTTCTCGATTCCGTTCGCCCTTGTCGGAGTAATCCTCGGACTGACCATTACAGGAACGCCTCTCGGTGCCATGGCCCTTATCGGAGTCTTGATTCTTGTCGGAATTGTTGTGAAGAACGGTATTGTGCTCATTGACTACACCATTCTCTGCCGGGAGAGGGGAATGAGCATCAGGGATGCTTCAGTGACAGCCGCAAGAAGCCGTCTGCGTCCGATCCTCATGACAACCCTGACAACCGTCCTCGGTATGATTCCTATGGCAATCGGCCGTGGAGAGGGTTCTGAGATGTGGCGTTCACTCGGTATGACAGTGGCCTGGGGACTTTCAGTCTCAACACTTGTGACACTTATCATCATTCCTACCCTCTACTGTTCATTCGCAACATGGCAGGAGAAAGGCAGGGAAAGGAAGGCACGCAAGCAGGCAAAGAGGCTTGCAGCCGCAAAATAGCCCCTTGGGGATTTAGTAAACAACTCTTCTTATAGACGTTAACATATCGGATATGAAAGCAGTATTTATGGTCTATAACCAGGCCTACAATATGGAGATAGCAGACGCGCTTGCCCAGATGGGCCAGAAAGGTTTCACAATGTGGCAGGACATCGAGGGCAGCGGCAGCAATGGCGGTGAGCCTCATCTTGGCAACCATGCCTGGCCGACAATGAACAATGCAATGCTTGCCATGGTGGAAGATGACAAGGTCGACAATATCATGGAAATGGTGAGGAGGAAGGACAAGGAAACACCTGCCCTCGGGCTAAGGGCCTTTGTCTGGAATATCGAAAAAGGATATTAGCAACCACTTTGGCATCCTTTTGGAATAACTTGTAATCCGGCTATAAATAGTTATATTTGTAGCCGGATTGTTTACGTTGGACTGGCCTGAAAGCCCCAATGGACAGGACTGTAGGCCAGGGAATATCCCTGGGCTTTCCTGCCGGGCGTAAAGGCCAGGGAACTCCGGGGCAATATAGGCGGTTTTTGAGAGGAGGCAATGCAGGATGGGCAGAAGTTCACTTTTTGAGCACCCTCTGTTTTATGGAAAGCATTAACATTAAACATTATATATTATGGAAAAGATTATTACAGATTCTAATTTCGCAGAGACAATAAATACAGACAAGCCGGTAGTCATTGACTTTTGGGCAACATGGTGCGGCCCTTGCCGTGCACTCGCTCCTGTAGTTGAGGAACTTGCTGCCGAATATGACGGGAAAGCCATCATCGGAAAGTGCAATGTCGACGACAACCAGGAACTCCCTATGAAGTTCGGTGTAAGGAATATCCCTACCCTTATCTTCATCAAGGGAGGAGCAATGGTCGACAGGATGGTCGGTGTGTCATCAAAGGCTGACATCGCAAAGAAGATTGACTCCCTCATGTAGTCCTGCAATGAAAAGGATTTTTGTCTTGGTGTTTTCTGCCGCCCTGCTTATTGCCGGAGCGGCAGAATCTGTAGCCCAGAGCCGCTACGGAATCATCGGAGGAATGACTTTCTCAAATTCTAAGGAATTCAGCCGCAGTACAATGACCCAGTACCATGCAGGACTTACCTACAGGTTGGATCTGCCGCTCGGATTCTCTGTCCAGCCGTCTCTCATATATAACGTGAAGGGGGCGAAGATGACAGGTGTTCCGACGGGAGACAGTGCAAATCTCCAGAATAAGGACAGGTTTGACATAAGCATGGGATATCTTGAACTTCCCGTTTCCTTGCAGTGGGGACCGGACCTGCTTATATTCAGGCCGTTCCTGGACGTTACGCCGTACATAGGATATGCGATGAACAACAAGCTGGTGAAAACCGGCAGTTCTGACCTGACTTCGAGGAATTCATGGAATGCAATCAACCGTTTTGAATATGGCCTTGGCCTTGGTATCGGACTGGATATATGGAGATTCCAGGTAATCGGAAGATACAACTGGAACTTCGGTTCCATCTATGCCCCAGGGCAGGTCGTGGATGGCGACTTCCCGTCATTGGTCAAGGGAGCATTTGACAACAGCAGCTTCGGAGGAATCACACTCTCCATTGCATTCCTCTTTGGAGGAGGCCGCTAAATACCGGTAACGAAATGGATTTGAATGAAGTAAAGGAATACCTGGGAGAAGACTGGAGAAAGGTGGAGGATGCAATCCGTAATGCAATCAGGAGCGACATCAGGCTTCTTGACACGACAAATGCTGCAATCCTTTCCAACTCCGGAAAGATGCTCCGCCCGATGATTGCAATCCTTCTGGCAAGGGCATGCTCCGGCGCAAGGCTGACAGAGGCCTCCTATCTATATGCCGCTTCCTCGGAACTTCTGCATAATGCCACCCTTCTGCATGACGATGTCGCTGACAACAGCAAGCAGAGGCGTGGCAATCCTACGATAATGTCACTCCTTGGACCGACAGCATCTGTGCTTATCGGTGACTTCTGGCTTGTCAAGGCAATGGAAGGTATACTCTCCACCAATGACAACGGCAATGTGATACGCATATTCTCACGCACGCTGAGCGATCTCGCGGAAGGGGAGATGCTGCAGCTGGAGAAAGCCCAGAAAGGGGACACTTCCGAGGACGACTATTGCAGGATTATCTACAACAAGACAGCATCTCTTTTCAGGGCGTCCGCCCTGTCTGCCGCAATTTCTGTCTCTGCGTCAGAAGAAGTCATTGAGGCAGCAGGGAAATATGCAGAGCTGCTTGGCATGGCATTCCAGATAAGGGACGACATATTTGACTATATGCCGTGCTCAAAGGCCGGTAAGCCTGTAGGGGTGGATATCCTGGAGCAGAAGATAACGTTGCCTCTTCTCGGAGCGATGGCAAATGCCGGTGAAGACCGTGAGGCTGAGGTAAGAAAAATGGTTTCGCAGATAGATGAACATCCTGCATGCCGTGATGAAATTGTCCGTTTTGTCCGGAATAATGGAGGCATGGAATACGCCCAGGAGAAGTTGCAGGCATATATTGACAAGGCAGTTTCATGCCTTGGTATCCTTCCGGATTCGCGCGAGAAGGCATATCTCGTTGAACTGGCCGGTTTTGTGGGACAGAGGATTTCCTGATTTAAAGAAATGACAAATGCGCTTTGCTGATATAAGTGGAAATGACGACCTGAAACGTGTCCTTGCCGGTATGGCGGACAGCGGCAGGATTCCCCATGCAATGCTTTTCTATGAGAACGAAGGCTGCGGGGCACTCCCGCTGCTTCTTGCGTTCTACCAGTATCTCTGCTGTACGGACCGTCATGACGGTGATTCGTGCGGAAGATGCCCTTCATGCAGCAAGGTGTCCAAGCTTATCCATCCGGACATGCATTTCGTGTATCCGGTCAATTCCGGCTCGAAGATAAGTTCATCGGCAAAGCCCTCATCTGAGGCATACCTTCCATATTGGCGTGAGCTATGCCTTGCCAATCCATATTACCTTGAAGGGGAATTGTATGATGCCCTTGGAATTGAGGGGAAATCCGGCAATATAGCCGTCTCCGAGGCAAAGTTCATTCTTGACAAGCTCTCGCTGACATCTGTACAGGATGGCTACAAGGCTGTTGTGGTCTGGCTTCCGGAAAAGATGAATGCAGAGTCCGGCAACAAGCTGCTGAAGATTGTAGAGGAGCCGCCGGAGAAGACCCTTTTTCTCTTTGTGACCCATGCACCGGAGAGAATGCTCCAGACCATTTTCTCCAGATGCCAGAGCCTTAGGGTGCTTCCTGCTCCAAGGGAAGAGGTGGCCTCTGTGCTGGAGAGGCAGTTTTCAGTCTCTCCGGACGAGGCTTCAGCATATGCCGGAATTTCATGTGGAAGTGTGGGGGTAGCCCTTAACCATATAGGTGAACGTGAAGAATATAATGTCTTCATGGACCTGTTTGCTGACCTTGTCGGGGCTGCGATGGGAAAGGACCTTATGGCTGCGCTGGAAGCAGCAGAGGAAATGGCCGCACTGGATTCGCGTGAAAAACAGAAAGCTTTTTGTAACTTTGCAGGGGATTGCATCAGGAAAATATTCATGGTCAGGAACAATATGCCCGGTGTTTCCAACGCCACCCGGCAGGAGCTGCCGTTTTTTGCCAAAGTGGCAGGGCAATGCCGGGAGACATTCTGTGAAAAGGCCCTCGGATATTTTGACAAGGCAGCACAGCTTATAGACAGGAATGTCAATCCAAAGATTGTATTCTGCGACCTGGCTGACCGCATCTTTTTATGTATATAGACACTAATGTTATGGAAGATAACGAAATAAGAAAATTTGACTGCTCGCGCGGATGTGTTGTGGAGCGCAATGAAGAGGGTGAACTCCATTGCGACTACCGTATGGGATGCTGCAAGCTGGAGGTATATGACTGGCTTCCTGGAGTGAGGCAGGAACTGTATAAGGACTATTTTGAGGTCCGTTTCAAGAATACGCGCAAAGGTATCTACAGAAATACTTCTGGGCAGACAATAAAGACCGGAGACCTCGTGATTGTGGAGGCAAATTCCGGGCATGACCTTGGAATCGTTACGCTTGAAGGCCCTGTCGTTTCAAGACAGATGCGCTGCAAGAAGATAAATCCGGACACAATGGAGCTGAAGAAGATATACCGTAAGGCAAAGGTCTTCGACATTGAGAAATGGCAGGAGGCTATCGCGCGTGAGCATGAGACAATGATACGCTCACGCCAGATTGCGGCAGAGCTTGGCCTGGAGATGAAAATCGGTGACGTGGAGTTCCAGGGTGACGGTACAAAGGCAATATTCTACTATATTGCAGACGGGCGTGTGGACTTCCGTGAACTGATTAAGGTCTTTGCTGAGGAATTCCACATAAGGATAGAGATGAAGCAGATCGGTGCGCGCCAGGAGGCCGGGCTTATCGGTGGACTGGGTGTCTGCGGAAGGGAGCTTTGCTGTTCCAACTACATTTCTTCATTCCAGTCTATCACCACTGCTGCAGCAAGGACCCAGGATCTTTCCCTGAACCCTCAGAAGCTTGCAGGACAGTGCGGAAAACTGAAATGTTGCCTGAACTATGAGACAGCGGCATATATGGATGCGCAGTCCCGGATTCCACGTGTGACAAATCCTCTTGAACTGGAAGACGGCCTTGCATATCTGATGAAGACAGATATCTTGAAGGAGACGATGTATTTCTCATACGACCAGTCCTCGTTTGCAAATCTCTATGCCCTCAAGGCTTCAGAGGTACGTGAGATAATAAGGATGAACCGCAATGGAGTCAAGCCGGAGTCACTTAAAAGTGATCCGGAGCCTGTCGCTCCTGAATTTGTCACTGCAGTTGGGGACGACAGTATCACAAGGTTCGATGAGACACGCAAGAAACGCCGCAACAACAGGAACCGCAGCAAGGGGAACGGAAATGGCCCAGGTCGTGATGCCTCTTCGCGTGAAGGTGCCGGCCGTGATTCCCGCGATGGTGCCGGACGCGATGGGACTGGCCGTGATTCATCGTCCAGGGAGAGTGCCGGCCGTGACAGAGGACCACGTACAAGTGGCCGTGACAGGGCAAATGGCAGACAGCGCGACCGCCGACAGGACCGTCAGAACCAGCAGAAAAACAGCAAGGAATAGCATATGGGACGCTTCTGTTCAGTTCTCCTGATGGGGATGGCCGTCATGCTGGCCATATTCTCATGTTCCCGTCCGCTCTCCACAGAAACTTTTGTGAAGGCGTCCGGGCGGGATGAGGCAGGGCGTTACCATTTTGTACTTGACATGACTGATTCACTTTGCGCATATTCAATACGTTTCTACACAAGGGCAGACTGCCATGACAAAGAATTCAGGGGGATAGGGGATTTGGTTGTAGATGTACGCCTGGAGGCTCCTTCCGGCAGGAAGTATGCGGAGCGTGTCTATATCAGGAAAAATGACTTTGCATCAGGGCGTGGGCTTGCAAAAGATTATAATATGCCCTACAGGACCGGATTCAGACCGTCTGAATATGGTAAGTGGAATATGTATCTTACTCTTCCTTCCGTGGACTATGCGGATTCTGGAATCAGGGGGATGGGAGTATGTCTATCTAAACAAATTGAGAACAATGGGAAAAGATAAATTGCGTAAATTCAAGGAGAATGAAAGTTTCAGGTGTCTGATACAGCCAAGGACAGAGGAAGTGTTCAGGGTTGACCATCCGTTGAAGGGCCATTGGGGAGAAAAGTTCTTCGGGAATGACAGGCCGATAGTTGTGGAGCTTGGATGCGGCAAGGGTGAATATACAATTGACCTTGCAGTACGTAATCCGTCATGTAACTATATCGGTGTTGACATAAAGGGAGCACGTCTCTGGAAAGGGGCGAAGTATGCCGAGGAGCATCAGCTTCCTAATGTTGCATTCCTGCGCACAAGGATTGAATTTATCGGGTCGCTGTTCGCTCCTGGAGAGATTTCCGAAATCTGGATTACATTTGCTGACCCGCAGATAAAGCGTGAGAAGAAACGTCTCACAAGCCCTCTTTTCATGGAACGTTACCGTGCCTTTCTCCGCGAAGGTGGAATAGTGCACCTCAAGACGGACAGCCGCTATCTGCATGAATATTCAAGGGCCATGGCAGAGGTCAATGGATTGAAGATGCTTGCCTGCGCTACAGATATCTATGGAAATGACAGGGCTTCTCTGTATGACAGTGCAATGGCATCCGTCTGTGGCAAGGACGCAATCGATGCGCTGCTTGAGGTGCAGACCTTCTATGAGTCCCAGTACCTTGCCCAGGGAATCCCGATTACATATCTGTCTTTCCTGATAGACCATGATGGTGAATATGTTTCTCCAGAATGGGATGAGGACCGCTGGGAAAGATAGGTAGCAGCCTGTCCGTGTCCAGGCCTTGGTACTGTGTCTGTACATTGACTTGGTACTATGCCTTTACATAGGCTTGTGCCTGTGCCCGTGCTGGATTTTGTCTGTGTTTTCGATTGCGTCCCGGCATGGGGTAGCCAGAGCATCCGGTAAATGTTTCTTTTCCATCCTTGCCACTCAAATCACAGCTTGCCTATCCACGAATTCACCACTAAACATGGCTGAGGCAACACTTTTTACACTCCCAGCCACAAATAAGGCCTCAAACGGTGGCTGAAACCAAATTGCAGAATGGATTCATCTGCAACATCAAACCATCTGGAACGAATATAGTCGTACGGCTGGTGTATATTAACATGAATCCGATGGAAACAACTAAAATAATGTCAATTGCTTAG
>JAMPAT010000027.1 GCA_023667095.1 Bacteroidales bacterium
GCGGAATCTCGATTGTCGGAAGACCGTTGAAATAGCTTACAGGGACACGTTCGTATTTGACGAAGTCAGTTGCCGAAGGTGAAGTCACATTCATGTTCACCTGGCAGAGGCAGTGCAGGCAGCTTAATGCTGTAAGGACTGCTGGAAGAAGAATTTTCTTACACATAGCCTCTAAAATTTGATGTTTATAAAAAAGTCATAGCCGCACGGACACTTCTTTCGAGGTCAGTACGGCTATGAATATAAATCTGTGGTGCCGGGAACATGCTTCCCGTGTCAACGGGGCGCATATTGGCAAAAGGCCTGCCAGAGAGTGGTCAAATCAAAAAAAGTGGTCAGGCACAAGGCCTGACCACCGGTTATAAAGTCTTTCACCTATAGAAGCGACTATTCAGGAAGAGAAACTGTTGCCCATTCCATTCCGTCTGTTGCAGTAATGGTATTTGAACCAGAAGCGCCATTGATATTAATCTGGCATTTGAGGTCATTCCCATTTGAAGTGTGATCCTTGACTACATCTCCTTCTCCCTCATTGAATTTCCAGTAGGAGACAAGTCCTGAAGACTTGGCGTCAACTGTGTAGAAATGGTTTGCTGCCTTGAGGTCAGATGCAGTAAGAGCCTTGTTCCAGATACGCACCTCACTCATCATTCCTTTCCAGCAACGGTCAGAGCCGCATGCATATCCAATCCAGAAGCACCTTGTTGCGCCCCAGCCTCCCGGCTCATCAGTGTGAGGACGGTTGAAAGTACGCTTAGTTGTGCCTTCCGCTGTCTTGGTAGCTTTCTCTTCACCATCAACATAAAGCTTGATCTCACCCTTGTTGAAGCTGACAGCAATATGATACCATCTGTTTTCATCAAGCAGAACTCCTGAATTCAGCTTAATCTCAGCCCCGTCGTTATCTGGGCTGGTTGCAATCTGAAGTTCATTTTTCTGGATACCATCATCTCCTGTACGGATCATGAAATATCCGTCAATGCCCATGATTGTATTCAAGCTATTCCAGCCGTTCTCATGATAAACCAATGCCTCAAATGTAAACTCTGACATATCGTAGAACGGAGCTGCATTGCCTTCCCAGGTAGGATAGACCCTTGTTGAACTGAACTTGCCGGCTGTAGTGATCAGCGCATCGCCAGGAGTAGGGTCCGGAGTAACTCCGCCGGAACGTGTCTGGATTATATGCAATATAACTCCATCATTGTTTCCCTGGAACAGGATCTGTCCGTCACGTTTCGTCTCCCCCTCCGGAAGCGCTGCGACATTGAAGACCTCCACCTTGCCTTTGGTCTCCTTATGCGTAATCCACTGCGGCTGGCCTATAGTAAATGTATATTCAACGTTTGTATTGACTTCAATTTCAACTGTTGAAGCATTCTCATTTACTTCATAGTTGGTCTTTTCTATTTTAAAATAAGGTTCTTCCGGTGCAGGTGGTTCCGGTGCATCTCCGGCAGCGACAGTAATGGTGAAAGTCGCTGTTGCCTCACCTGAAGTAAAGGTATAGACAGCCTGCAGCTCCTCTGTAGTCTCATTCTTGCTGACTGCAAATTTGACCACGGCACCGTTCTTTCCTGACTTTGCAGAAGGTACTACCCAGCTGTAATCCTTTTCGGAAGAGACAGTCCAGTCCCCTGAACTTGTAACTACAACCTCAGCATTGCCTCCGGCATTCTCAAAAGAGACGCTTTTCGGATCTACTGATATTGTATCCTCTATCACATCCACAGGCGGATCCAGAGGCTTGTCCTCACATCCGGCAAATGCCAGGAGTGCAGCGGCGAACAATAAAATCTTTTTCATAATCTTAATATTATTAATTGTTGGTGTTTTCTACAATCCTGCGCCTATGGCAATCGGATTCTCAAGATCCACGAAGTTTACTCTATAGACAGTTTTCGGTGCTGGACCTCCCGTTGCATTGACAACCTCATTACCATTAAGCTTGTAATACGCTACAAGTCCATCCGATGCCGGATCTACGGAAAGCATGTTCTCCTTGATCTGGCTGTCTGAACGTACGACATTCCAGAGCCTTATCTCGCTCATGTATCCATTGAACGGACGTGTACCCCACATGAAGTTAGGAACCTGTCCTATTGAGAATCCATAGTCGGCACCATTTGCAGTCAGGTCAGAAGACATGGTGAAGCTACCGTTTGACACAACCTTCTCACCGTTGACATAGAGATTGGCCGTACCGTCAGATGCACATGTAAATGCAAGGTGATACCACAGGCCTGACTTGATTGGGCTGTCAGACAATGTAATCTCGCTCTTTCCTGCCATCTGGAGGACATCACGTGGAACTGTTCCGCCGCCTGCATCACCGATACGCATGATCATTACACCCTCACATCCCATGACTGTGTTGTTGTTACCAAAGCTTGCAACATTGATGACAGCCTCGTATGTTACGTCTGTAAAGACATCCAGAGGAGTAAGAGGAAGAGTTATGTAGCTGGAGTTGAAGCGTGCAGCCCTCATAATCTTCAGAGGTCTCTTGACCTCAAAATATGTAATGTTGCTGCCGTCAATGACAGGGACATCACCTGTGTTGACACGTACAGGAAGAAGATATGAATCTCCGTCCACAAGCCCGGCAAGTTCATTCAGATAAAGGTCTGTCGAAGCAGAATAGACATCTCCAGCCTTGATTACAGATGTCTCGTTTGCAAGACCTGCAGTTGTAAATACCTTATACTCCTTGCCATACTTCTCGTTGTATGCCTTGACAACATCCTCACCCTCGATTGTATAGGTGACATTCACATCGCTGTCATACATTGTTGTAAGACGGGACTTGAGGTCAATGGTGTGGGTAGCTTCTTCATCCAGTTCAATCAGTGACTGGGCATCCTCAAAATATACTTTTGAGACCAGAAGCTCTGCCTCCTTGTCCTGGCAGCCGGCAAGAACGGCTCCGCACAGCCCCAGGGTAGCTATAATTCTTGAAATTCTTTTCATAATTCTATTAGGTTTACTGTTCAGGATTTGGAGTTTCCGCCTGTGCAGCCTTCCACTCGTTGAATACCCTGAGGTTCTCCTGGATACCTTTACGCATCCATTTGTAGTCAGGGGTATTGTCATAATCCTTGGTGAAACGGTATGCTCCGAATCCACCCTTGTATCCGTTTGACGGCATATAGCGTGCATGGCCCATGATTGAACCGCCTGATACTGCGTACTGCTCAAAATTTTCGGTCAGGATTACCTTTTCAGGCCTGTTGAAAGAGATAGGCCTTGTATAGCCGTATGACTGCTCAATGAAATAGTCGACATATTCAGGGCACTGGCTCTGGAAAGTTGACATGATTCCGTCAATGCAAAGAAGCTTGTGCCCCTTGCCATCAGGATCGCTCATAGGACCGATATATTTGCCCATCTCCTTTACAAGATGTACAATCAGCTCAGTCTGATAGCGGTTTCCTGCCAATGTTCCATCAGCATCATTGAATCCGGAACCAGGTTCCCAGTCAATGTCAAAGCCGTCCCATTCATTGGTGAAGAGAGAATCACAGAGAGCCTTTGCAAACCTTGAATGTGCCTCTTTCATTTTCTCGAGATTATTCAAGTCCTCTGGAGCTATACCCCAGTAAGCCCAGCGTGCAATATCCTTCTCGCTATCAAGCTTGCTCTGGCTCCAGCCCTCTTCCTCTGCCTGCTTGTACAGCGGAGTATAGATAGACTCTGGAGTCCTTCCTTTACCAAGATATGAAAGAAGGCTTACCTCCAGAAGCTTTGTTCCTTTCACCTTCTGGACAAATTCCTTGTCCCTCTTCTGCTCAGGAGTAATTTCAAACCTGCCCGGCGCACCGCTCCACATGGAGACGATATCCATGCTGTCAGGAATAGCAGAAAGATAGCCTTTCCTTGCAGCACCCTGGGGAGCCCAGTCCGAGAACCATCCGAAAGCTACAGGACGTCCGTAGTTCCAGATTTCATCCTTGTAGGCACGGAGATTTTCGTAGTATTCCCTACTCTGCTCGTTGTCCATCGTATTGTATCCGCCGATATGCTCAACTTCGATTTTCTCCACGTCCGTACATGAGACAGAGGACATCGCCACACCGGCAGCCGGAACGATATATAATAGTTTCTTAAATATTTTCATATTCATCTAAATTTCTGTTAATTATTTGCAGTCCCACCAGAGTTTTGTAGTAGGTGAATCCTGGCCACCGAGCTTCTGGAGAGCCTCCTCATAGTTTGCACGGTCCTCGGTAGACTGTGAGAAGCTGTTAGGATAGACCATACGGCGTATTCCGGAAGCCTTTGTAACCCCGACTGCTGCACCATTGTTCACATGCACCTGGTTGAGCTTAGGATAACCTGTCTTCCTCCACTCTGTCCATGCCTCCATTCCGTTAGGATAGAGGGCAATCCATTTCTGGATCATGATCTGCTCAAGGGCTGTCTCCTTGTTGCTGCTGAACTGAGTAGTAGTCTGGGTAGGAGCTGAGGCAGAATAATTTATATTCGATACCTTCACGTCAGACGGAGTATTGACATTGTTGATATATGAATTCACGAGTGAAGCTGAAAGTCCGTTCTCCTCGAAGGACATCTCGATACCCTTACGATACCAGTCGGATGCTGAGCCGAACTCTGACCATTCAAGTGAAGCCTCTGCAAGAAGGAAATACACCTCTGATGTACGCATCCAGTATGTCGGTGTCGTAGATGTGAAGTTAGGGATTGAAGCACCTGCAAA
This sequence comes from Bacteroidales bacterium, assembly GCA_023667095.1. GTDB lineage: Bacteria > Bacteroidota > Bacteroidia > Bacteroidales > UBA932 > Cryptobacteroides. Next base: position 4,718 of record JAMPAT010000027.1, read on the forward strand.
AGTCTTTGCCCCATTTGCTGTTCCCGGAGGAACCGGAGCATATTTCTTTCCGTTATATCCGTCCACAGACCATGCAGGGATGTCCTTTCCTTCCTCGACAGGCCTTGCCTCAGTAAAGTAGACTGCAAGACGAGGATCCTGGTAACCGTTAAGGTAAGCAAACATGGATGTTCCCATGCAGCACTCATTGTAGCTTGTAGCACAGTGGTTTATATTGTTGATAAACACATATCCTGCACCTGTGCTCACCTGTGCCTCATCAGACTTGTCGTTCATCAGGTTATTGATGTCATTGCCATATGCTTCCATAGCCCATTTCTTCGACATGTCTGCATCAACATATTTCAGACGCATTGCAAGACGTAGCATGAGTGAGTTGGCATACTTGACCCATTTTGATGCGCTTCCGCCGTACACGATGTCATAGTTGGCCATAATGGAACCGCCGGTCTCGGCAAGAGGCCTAAGGGTCTCAACCGCATCCTTCAGGTCACTGAACATAGCCTCATAGACCTCCTTCTCGCTGTCGAAAGGAATCACAACGGCCATCTCTCCTGCATGGATGTAAGGAATAGGGCCAAAAGTCTCAAGGGTCTTGTGCCAAGCGGAAATCTTAAGTATCTGCGCAAGGGCAAACACCTCAGGCGTACCGTTCTTCTCAGCCTGCTGGCGAACCTTTTTCCATGATGGAAGAATCTGGGTATATGACTCCTTGTAAGTTGAAGCGCCCCAGTCGTCCTGTAGATAGTATGTAAGCGGGTTGTTTCCGCTGTACCAGTTGTTGTCCTGGCCGAAATAGCCGCTCCATCCGTCAACAGACAGCATATATGCGGTCTGGTATGCATTGATATAGTCTGTCCTGTCAGCCTGTGTTCCAACAGGGAAGACACATCTCTCCATAAGGGTAACGGCTGCGCCAAGGGCAACACCGTCCATCTTTCCCTCTTCCTCTGTCATCTCAAACGGATTGGTGTTAATCCTCAGATAGTCACAGGAGACCATGAGGGACATCATGCCGGCAACAGACAGTAGTTTATATATATTTTTCATTGTCATATTAGAATTTAAATTTGAGGCTGAAAGCATAACTTCTCACACTTGGCTGCATAAAGTAGTCATTGCCCTGTCCGTATGTTCCGATAGTCGGAGTAAGCTCAGGGTCAAAAGGAGCCTTGCAGTAAATCATCCAAGGGTTGTTTGCAATGAATGTAAGCGTAAGGTCCTTAAGTACATTCTTGAACCATTTGTTAGGGAAGGTATAGCCGAATGTAACTTCCTGGAGACGGATATTTGTTGCACTGTAGGTGTAGTATCCTGATGTATGGAAGTCACCGGTGCCGACTTTCTTGAAATAGCCCTCTGCATCAACCATTCCCTGGTTAGGAAGCATGTATCCACCGTTCTCACGGGCCTCAGCAGATGCCTTTGACACTCCGAAACGGTCCATGATAGCCTCAGTCGAAGATGTCACGATACCACCGAAGCGGCCATTGAGCAGGAAGCTGAGGGTAAAGCCCTTATATGAAATGGAGTTGTTCCATCCAAGATTGAAGTCAGGAGTTGTCTTGCCAAGGTAGACAGGGTCTGTCTTTTCAAGTGAATAGTTACCGTCCTTTACCTCTACATATCCCTGGCTGTCCTTCTTGAGGAATGTGTCAGCATAGATGTCACTGAGACTGCCTCCCTCTTTCAGGATAATACGTCCGTTGTCCTTGAGCACCTCAGGCACATTGATTGGATCAAGGCTCATCTCAGTATAAAAATCATGGACCATCTCCTTGATTACATTGACGTTGCGTGAGAATGTAAGCAAAGATGATATCCTTACACCCTTGACAGTGTTGTCATAGCCGAGAGAAGCCTCCCAACCGCTGTTTGCGACATTACCTGCCTGGAGATAAGCTTCCTTGAAACCGGAGTATTCAGGAAGCTCCGCAAGGAATGTCTGGTTGTATGTGTTTGAGTGATAGTATGTCAACTGTGCACTCAGGCTGTTCCAGAGACGGAATTCAAGACCGAACTCATATGACTTCGTCTTCTCCGGTTCAAAATCAACGAACGGGAAACGTCCGTTCTCCTGGAGAAGACCTCCGACAAGCTTCGTAGTGACAGTCCCAGGAGTAAGTCCTGAACGTGTAACAGGAGATCCCACTTCTGCATAAGATCCACGTACTTTCAGATAAGAGAACCATTTAGGCATTTCAACCATTTCTGAAATGACAGCTGAAAGACCCACTGAAGGATAGAAGTATCCCGGCTTTTCAGAAGAAGTACCCACAAGGCGTGAGTTCCAGTCGTTACGTCCGGTAAGCGTAAGGAAGAGCATATTCTTCCATCCGAGTTCAACATTTGCAAAAACCGCATTGTTGCGGACTGCTGCATCTCCACCATCCTCGATATATGCAGAACCTGCCGGATCGATATTGCTGAAGGTAAATTTGTTAGGGACTAGCTTAAGAGGTCCCCTGTATCCCCTTGTCATCTCATGATAGTCAGAGAAGCTGTAGCCGAGGTTGACCATCAGATGGAAATCACCGAGATGCTTGTTGATATTGAGCATTGCATCGGCATACTGCTGGCGGTTTCTGAAATTGCTGTATTCATAGAGACCTTTGTCAGAGCCTTCCGTGAAAATCATGTTTGTAGTCGCAGCATACTTCCTTTCAAACTCCACATTAGTGTCATCCAGACGGTAGCGTGCAGAGACATTGAGCCAGTCAAGGATATTGTATGTAATGCCGACATTGAACATATAACGGTTCTTTGTACTTGGAGTAGTGTTGCGGAACGCTGTCCAGTAAGGGTTGTCCGTAGCATATGTGTTATCTACAATCGGCCAATACTGAGTTGCGAATGCACGGCTCTGGTTGTAACGCTCAAATGACTTCACAGCATCCCAGCTCTCTCCCCTCGGGAAAAGGTATGCAGCGACTACAGGGTTATTGTAGAGACCCTGTGTAACCATGTTCTGGTCTGTCTGATGAACAAATGAAGCACCAAGATCAATCTGTACCTTGTCGTTCAGGATTGAAGAGGTGTTGCGGACAGATGCATTGATACGGTCATATTTGTTGTTAGGCACAATTCCCTGTGAGTTGCTTGAAGATATGGAAGCAAATGTCTGGTTATGCTTGTTACCCATTGTAAGGCTCAAGGAATTGATGAATGTCATTCCTGTCTCGAAGAAGTCTTTCTTCGGATCATATGAAGACGGAGTTGCAAGCTTGTTGCCCCAGCTCTCGTATGCGCCCTGCCTGTTTCCATAGATATTCTGGAAGTCAGGAGTCATATAAGGGGTGCTGAACTCGGATGTAGTGGAGAATGAAAGTGAAACCTTTCCTTCCTTTCCTTTCTTGGTATTGATGAGGATGACACCGTTTGCCGCGCTACTTCCGTAGAGGGCGGCTGCAGATGGACCTGTAAGCACAGATATGCTCTCTATATCCTCAGGATTGAAGTCTGCAATTCCCTCGGTAGTAGCCCTGGATGTACCTCCAAGAACTTCGCTGCCGGATCCAAGTGTCGTGTTGATCATAGGGATACCGTCAATCACATAAAGGACGTTGTTGTCTCCTTCAAGGGATTTTGCACCACGCATGATTACACGTGTAGCTCCACCGGCTCCACCGGCACTCTTGTTGATCTGGACTCCGGCAATCTTACCGTTGAGAGAGTTTACGAAATTGACGTCCTGGGCACGGAGAAGCTCCTCTGAATCAACCTTCTGGACATTGTAGCTCAACGCCTTCTCCGAACGTTTGATACCAAGGGCCGTAACCACGACCTCATCCAGGAACTCTGTTGACACATTGAGGACAACATCAATTCTCGCCTGCCCGTTGTAGACGATTTCCTGGTCTTCATAGCCAAGGAGAGAAACGACAATGACATCCCCTGGCTTTACCCCTGCAATTGTGTACTCACCGTCAAAATCGGTTGTCACTCCACCGGCTCCGCCTTTCACCATGACAGCGGCACCGATTACAGGTCCTTGATTATCAGTTACTGTACCACTGACTATACCCCCCCAGCTGTGGACTGGTCCTGGGCTTTCAGCTCAGTGGACAAGATGCCCAGGACAGCGAAGGCAAGAAATGCCGCCAGAGAGTACCTGAACATCGATGATTTGAATATTTTTAACATAATTTATTAAATTGGTTAATAAAAGAGTGCAAATATATGGTTTTCCGCGTAACATTCCAATCAATATCCATAGAAAATATTAGAATATGGAAGCAATTCAAAAACGCCGTCAGAAGCATGTACAAGGGCATTCCACAGCTACATATTGAATATCAATGCAGTGCCGTCAGAATGGTACCGGAGAAGCTACATCCTGAGACGCAGGCCGGAGAGGATTGTGTCGAGGCGGAAACTGAATAACGCGCTCATTTCACCTGCCATACAGAAGCCGCAGCGGCTGCATATCCCAAGCTCCTGCCCCTTGCACAGGCCCATGCTGCCATCTGCATAGATGAAATCTGTAACCCAGCAGCGTGGTGTGAACTTATGGTCCTTTATCTTCTTCATATATTTCAGTCCTGAGATGCTGTTCATTATCGGATAACCCTCCTTCTTCATTTCAATGACCTTGTCTACAATCTGTGCCTGAAGCACAGGGTCAAGGGTAAGTTCCTCAGCTCCAGGGAAAGGAGTGTAGAAATTGACTGCAATCATCTCTATTGCAGGATTCTCCTTCGCATACTTTATAGTATCCTCCACTGCGGTATAGTTCAAGGTGTTGACCACCATGTTCACGCTCAGGTGAGGATGGCCGCATTCCGCAATATTCTTCTCAAGCTTTGCAAAAGTTCCCTTTCCGCGGACTTCCTCATGGAATTTTCCATATCCGTCAAGGCTTACCCAGATGCTGTCTGCGTGGTTTCCGGCAAACGGGAGCTGGGCATTGGTCGTGATTGTCGCAGAGAAGAACCCGATCTCCCTGGCAAGGTCTATGAGGTCATTGATACGCTTGTCTCCGTCTCTCCATATTGTCACCTCCCCTCCCTCAAAATCCACGAACCGTGAGCCGAGCGAATAGGCATATTCCAGCTGCTCCCTGACCTTTTCGTAGGTGGAGACATGCGGATTCACCTTATTATATACGCTGCAATGCCTGCATTCAAGGTTGCACAGGTCTGAAATGAAAAGCACAGTCTGCAGCGGAGCGCGCCTTCCAAGGAAACGGGCACGGAAAAACCACCATGCCAGGTATATCATCTGCCGTATCTTTTTCATATTCTTACTTTAAAGTTTCTGTTAATTCCGCATATTCCGCCGGATTCAATCAAGTATGGCCAGGACTATATTCACAATGGCTATGATAAGGCAGAAGAACGAGAGCAGGTTCCGCGCAAGCAGCCACCTCAGCATGAACCAGCCGATTCCGGCCTCTTCGTACGCCCTGAAATTCCCCATCGGGCCCATCCATGGCCTGAGGCATATCTCCACCGGCCTCTGATACACAAAATCCGTAATTGAGCATCCGAGATAGACAGCCATCGGCAGCAGCAGGAACACACAGCAATATGCTGGATGCAGGACACCTGCAAGCACACCTGCAGCTACCAGGATGAAAGGCACAGCAATAAACATCCATGCAGCTGCAAGGATCGGCACAGGACGCTTAAGCAGGCGTGCGAATGTCATCTTGTCCATCTTCGAGTCCGGCACTGCATCCATGATCGAATGCATATACAGGATATTTGTCACGAGCATGCCGACAGCAATGCTGACAAGCACAATGTCGGCACCGAACACTCCGCATGAGGCATATTTCACTCCAATCATAAGGAGCGGGCCGAACATCAGCCCGATTACAAGCTCACCGTATCCGTAGTAGCAGAAGCGGAAAGGGACCCCGGAATAGGAAATGCCGAGAAATCCCCCTATAGCCAGAATTGCCAGCACGGGCCAGCCACGGAAGCAGGCAATGACCGCACCGCAGGCGATTGCCACAGCGAGGAACACAATAATTGCATTTCTCAGCTGCCCTACGGTAGCCTGTCCGGATGTAAGATATGGATATTTGGCAATCCTTGCACGCAGCCCTTCGGAAGCAAGTTCATTGCGTTTCTCACCGCTGCTTACCTTATAGTCAAAATAGTCATCGGCAAGGTTCATTCCCAGATGCGCACATGCCACCCCGAATACTGCGGCCAGTGACAGCCACCATGAGAATCCGGGAAGTGCAGCACTCATGGATACTGCCAATATCGCCGGAAGCACACTCTGCGGCAAGGCAATGGCCCTCGCATTGTCTATCCAGAATCCTATTGCATTGCGTTTCTTTTCCATCTGTGCCATTGATTTATATTCCTGAAGATATCTTTCCAATTGTGATTTTTATATTTGGGGAACATCTACCTTGATTCGCTTGCCTTGACATATCCAGGAAGAGAAAGGTCCCGTCCCTGGAGAAGGTAACGCTGCGACTCATCATCTCCCTGCTCCAATGCAATGCGCCCGAGCTCTGCAATCCCTCCGCTTCGCTGGCAATTAATGATAAGTCCCACTTTCATGTCAGGGAATGCAGTCAGCATGTCATAGTCTCCGTTGCTGTCCCCGGCGACAAGCACAGGGCCTCTTCCGCAATGTGACGGAGCAATGAAACGTCTTATGCATTTCGTCTTCCCGCCAAGGAAAGTCTGGTCGTAATCCTTGTCGAAGCCGCCTCCCGGCATATCCCCGTCCGCAAGCCTTATACCGAACACATGTTCCGGATCAAGCCCAAGGCCGAATGCCGGGTCACATGCCATGGTTTCAACAATAGCTTCAAGGGAAGCAGAGCAGATATACACATCTATCCCGTTGTCTGCCAATGTCCTGTAAAGATTGACACTTTCCTTGGGAAGCGCAAGCCCTTTCATCACCGATGCAGACACAATCCCGTCAGGACTGTTCCACTTCTCTGTCCAGATCTTTCCCCAAGCGAGCCAGTATGATGCAGATTCCCTTGTCAGGTCCTGTATCTGGCCATAAGTCATCCCGGAGAGAAGCGACGGCATCCAAAGGCACCATGTCCCGTAGTCATACGTATTCTCAATTCCTTCATTCAGCCCCCAAAGCTTTGCCCTGAAATCAAGATATTCCGGCATACTGTGGACATCCTCCATTGCGGCACCTCCGTCCATCCTGCCGCGTATGGCCCTGTAGTCATGGCAAAGGTCCTCCGCGAAGTCCCTTGCGCTGCAGGCAAATCCCGTCATGACGGTGTCAATGTCCTGAAGTCCTCCTGTAAACGCCCCGAATGCCTCATCCGGTGAGAATGCAAACTTCATGTTCTCCACCATATATATCATAAGGGTCATCGAGATGTCATTGATGACAGTGGTATTGTCGAAGTCAAAGACGGCATACGGCCTGCATTCCGGATCATATCCGTCAGAATATTTCCCGCATCTGGAAATCATCCCGTCAAGTCCGGCATATACCGATGGCTCCCAATTGTCCTTCGGAAGCCTGTGCGAGTTCTCCCCGCACGAGAGCATTGCCGGGATTGCAGTCAGCAGCAAAAACGCTGCAGGCCGTTTTACGATATCAAGCATTTTCATGTCATTCCTGTTTTCAGGCGGCAAAGATACTACCAAAATTCATCCTTGCAAAAGGGGAAGGCGAAAAAAGGCAGGCCAGGATCCGTCCTGCTCTGCCTTTTTTTCTTGTTCCTTCATTATATATTATCAATCGATTTTCAAAGCCCGGTCTATCGCCATAATAAAATATTCATATTGGGCCTTCAACGTCTTGTCTGAAGTTGACTTAACGGCCCTGTCATATATTCCCCTTATCTCCAGAAGCCTGGTATAGACCTGATAATCATAGTTTTCTGGGATATGAAACGCCAGGGACGACATTGATGCAAAACCACTCCTGTCACCAGAAGCATACTGCACAAAGTTGTCTGACCTGTCCGATGCAATACCTTTAGATGAAGCAGGTTCATTCACAGCATTGGATGCCTGAAGTGTATAGCCTAACAGGAAATATTGCAACAGCACATTGTCATAAGCCGCTCCCTTCCCCTTTCTGACATTATCCAGTATATGGTCAAGGATATCATCGTAAGCGTCCATCATTGAATACGGAGCATCATACTTTGTCTGTGCAAAAGCAATATTCGGAAGACGTGCAAAAAGATTGTCAATAGCCATTGACTGGATATACTCTTCAAAGGAGCGGACAAATATTATATCCCTGTAAGCATCTGTATTGTCCAGCCATGACATATTCCCAATCTCATCCAGAAGTAATTTCATGACATCCCTCTGTACAGAAGCCGGAACTGGAATATATGCAGGGATGCCATCACCGTCCTTGATTTCAGACAGATAGAATCCTCCAAGATTCTTCATCAAGTCAGCATATACATAAAATGAGTTCTCCACAAAACGGACATTGAGCTGCATACGGAACTGATATTTAGGGTCCTTGCCTCCAAGCCACCCCGACATCCTGGAAATCACATGCCTTGCATTATCCAAACGTAACCTTGCTGACTTGACATTATCATCTCCAAGGTCATCTGTCTTGCACCTAGGATCCATATAATACCTTGGATCAGACATATTTGACGGTTTCCTCACATAAAGGCAATAAGGATTATTGCGCGATGCTGTGACAAGACTGTCAAGGTAGGCTGTCTCATCTGCAGATGAGACAGCACCGGGAACGGTGCAATACAGCCACTTGACCGCATACATGTCATAATCACCCAACTCAGTATGGACAAGCTTTACACCTATTTCCTTATCTCCCTCAACCGCGGCATAATTATATGGAAGTTCATCCATAATGGACCCAGATAATCCAATTGTTGAAGTAAATGAAGGCGAGCGCAGAGAATCCACAGGTATGGAATACGATGCCGCAAGGTTACGGTCCAGCCCAAGACATTTCCCGATTTCCCTCGTTACATCAGCCTGAAGCCCCTCATAGACAACCGGGATATTATTGTCAGTACCACGTACAGAAGGATCAGCTGCTCCAATTTCAAAAAACATTTTGGTATGGATTGCCCTAAGTGCATCAAAAGGCACATATACTGTTGCGCAGAGAATCTCACCGCTTCTTGGATCAGTCCAGGTATTGCTGCGGATTCTTGAATTCTGTGACGGTTCATACTTGATGCATGAATACCTTAAATCATTGGCATCGAAATCCGGGTCATCGGAAGGATAAGGCATAACACTGATAAGGTCACCGCGTCCAATCTGTTCAAAAGCCCTGTTCCACTTTAGTACACCTGCTGTTATGGCCTCTCTCATCCTGCTGTCAAACAAGGTATCCACATAGAATACCATTGAATGTTCCGGAGTTATCCTCCATCTGTCTGCACAATATACAGTCTTGCTTCCTTGTCCTCCGGTAAACATCTTCGCAGATGAAGAGATGACACCAAGTCTCGGGTCTGCAATTCTTGAAGGCATTACCTTTTCAGGAAGGAGCAGGACAGAACGTCTCAGAATCACTGTAAGATTTGTATTGTCATCTGCTGCTTTCATTCCAAATACAGACTGGTCCATGGAATATGTCTCATAGCCCAATATGGAAATATTATCTTTAAAACCCTGTACATCAAGCAATATTGACAGATTGCTTTTCTGGGTCAGGCGTGTTGAGACAAGACCCTCAAATGAGTCTGCTCCATAGGGATCCACAGGATCAAGACGTTTGTCATAGCTGCTGAAATATTGTGTCGCATCAAACACATACGCAAGACTGTCAGGCGACAATGTCTTAATCGGGAAAGTTGCGATGATTGCCCCGATATGGCTTTTCTGCAATGCTGATGACTGAATGTCATCCGCTTCATACCTATATGGCAGACGCTCTCTCAACAAGACAAGGGAATCGGTAGCATCAAAAGACACCGGAATTGCTTTGGGTGACATATATCCTACTACAGCATCACCGCCATTGCTGGTCTGGTCCACAGCTGAAGTGATAAGCATATCCCTTCCAATCATATCTTTTGGAAGTTCAACTATCAGCTTGCCATCCTCTGACAAATGTATGGTGAAAAAACCTTTTGCTGTCTTGAATTTCTTGTCCTTGAAAAGTTTTTCGTATTCGCTCACGCTTTTTGCCTCAGTCTTCACATCCTTGCCCTTCCTGGACGGTTTCTTTCCTGAGACCGGCACTGCAGAGATCATTATCGAAAAGAAAACGATTGCTATAAATCTGACTGTCTTCATAAACGCAATTATTTAAGGGTCTTCTGGATATTACGCAAAATCAGTTCATAGTGAGCCTTTGTGTCTCCGGTTGCCGAGTTCACTTTCTGCTCAATCAGCTTCTTCACTTTCATTGCATAGGTATAGTATTCAGCATCAAAGAGCGGCTGTGCAACAAACATAGTATATGGAGATGAATATCCCGCCACAGGAGAAGGACCGGAAGCATGGCCGGCACACCCGCTGCAAGAGCAGACATGTGAGCCCAAAGTTTCATATTCCTTAAGGAATTCCGGGACTGCAATAGCGAAATTGCTGTTATCTGTCAATGAACGTGAATCATTTACCGCACCGGTTCCTGTATATTTGAATCCGGCAAGAGCAAATATAGTCTTCACATATTCGCGCTGGAACATCATATCCAGGTCTGTAAGCGTCTTACCTTTAACAGTTGGTGCCCAAACAAGATCATATACATCTTTCAGACATTCTGACACTGTATAGATTTCCTCATCATGGCGCATCATCTGCCTTGAGGCAATTTTCCATGGGCTCATTACAATTGCCTGCACCAAAGCAGCCTGGAATGTCTTTGAAGGAGTTCCCATTATCTGGATATTCTTCATAAGTTCTTCATTGTCAAGCCACGTCAAATCCTTCACCTGCCTGCAAAGGAAGTCAAATGCATCTTTCTGTATGTCCCTCGGAACGCAGCTGTATGCATATTCAATAGGGTCCCCGTCATATTTTTCATACAGATAGAGACCTCCTATATTTGCATAGACATGCTGGATATATGTAAGATACTGATATATTATACCTGTATATATTTCTGTCCGGTACGAGAAATCCTTGTCATCCTTTATCCATGTATTGATGTTTGGAAGGATATACTTCAAATTGCTGATACCGTATTCCGAAGCCTTCACTGCATCATCACCGAGATCCTCATTCTGTGAACGCGGGTCCATGACTGCCATCTGCTGCTTGCCGTATCGGAGAATTGGATCTGCCTGAGCCTCTGTAAGCCATCCGGAAACAATTTCAGCCTCTTCCTGAAGATCTGCAGCATCAAAAACAGGTGTATAGGAATATTTTATGGTAAAATAGTCATACAGGCCAAATTTCGGAGGAGTAAGCTTTACGCCTTTCTGCATATCACCAGGCTGTGCCACGTAGTTAAAACGGGCATAGTCCATGATTGAATGAGTTGTACCATACTTTGAAGTAAACGACGGAGACCTTAGTGAATCAACCGGAACTGTTGCCGAAGCACTCATGTTGTGCATAAGTCCAAGGCAATGTCCGACCTCATGTGTAATGACATACCTCAGCGCATCGCTCAGCACATCCTGAGGAAGTACACCGCTACGTACTGATTCATCAGTCTGCGCTGTCTGGATGAAACGCCAGTTGTTGACCAGCTTGACAACATCATGGTAGACATATACGGAAGCATTGATAATCTCACCGCTACGGGGATCCACCCATGAAGGTCCCATTGCGTTCTCAATACCTATAGGAGCGTATCTTATGCACGAATATCTTATATTGTCAGGATCAAACTCAGGGTCATCAGCCGGATATTCCCTCGCTTCAATTGCATTTGTAAATCCGATTTTCTCAAACGGTTCCTTCCACTGGTTAACGGCCTCGAATATTGCCGGTTTCCAGTCCTCAGGGAACGCCGGATCTATATAGAACACTATTGGCTTGACCGGATCAACTTTATTTCCTGCACGATAGGCTGCTGTATCAGACGGTTCTATTCTCCATCTGTTTGCAAAATACACGATTTCCGACTGCTGTGCCTTTTCGCTGAAAAGGATTTTCCCGGTCGGGAATATACCGATTCGGCTGTCGACAGGCCTCGGTTTATAAGGCTTTTCATCCAACAGGATTATTGAACGTGTCATCAAGGCCGTAAAAGGCACGTTTTCAGCCAAATCCTTTCCCGCATAGCTGATTGAGTACTTATAGGAAAGATAGCTCTTCACTGAAACATTGCCCTCAAATGCCTTGACATCTCCAAGGAAGGACTTGTCACTCTGGTATTCCGGCATCCTCTTGGCCCTGCCCATATATGTATTCATGGAGTACTCATCAAAAGGACGCATAGACTTCTGGTCACTGACAAAGAAATCTGTCATGTCGAATACAACTGCCGTACTGTCCTGATTATAATAGTCAATCTTGAAACTGGCAATTATTGAACCCGCACTGTTCTTGTCAAGTGCTTTCAGCAATTCGTCTCTTTTGGAATCTGTGATATAATCCTTTGAGACCTGCACAAGATTCATCTTGTTCCCCACCTTGGAAAAAGTCACATGAAGAGGTACCATAGGTTTGGAACCGATCAAGGCATCTCCATTGTCTGAAATTTCACTTACCGTAGACCCGATCAGCATATCTCTACCCTGCAACGACAAAGGAAATTCAAAATACACTTTCCCCTTTTCCTTGTACAAAGTTATAAATCCCTTATGGGTCTCAGGATTTTTCTTTAGGAATTTTTCATAATCACTTTCCTTTTTCACAGTATCCTGATTCTCGATCCTGGATTTCTTGCGTCTGGATGTCTTGGCCTGACTTTCCGCCGGAGACACACCGGCTATAATCAAAGCCGTAAGCAACAATGTAAGTACTTTTTTCATAAACATTTAATAGTGTTAAAAACTAAGCGATGAATTTGGAAGATATGCAATATGCCGTACAGCACCGGCAGAAGAACAGAATGAATACAACACTTCTGGCTTACCACTTGCGCGTGCAATGTCGTCCATCTTCAGTACCTTGACATCCCCATCTTCTGTAGCGACTACAAAATTTTCGTAATAGAGAGTATAGTCACTCGCACCATATGCTGCATACATATTCTGGATTTCTCCCTGACCTATCGCAGTAATGGCAGATGATGAAGAATAGACCTTATTCAACGTCCCGTAGATTGCATTGAGATAATAAACATTCCTGTTGCCACGGTCTGTGAAATAGAATATGTTGTCAGTGCCACCAAGATGGTTCCTTGTAATCATTGTCTCAGGGTCAATATCGATATCGTCTGGAAGCGGGAAAAACAGGTCCAAATCCACATCGACACTACCCCACACATCAAAATACCGGAATGTATAAAAGAAATATTTGCCATCACTCTTTCTCCTAAGAAGCATTATCACAGAAAGACTCGGGGTTCCCCATGTTCCAATATCGTAGCCTCCACCATTCATACTGATGACATCATAATCTGACAGATTATAATGATCCGGATATACAATATCTGTATATTCATTATATCCATCCCAACCACAGTCATTACGATGCGGTTCAACTGAATTGCCATAAAAAGTCTCATCAAAAGGAGTTATCTTCAGACCTTGAATTCTGACACAACGCGAGTTAAGTTCGTCATAGGCAAGCATGACGTCAAAGAACATATTCGACATGCATGACAACCCCATTGTATTTATCCAATGTCCTATTTTCAAACCACCATCAACCGTAACTGGATATGACGGGAATATTCCAGAATGAGGTACGACATAAATAGTATATTTTTGATCCTCACGAATGTATAAAGAACCGTCCTCTGTAGCTGCCGCGACATAACCATACATATAAGCAGCATTTCTTATACCATAATCCTTCTCTTCTGAGGTAAATTCACGGTTGAGATATCCGATAGGGGACATATTATGTATATCAAGCTCCACCGGCCCTTCCTCACCTGGTTGAATTATACTCAGTCCAAATAGTTGAGGAGAAGAATCATACATATGCGATGTCATTTCCTTTACACCTGCTGCAAGCGTCTTGCCACTGTTTGATTTGGAATATACATCTTCATGATAGACATATTCACCTGTGTTAGGGTCAATCTGAAGATAGCCCAAATCAGATCTGCCGTCTTTTTCATACAACAACGCCCAGCCGTCTGTAAATGCTTCATCCACCTGAAAATTAAACTCGGACATATATTTCTGGTTATACCTCAAATCTGTAAGTATAAGCATTCCAAAATAACGCCCTGCAGGACAATTGTCCAGTTCAAGACGACTGGATGTAGATATTGTCTCTGCACCGAAAACCCACTCAAATGCTATCATGTCCTCATGCAATTCCGGGTCATTTATCGTATACTTGGCATCTATTGCAACAGTCTCTCCAAGCTTGAAGACAAATGCTGAGTATGCCGGACTTACATAATTGATAGACATTTCTTTCGAAATTTCTATCGCATCCGGCTCTGTTGTATATTCATAGTTACCGTTATCCTTATAGCAGGAAACAACCAAAGACACTATACCCCAATAAAATAATATATAGAAAAACAATCTTTTCATAGCTACATGTTTTTAGCATAAGGAATGTTATCAAGTACTTTTGTGACACCGTCTTTTTCATAGACAGTCTCCCCGTTGGCATCAAGTTCTCTCAGATAGTAGACAAATTCAATCACATAAGCCGTAATTTCAGAAATACTCTTGTCCTTCAAGTCTGTAACACCAGTAGCGATGATAAACTGCTGATACTTTATGTCAGAGTAGTCTCCAAGATATATTTTAGCCATATCGTCATCCCACCAGTCCGGCCGAGAGAGGACATTGCTGAAATATATGACGGCTGTCCTGCAAGTCACAGGTCCAAGCCTGAATGACCCGTTCTCAACTATTCTTATCACAAGACGTTTCTCCTGTCCCAATTCTTCTGTATTTATAAGGCGCACAGGAAGTTTATCTTCAAAAATGCCCTTGTGGAATACAGGTTTTTCCGGTATATCAAATGAAGCCGGTGATGCAGTCGTAGGAGTGTCCCCATCAAAAACGACCTCCACGCTATATTCAGCATCCTCATCAAGCGAACGGCCGATGAGGGTCACAGGCACATCAAGTACATAGGTATCCAGACCTGGAGCCGTCGCAAAAGAGAAACGGGAAACCTTTTTGGATTCGTTTGTAAAATGCAGGTAATGCTGTTCATCAAACAGCCCTATTGCCTCTTCCGTACAGGAAATGAACAATGCGGAAAGAACAAAAATAGCTATATGTCTTTTCATCTGAAAATTCTTTAATTCAATGTTATCTCACTATCTGGAATCACCATGGTATATTTGCCTTCCATCGGGACATAGACTCCGTTATTGCTGATTCTCCGGGCATTCAGCCTCTTGCAGTGGAAAAAATACTGTCCTTCAGCAACATTCTCCCTCCAGACTTCAAGATTCAGGCGTTCCATAAATTCATCAAAGGTGCTTTCTTTAGAGACAGGATTTCCCATACATCCCCTTTTGATTCTCAATGTATTGAGCAAATCAGCAGCCTCGTCCATCCGACCTTCACCGGCAAGATATTCTGCCATTATAAAATAAAGTTCAGAAATTCTCATGATTGGAAGCAACCTGTTCTCTATGCCCACAGTAATACCGTTACCGCTTCTTTCATAATATTTCAGAGAAACTTTAGTATCCAGATCTATGGAAGAAATAAGTTTTTTCTGCCTTATGTCATCATTATCAGAAAATATACCGGAGAGATTTTTCAATGCATAGTAATTATCCCTCAATGTCTTATTGACAGCAGTACTGTAATTTACGGAAAGATTTTCATTGTAGAAACAGACTAAAAGTTCATCAATCAGCTTATGCGGTCTGAATCCCTCCGTATCAGAATCTGAAAAACCTCCGGTAAATGAATACCAGCTATCCAGACCATCTCCTGTGACATATTTATCACACAGTTCTTTGGCTATCGTATATGCCTTTTCAAGTTCACCGTCATAAGCATAGACTCTGGCAAGCAGGGCAGAAACTCCCACATAATTCATCCTGACACCACGTCCGGTAAGGAAATAATCCTTTGAAGAGTTGCTTACCGTAAACCTGTTTCCAGTAGCATCCATCCAATCAATGCCAACAGATGTTGTATCTATTTCTGCAAGAAGGCTTTGAGATTCAATCAGATCACTCTCAATACATGCAAGTACCTCCGAAACAGTTTTCCTTTCTGAAAATATAGCAGGATACTCCGTTATATAAGGTATTGCCTTTGCATTCCGTTCAACCGAAGGTGCCACAGCAAAGAGTCTCAACATGTCAAAATGCAGGAATGCACGGATTGCCAAAGCCTCTCCCCTAATCATATCAACCTCCCCTTTTTCTCTACTGGGAAATATAGAAAGATCTTCTTTATCAAGATGGGCAAGAAGATTATTTGCATTTGCTATCAGATTATAGGCTGCCTGCCAGATCTGTTCCCCGAAAGCCTTGACTTCGTTAGAAGAATATTCATACTGCTCCGTATATGAGAATTTCTTGGTATTGCCCACAGAAGAATTGTCATAATACTGTGACAGTGCACTAAGGTAGCCCCATGTAAGGTTTTCACCGTACAATGAACTTGCAGACATTGTCTGATACAACCCGTTCAGTGCTGCATGATAGCCTCCAGCATCGCTGAAAAGCTGTTTTTCTGTAGTTGTATCTTCCGGAGTAATGTCAAGCCATTTGTTGCATGAGCACAATGTGGCCGCAACAACCATTATTATATATATAATTTTTTTCATGCCGTTTCACTTTAGAATGTGATGTTAAGTGAGAAATTGAAAGTCCTTGAATAGGGATATTCCAATCCTCTTTCCCTGCGGATTGTGCTCCAGTATCCGAGGTCCTGCATACTTGCCGTAAGCCTGAGCATGCTGATTTTCGCCTTGTTGATAAGTTTCGGGCTGAAATCATAGCTCAATGACAAGGAATTGAACTGAAGCAGATTATCTTTCTGCACAAAGCGCGAAGTTGGGCGTGTGACATATCCGGAAGCAGAGATACTCTTAAGCGGTGAGAGATCTCCAGGATTACGCCATCTCAGCATTGTCACCCTCCTGTCGGCATTGGAAGAAAGAAGATTGACATCCTCAACATAGTTTACCAGAGTCTGGTTATACTGATAGCCACCGGCACGATACAGGAAAGATGTAAACAATGAAAAATTCTTCCAACGGAGATTGAATCCGAATGCTCCTCTCACTATAGGTTCTGTATCACCGACAATCTGCTGGTCTGCAGCATTCCATTCGTATGTGACATCGCCTGCAGGAGTAATGAAAAGTTCCTGACCGTTGGCA
Source organism: Bacteroidales bacterium (assembly GCA_023667095.1). Taxonomy (GTDB): domain Bacteria; phylum Bacteroidota; class Bacteroidia; order Bacteroidales; family UBA932; genus Cryptobacteroides. The sequence goes on from JAMPAT010000027.1 coordinate 22,006, forward strand.
GGATTGATTCCCAACGACTTCATCGCGAAGATGGAAGTAGTGGAACCACCCTCTATGAATTTCGTATGAGGTACAGAGAAGCTTGTCTTTCCTGAAGTTGCACGGTAATCTTCATACTGCTTATCCACGAGTTCATTATAACGTTTCAAAGCATCAGAAATCGCCATAATCCTGTTCTTGTTGTGGGACATTGAGCCGAACAGTGTCAAGTCCCAATCCCTTGTCTTCACTACATTGTATCTCAAGTCCAGCTCAACTCCACGGTTCTTGACCTTACCCATGTTTGCCATATAGCTTGTGAATCCGGAAGAGGAAGGCAAGGTTACAGATGTGATCATGTCTACAGTGTTCTTGTCATAATATGTAAACTTGAGTGTGAACCTGTCCTTGAACAGCCCTACATCAAGTCCGGCATCAATCGAATTGGTCTTTTCCCATGTAAGGTCATCATTGCCGAAATACTGCATGATATATCCCATACCGGTCAGATACCATGACTCCGTAGAAGTGGACACATAGCTTGACTTGGCCGCGTATACCGGGAAATTGACCTTGCCGGTCTGGCCGTATGTAGCGCGAATCTTCAATGTGCTCAGAACTGGATTTCCCCTAAGAAAGCCATAGTTATGGATATTAAGCCCGGCACCTGCAGCCCAGAATGGAGCAACCTTTTCATCACGTCCGAATTCCGAAGAACCGTCAAGACGCAAAGATGCATCCAACAGATAGATGTCATTCCACGAATAGTTTGCCATCACAAGGAAACTGGCAAGGCGCGTCTTGTTGCTTGATGAAACAGGCTTGCCTGTTATGACCATGGCATTGTTGATGGAACTGAGCTTGCCGCTCGGAAAACCGGTGTAGCTTGCACTGACATTCGTCATATTGTTCTCTATAAGCTCTGCACCTGCTGTGACATTGATGTAATGTTTCTTAATGCTTTTGTTATAGAGAAGCAGCACATTCAGGTCCCATGAAAGCGATTCTCCTGATACAGTTGACAATGTGCCCAGGAGACGCGGGTCACTTACACTCGCAAATGTGGATGACGCAGGGTCAATGAACCGGTTGCTTCCATTATCCTTCCTATCAATGGAAAACTGAACCTTAGCCGTCAGGTCCTTGGTAGCGAACCAATTGATGGACAATTTATTGGTCAGTTCATTATACTTGCTCTTATAGTATGAATTCATATATTTCGCTTCATACAGAGGATTCATTTTCCCAGAAGAGCCTCCCCAATCCGGAAGTTTTCTGACATAATCTCCAGTAATGGGGTCTATAGGAACGTCATAAGGCTGGAGATGGGAATAGTTAGAGAAATTCTGGCTTGGAAGTTCGTTGGAGCCCATAACATCATAGTCCACCCTGTCCAATATCTGGAATTTACCGACCCTATAGTCAAGAACTAATGCCGCGCCATAGGTTGTCCTGTCTGTACCTCTCATGACACCGTCTGTGTTGTCATACCTAAGTTCCGCGCCCCAGCGTATATTCTGTGTACCACCGTCAATATACAGACTGTGCTTATGATGGAAAGATGTCCTTACCGCCTTCGCCATCCAGTCAGTATTGACACCACGCTCAACATTATTGAGTTTCTTTATATAGTTAGGATATTGAGTGAGCCACACCTTATCAGTGCTCGCCGGGTCATCACCAATAGGATAATATCCAGCTGCAACTTCCGCTTCAAGTTTTCCCCTGGCATCCAAGAGGTTATAGGCAGAAAGATCCGGCATTTCCACACTTGCCGTAAAATTATAGGCAACCCTGAGACGACCCTCTTCCGGTGCCCTTGACTCCATGACAACGACTCCGTTGGAAGCACGTGAACCATACATGGCTGTTGCAGCGGCATCCTTCAGAAGTGTCACATTTGTAATCCTTGTCGGATCCATGTCATAGATTTTCTCGACACTGACCTCAAAGCCGTCAAGGATGAATATCGGAAGATTGTTGTTGCTTGTCAGATTCTGACGGGAAATGTCACCTGTATTGGAAAACTCCATGTTGACTGCCGTCTGTCCCCTCATATAGAATTCAGGCAACGCATTCGGATTGGCCCCCGCAGTAATGTTTTCCATTAGTCTGAAAGAAGGGTCAAAGACCTGGATGGAAGAAATAAGGTTCTTTGGAGAGACCTTAAGGAGCTCATCCTTCGAGATTGTTGTTGTACTTCCGGTAAATCCCTGCCTACGGATTTTATTGTACCCAGTGACCACAACATCATCAAGAGCCTCAGAGTCATCCTCCATCTCGACATCAAGGACCTTCTGTCCCACATACGCCATCTTGACCGTCTTCATTCCGAGAAGCTGGAATGTAATATGAACAGAACCATCCGCGATAAAAGAAAGCTCATACTTTCCATCGGCATCAGTGTAGGCATTATATGCCGTACCTGCAATAAAGACAGCAACACCTGCAACGGGTTCATTGGTAGTCCTGCTGGTGACTACACCACTTACAACAGTCTTGTCCCTAGCATTCAATACCCCCCCCAAGGAGGAGTTCAGAAACAAAGATGAAACAAGACAAAAAAGCATCAGAAAGCAATGTGGGGAGATTGCTAAGTTCGTTTGTTTTTTCATCGAATAGTTTATTTAAAAGAACAATTCAACAAATATATGAATTGTTTTCTTGGTTACAAGCCGAATTTCCAGCATTTATCACATTTTCTTGTTAATTGGTCTAAAATTTATATTCAAACACCACCATTACCGAACGGCCAAGTATGCTCGAATATCTGCTTCTGACAAAGAAGTCGGTAACTGAGATGGACTTGTTGTTATTCATCCCAAGCAGATCCTTGCCTACTACAGACAGTGAATAATCCTTGGATTTGCCTAAAAGGATACCGAGTGAGGCTCCAAGGCCTGTCTTTTCATATCCACCAATACTGGAATCTGTTGCCATAAGTATGTTGTCAACACCGATGGAAGCCTTTAAGCGTTTCATAAAATGAAACTTCACCTCTGCTGAAACATCTTCAGTCAGAAAATCATATACTTTGTCACCGTCACGGAGGTTACGTCCGATTCCTGTTACAGTGGAAACTTTCAGACCTATGTATCTGGAAAAGGAACTACGGTAAGAAAGGCCGGCAGACAGGCAATGCTGTAAATTGTCATGACGGTCATCCATAAGGAAGAATGGCTTCCGGAAATATCCGTAAGACACAGACGGTGTGAAAGTTGATTTCAGGTATTTCGAATATATATCCGGAGAAAAAGATGTGCTGAACGTACGGCTTCCATTCACAGTGACAGGAACAGACAGTTCTGACCCGGCAGGAACTGTATAGCCATACTTGTCAAGAATCGTCTCTTCTGAAAAATATTCTGTCTTGCGGACTATGTCATTTGACAATTCCTTGTATTCGAGATTGGCACGCCATGTGGTATTTATTAAAGACGAAGTCATTAGAAAATTGACAGTAACAATTCTTGACACAGGAAGTTTCAACTCAGGATTTCCTGCTGTCAGGAACAAAGGATTGGCATCATCTATCACAGCCCGACGCTGTTCAATCGAAGGGACAAGAGCCTCCTCCCTATAGACAAACGAGACATTGAAAGGAGACTTTTCATAAATGACCCATAAGGACGGACTAAGCTGATTATAGCTATCCGGAGCCGAAAAGTCCGTAGGAAAAGACTCTTTACGGAGCTGATATATATTCCTATAGTCTGCAAACAGGTTGATTTTCAACTTTTCCCTCGGATTCATATAGCTTAGTCCGGCTCTCACCATATTCTGTATATCATTGTGCGTAAAACGGTGAGTATTCAGCGTATCACGCTTGCTGAGAAGTTCATTCCATGACAGTTTATCAGAAGATGAAAATTTTCCTTCGAAATCGTAGGTCGCATAAAACGAAAGGCCACCAGCTATAGGCTCATTATATTTAAGCCCCAAGTTGACTTTATGGCTTGACTGTAAAGCATCAAAGGTTATCCATTGATTTTGGAGACTTTCATCGGCATCATCTTTTCGCTCACCTGAACCACTGCCAAAGCCCGCAGTATAATTCCCGTGAATTCTAAAAGTTCGCCCCCTCTTGCTCCCAAGCATCCGCCCTGCTATTCCAACGCTTATTGTTCCGTCTTGGGCACAGTCATTATTCCTTACATTTGTTACAGATTTTTCCAGATCAGCCATAGATACGGTACGGTCAGCAGAAAACATGGACCGTATATTGTAACGGCCATTACTTGAAACCATTATGGATGCCTTGTTTCCGACAGCGAATTCACATCTCCCCATATAGAATACAGAGAAATTCTGGTCAGAACTGCTTGAGCCATGTTCTACATTACGCTCATTATAGCCATAGCCAGCGGAATATATATCAGATGTAAACTCATCATTCAATGATTTACCATAATCTGCTGATGCAAAAAAGTTATAGTTATATGTACCTTGCTTTTTACCTGTGATATTGAATAATACCGATGCATTGTCATCAGGAACCGTCACGGGAGAATTCTGCTTCATGTTTCTGCCACCGTCTGCCCGAAAGTTGATATTTGGTTTTTCAATGTCAACCCGTCCATAATTTGCAGAACCGCCTGCCATCCAGGCATATTTCCCGTCATGCCCCCTATCGGTATATATGCCGGAAGCAATACCGATATCCAGGCTGCCTATGCGGCTGACCGGCTTTTTAGTCAGGACATCCACAACACGTTCCTTGCTGCCGAGAGTATCGGCTGCGATGATACGGTCCTGATCATGCTGGTCATAAATCTTGACCTTCTTGACCTCGGAACTGTAAATCATGTCCATCGCCGAATTGACGTCATTTCCAAAAAGACTTGTACCATTGATAAGGATTTTTCTGACCTCAACGCCATTCGCGGTAACTTTTCCATTGTCTACACTTACGCCAGGAAGTTTCTCAAGGAGAGCACGGAGAGGGTCTTTCTCCATGGTTTCAAATGCCGATGCATTGAATATAGTAGTATCTCCATGGACAACCATGGCTATTGCATTATCCCTGACTATGATTGCATTAAGCATCTGAGGGTCTTCACGCATATTGACAGTGTACATAACACTATGCCCATCAAGTCTGGTCCTGTATGTCTCTTTCTTGTAGCCGAGACATGAAATGCTCAGCACCATGGAATCACGGTGAAAGAAATCTTCAATTTCAATAGCCCCATCACTGCCTATAAAAGTTCTGATTGTATCCTTCGGCATGGCCATTTCCACCAGAGCTCCTTCTAAAGGTTCACCGGAGGACGTCACCATCACCATTATGCCACCATAGTCACTAAAAATCATTTCCTTTATCTGGGCTGACAAAGAAAGCTGGGCCGCAAAAAGCAGCAATATTATGACCAGGACGTGCTTCATTCTGGGGAGGGAATATTTGCAGTTCGTCTAATATGTTAAAAATTATTCTTTTGGTTTAGAACGTTTTACAATTCTTTTAGAATAAACAGAATCCTTGAAATTAACTGTAAGGATATAAATACCGGCCGGAAAATTACTCCATTCACAAAAACACAATGTGGAATTTGGTTCATACTGTCTGAGCATCTTTCCATTGATATCAAACAATTGAACAAGAGTCATAGGTTGATTTGATGTTATAGAAAGCCCATTCTCTGATTCTGTTACAGTAACCGATAAATTATCTGTCGGATTTTCGATGCCTAAAAGTTCAAGACCAGATGTGGTCAACAGAAAAGTCTGATTAATTGATCGCATAAGCATTTCTGCAGAAAAGAATGAATTCTGGGCTGAGAGCAGACTGCTACAGCCTGCAAGCACGATTAGGGAGAGAAATAATTTTTTCATAAGACATGAATTTTCACAAATGTAATCATATTTTCCTATTACACAAGTTTTTTGGGCATATTTTGGTAAGGCAGCATTCAGGGATTCCTGGAAGGAATCTACAATCCGGCCAAGCCAGCACTGCATCCATACAACAAAAATTGGCCGGACAAATCCGGCCAATCATAACATTATATTATATCATATCACCCAAGGCTACCTGCTAAAGCAGTCCATTTGAGCCAAGGCAGATAAGAAGGGCATATCCGAGCACAAGGCCAACGACACCCATGATGATTCCGACCTTCTCCATATCTGTCTGCTTGATAAGGCCTGTTGCATGTGCAAGGGCATTTGGCGGAGTGGAGATAGGAAGTATCATTGCAAGTGATGAACCGAATGCCACACCTATAAGGAGGGTTCCTACACCTCCGACAGGGTCAAGCGCAGCACCCATGCTGCTTCCGGCAAGCGCAAGGATAGGCACGAGAAGGGCTGCTGTAGCTGTGTGGGAGATGAAGTTTGCCATCACATAGCAGAGGAGGCCTGAGCCGATGATTACAATTACAGGAGGCCATGATGCGAACGGAATCGCGCTGACCACAGCCTTTCCGAGACCGGACTCCTGGAGGGCTACACCGAGGGCAAAGCCGCCTGCCACCATCCAGAGCACACTCCAGTTGATTTCCTCAAGGTCGCGTTTCCTTATTATTCCGCAGATGCTGAATACACCGACCGGAATCATAGCAACGGCATTTGCATTCATCATTGTATATTTATCCGTCATCCAGAGCAACACAGTAACTGCAAATGTTATATATACTATGATTGAACGCCAGTCTTTCTTTGCCTCTCCCTGGATTTCAAGCACGATTGTCTTCTGCTTGAAAGGGAAGAGCCACATAAGGAGCACCCATGAGAAGAGCAGGAGCACAATCGCAAGCGGAAGCATGAAGCTCACCCATTCGCCGAAACCGATATTGAGGTTCATTCCTGCAGGGTCATTCAGGTATTTAAGCGCAATTGCATTCGGAGGTGTTCCGATAGGGGTTGCTATACCGCCGATATTGGCAGCGATCGGAATGGAAAGTGCAAGTCCGATCTTTCCTTTTCCGTCAGCAGGAAGGGACCTGAGGACAGGGGCAAGGAAAGTAAGCATCATTGCAGCGGTAGCAGTGTTGCTAAGGAACATTGAAAACACTCCTGTCACCATGATGAAGCCGAGGAGCACAAAGCGCGACTGTGTGCCGAAAGGCTTGAGCAGGACACGTGCAAGGAATGCATCAAGACCTGTCTTGGTAGCGGCAATCGCAAGGATGAACCCTCCTATAAACAGCATGATTGTAGGGTCGGCAAAACAGTGGAGGATGCTCTTGTAGCTTACAAGCGCACCAAGTTCATTGCCTGCCGCAACCTTTCTCATAAACCAGATGCTGCTGTCCGAAGTAGCCACAAGAAGCATGACCACGGCAAATACGGAGGTTGTCCATGAAGGGACCGCCTCCAGTATCCACATGAGGGTGGCAAATGCGAAGATTGCAATCACGCGATGCTGGACAACAGTAAGGCCCTCGATTCCGAATGCGGATGTCGGGATAAACCAGAGCGTCAGGAACACTACTGCAACAACAGCAAGCTTGATGATTCTCGAGACATGGAAATCCTGTCCCTTGTTCATGCGCTCTCTTTTCCATTTGTGGTAGTCCTCTACCAGATGAAAACCAATGAAGTTAGTAAACATAATATAGTTCAGTTATTATTTTTCTTCCCTGACAGCGGTATTTTCAAAAGCGGGCGCAAAGTTAACAATTTTTCAGCACGAACAAACACACTGCCATGATATATAATATATCCACCATTGTAAAAATTGGATATGATGTCAAATCCCTCTAAGCTGACGGAACTGCCAGAGCACAATGCCGGCAGAGACAGAGACATTGAGTGAATGCTTTGTGCCGAACTGCGGAATCTCCACAGAAAAGTCCGATGCATCCACGACTTCCTGGTCTACTCCGTCCACTTCATTTCCAAATACAAGTGCATATCTGGCATCCTCGGCCAAGGAAAGCCGGTCCAGGCTGACTGAGCCTACGGTCTGCTCTACACTTATAATGGTATATCCCTCAGAACGCAGCACTGACACAGCATCCATTGTCCTGTCATAATGCTCCCATTCTACGCTGTCCTCCGCCCCTAGGGCTGACTTGTGTATCTCGGCAGAAGGAGGGACAGAGCATATTCCGCAGAGGAATACCTTGTCCGCCTTGAACGAGTCCGCGCTCCTGAATATGGAGCCGACATTATGCGCGCTCCTTATATTGTCCAGTACCACCACTATACCTGATTCAGGAAGTTCCCTGTACTCTTCGGCAGAGACCCTGCCAAGCTCTATATTAAGCAATTTACGGTTGTGATTCATAGTCCAACTGAAAAATCATGCAAAAGTTTTCAACACAAAGGTAGTAAAAATAAAAATTTGCCTTACTTTTGTGACCGCAATACTGAGAGGAAACAATATTTGTCTATATATGAAACAGGATCTACAGATTTTCAATCTCATCAAGAAGGAAGAGGAAAGGCAGTCAGCCGGAATCGAGCTCATCGCATCGGAAAACTATGTCAGCAGACAGGTCCTTGAGGCCCTTGGCTCAATCTGCACAAACAAATATGCAGAAGGCTATCCTGGGGCGCGCTACTATGGCGGATGCGAAGTGGTAGACCAGATCGAGCAGCTTGCAATCGACAGGCTATGCCAGATCTACGAGGCTGAATATGCAAATGTACAGCCCCATTCAGGCGCACAGGCAAATATGGCGGTACTGATGGCATGTCTCAAGCCTGGCGACACATTTATGGGACTTGACCTCTCGCATGGCGGTCACCTGACTCACGGTTCACCTGTAAACATGTCGGGCATTCTCTACAATGCCGTGTCCTACGGACTTGACGAATCAACAGGACTGATCGACTATGACCAGATGGAGAAGACAGCACTCGAGACAAGGCCAAAGCTCATCATCGGAGGTGCATCCGCATATTCAAGGGAATGGGACTACGCCCGCATGAGGGAAATTGCAGACAAGATAGGGGCGCTGTTCATGGTTGACATGGCACACACAGCAGGAATCATAGCTGCAGGACTGCTCAGCAACCCTGTAAAATATGCACACATTGTGACATCAACCACCCACAAGACCCTCCGTGGCCCACGTGGCGGCATAATCCTCATGGGCAAGGACTTCGACAACCCATGGGGTCTCACGACTCCAAAGGGCGTTGTAAAGAAGATGTCACAGATACTCAACTCCAGCGTTTTCCCCGGAGTGCAGGGAGGCCCTCTGGAGCACTGCATCGCAGCAAAGGCCGTTGCATTCCACGAAGCCCTGCAGCCTGAATTCAAGGATTACCAGAAGCAGGTGCTCAAGAATGCGTCTGCAATGGCCGAGGCATTCGCTTCAAGGGGATACAAGATTGTATCAGGCGGCACTGACAACCACCTGCTGCTCATTGACCTCAGGAGCAAGTTCGCGGACCTGACAGGGAAAGTCGCTGAAAAAGAGCTTGTAAAGGCCGATATCACAGTCAACAAGAACATGGTTCCATTTGACAGCCGCTCACCGTTCCTCACCTCAGGAATCAGGGTCGGGACACCGGCTGTTACATCAAGGGGGTTCGTGGAGAAGGACATGGAGACAATTGTAGACTGGATTGACACAATCCTTTCCAATGCGGCATCGCACCTCGACCTCATCACAGGAAAAAGCGAAGAGGGAAAGGAGGAATACGGTAATGCCATCAAGGCAGTCCGTGAGCAGGTACGCATGCGTACAGCAGGGATGCCGCTCAACAAGTATTAGCAGAGCAGGGTAACTTACAGTTCACCTTTAAATAAAAATGAGGGTGGGACTGAAGCCATTCCACAGGCTTTCAGTCCCACCCCATTATACGTAAGGTCCTCTGCAGGCTTCTACCTGATCTCTATCTGCCTTGCTGCAGGCACTGCCTTGCTGAGATCCTTCTTTGGAAGTTCTACGGTAAGCACTCCGTTTTCCATGCTTGCCGCAATCTCCTGTTTCTCCACATCATCAGGAAGTACAAAGCTCTGGCGGAACGAGCTGTACGAAAACTCACGGCGAAGATACGTGCCCTTCTTCTGCTGGCCTTCTCCATTCTCCGGCTTTGCTGAATGCCTCTCAAATGAGACTACCAGTTCGTCATTCCCGTTAATTGAAACTTTCAGGTCTTCCTTTCCCATTCCAGGGGCAGCAAGTTCAATGCGGTAGTCCTTCTCATTCTCGATAATGTTCACTGCCGGTACTGCTGCACGGTGTGTACGCTGTCCAAGCATCTCATCAGTAAAGATGTCATTGAATATACTTGGTAACCAATTCTGTGTCCTCATTGCCTGTGTCATGATTCTATCCTCCATATTTTTATTTAACATACTGTTTTCCGCTGCCTTCAATGCCCGGCTGCAATCCCATTGCGGTAATCTTGCCTATAGGCCAGGAGCGTTACGGCGGGGATATAGTCAAAGTACGCGCCAATGTCTCAAGCGCACTCAAATACTGACTTTTTGTCATCGTAAAACGCTACTGTCCAGACATTTTGACAGAATAACAGACATTTTGTCGCATATCCTGCCGAAACGCTCACGTCCGTCCTGTTCCACCTGGCACACCAGCCGGTTCCCAAAGTGATTTTCTACAGGCTTGAGATGCCCCATGCTTAACGTAAAGAAAATTGATGTTCAGTGGATGTTGATATCGTTGTGGAAAAAAATGGAAAAATTTGGAATTAAGTGGAAAAATATTACTAAATTTGCAGTGATTAGGCTATTGGGCTGAGAATCCGGCCAATGGCAACAAAAAGCGGCACAGGACATGATAAAATTCATCGGCGAATACACTGCAAAGATTGACGACAAGGGACGGCTCGTGCTGCCCTCTGCCTTCAAGGCCATCATGGCTGCAGAAAGCATGGCTTCAGGCAATGCAGAGGATTCCGCCGACATGCGGATGGTCATCAAGAAGGACATATACGAGGATTGCCTTGAAATGTACACCTACGAAGAATGGGTGAGACAGTCCGAGGAGCTCAAATCCCGTCTCAACTTCCTCAAGAGGGAGCATGCAATGTTCTGGAGAGCATACATGCGCGACCGTGCCCTGGTAGAGCCCGACGGGAAGCTCGGACGTATCAGCATCCCGAAGAAACTTTTGGAATCAATCGGTGCAGACAAAGAAGTTGTATTCTCTGGCAACGACCACAAAATCGAGATCTGGGCAAAGGACAGGTTCGAATCCAACGAGGTCACAGACGAGGAGTTCGTTGCTCTTGCGGGTATGCTGTCTGACTAAGATAGGAGGCCCTGGAATGTCTGAATATCACATACCGGTACTGCTTGAAGAAAGTGTTTCCGCACTTATAGGGAACATTGACGGGATATATGCCGATGCCACATTCGGCGGTGGAGGACACACAGCCGAAATACTTGGAAGGCTGTCCGGCAAAGGACGTGTAATGGCCTTTGACCGCGATGAGGACGCGATAAGGAACGCAGCTGAAGGGGATGGGCCAAAGGCGGAAACCATAAGGTCGGCCTCAGAAGACGGAAGGCTGATACTTGTGCGCAACAATTTCAGGTTCATACACAACTACACCCTTTTTGAAGGGTTCAGCGAAGGGCTTGACGGAATACTTGCAGACCTCGGGGTATCGTCACACCAGTTTGACACCCCGGAACGGGGATTCTCATTCCGATACGATGCGGCACTTGACATGAGGATGAACAAGGATGCGGAACAGACAGCCGCAGACATAGTGAACACATACAGCGAGGAAGACATCGAGAGGATAATGAGACTCTATGGAGAGGTTGACAACAGCAGGAGAATCGCATCAATGATATGCAGGGCAAGGACCTCCAAGGCCATTGCTACCACAGGAGACCTTGGCAATGCAATCAAGGATGCCCTTCCAAAATTCGCTGAGCACAAGTTCCTCGCAAAAGTCTACCAGGCTCTGAGAATCGAGGTGAACCAGGAGATGAAGTCCCTCGAAAAATTCCTCTACGGAGCACAGAAGTCACTCAGGAGCGGCGGAAGGCTTGTTGTAATCACATATCACTCCCTGGAAGACAGGATGGTAAAGAACTTCATAAGGAGCGGCAATGTGGACGGGAAGATGGAGAAGGATATCTTCGGAAACACAGGGACAACGATGATGGCAGTGAACAGGAAGCCGATACTGCCACAGGAGCAGGAGATTGCAGGCAACACAAGGGCAAGGAGCGCGAAACTCAGGATAGCGGAGAAGATTTGACTGACGGATAAAGGCAGACAAGGCAATGGCAAACGTAGCAAAGACACTCAAGAACATATTCATCGCAATGGTGCGCGGCGAGCTCCTGCTGAGAATGGGGGCGGACAGGTACCTTATCCACATCGTCTACCTGTTCATCCTGATAGTATTCACACTGTTCGCCAACCTGAAGATGGACGAGACAATGGTCCGGCGGGAACAGAACAGGAAAATACTTGAGGACACACGGATTTTCCATGCCCAGAAGACCTGTGAGCTTGCGGGGTATGACAGGATAAGCAAGGTCCAGGAATTGCTCCGGCAGTCCGGTTCAAGGGTGACACTGCCGGAAAAAAAGGCCGAACGGCTAAAATAAATGCACAGATGAAGAAAAGGACAGGCATACAGGAGGAAAACACTTCAGGGAAAACTGACAGGGTGGGCATCATACTGATGGTCATCCATGGTTTTTTTATGGTGGCTGCCATACTGCTTTTCATCAGGATTGTCCGCATACAGCTTACCTTCGAGCCTGACCCGAGGATGATTTCTGCAGTCAAGGCCAAGAGTACCAAGAAAACAGTAGAGCCCGAAAGAGGCTCCATACTTGCCCACGACGGCAGGCTTCTCGCGGCATCCACACCAATGTATCAGCTGTACATGGACTGCACCGTCCAGAAAAAGGCCTTTGAAGAGATGTCCGACAGGCAGGAAGGCAGGAAGAAAGAGTCGGAATGGCTCGCAAAGGCAAGGGAGCTTTCGAAAGGCTTGGCATCAACATTCCGCGACAAGTCTGCTGACGAATACTACAGGAGCATCGAGAGAGGCAGGAAAAACGGTGTCCAGTACATGAAGATAGGCAAGGATATAGACCACGGGACCCTCCAGGAACTTAAAAAGCTTCCTCTGTTCAATGAAAGCGGATACAAAGGCGGGCTAATAGTCACAAAGACAGATACACGCCAATACCCTTACGGTGCACTCGCGAGAAGGGCCATAGGCCATGTCAGGAACAACAGCGAAGGCAACGGAAGCATCGGCATAGAAGGAAAATACAATTATGTCCTCCACGGCAAGGAAGGCATAGAATGGAAAAAGCTAACAGATGCGAGGCAGCGTATCCCGGAATACGACAGCACATCGGTAGAGGTGGAAAACGGGATGGACATACGCACAACACTGGACATAGACATCCAGGACATTGCAGACAGGGCATTGCGCAAGAGGATAAAGGAAAACGGCAATATCGAGGGTGGATGTGCCATTGTGATGGACGTGAAGACCGGAGCAATACGTGCCATGACCAACCTCAAGATAGACAAGGACGGGGAACCAAGGGAGATTTACAACTATGCCATAGGACGTTCCGGCGATCCAGGCTCAGTATTCAAGCTGACTACACTGATGACACTTGTCGAGGACGGACATGTAGAAAGCCTTGAGACAATGGTGCCGACATACGGCGGCAACTGGAAATACAACAAGACAAATTTCCACGATGACTACCTGGTAAAATGGCGGGACAAGGATATAAGCATTATAGATGCATTCAAGATTTCATCCAACAACATTTTCCGCCAGCTTGCATGTGAATATTACGAAAAGGACCCTGACAGGTTTGTAAAGAAGCTATATGAATACAAGCTTGCTGAGAAATATGACTTTGACCTTGAAGGACTGGCCAATCCGGTAATTCCCCGTCCTGGCAGCACTGCCTGGAGCGGCACTGCCCTCCCTTCCATAGCAATAGGCTACACGGTAAATGTCACACCGCTGCACATAATCACATTCTACAATGCAGTGGCAAACAGGGGAAAGATGATGAAGCCATACCTTGTAGAGTCATTTGAGGAGAACGGTAAGGTCAAAAAACGCTTCAACCCGACAATACTGAACGGCTCAATCTGCTCAAAGTCAACTGCAGACACATTGACGAGGGCACTGAAGAAAGTCACAGAGTCAGGGACAGGAAGCGCACTGAAAAACGCACGCTGCAAGATAGCAGGAAAGACAGGTACCGCACAGATACCTTTCACGATAAAGGGGAGCAACGGAAAGGACAGGGTCGTGTACAAGGACAAGGACGGCAACAGGATGCACCAGGCTACATTTGTAGGGTTCTTCCCGGCTGACAACCCGCAGTACACAGCAATAATAGTGTTCTACTCGAAACTATCGTGCAGCAATCTGTACGGTGCATTCGGGATACCGGCGTTCAAGACGATCGTGGACGAGATGTATGCTTTGAATATGATTGAAGATTAGGACGGAAGTCCGGCAAGGAAATTTTGGAGATGAAGATAAAGGATATAATAAAGGATTGCAGGGTGCTCTCCGAGGACGGAAACCTGGAGCGCGACATCGCATCTGTCGCCAATGACTCCAGGAAAGTAACCAGAGGGACAATGTTCATCGCCGTGAAAGGGTTCGCAAGCGACGGGCATTCATATATCGGCATGGCACTGGAGAAAGGGGCCGCCGCCATAATGTATGAGGATCCGGATGCGGCTGCACCATACATAGGCAGCTGCACGGAAACGGCTTTCATAAGGGTAGAGTCATCAAGGTATGCGACAGCCATAGCTGCTGCGAATTTCTATGGCAACCCTTCACGCAAGCTGACACTTGTCGGCATTACAGGTACCAACGGAAAGACCACGACTGTCACACTGCTGTACAGGATGTTCATGTCATTGGGCTACAGCTGCGGACTGCTATCCACAATAGCCAACTATGCAGGCACAAGGGTAAGCGAAGCTGTCAACACGACTTCTGACCCAATCACAATCAACTCACTGCTTGCAGAAATGGTGGAAGAAGGATGCGGATACTGCTTCATGGAAGTCAGTTCCATCGGAGTCGAACAGGAAAGGATAGCAGGCCTTGAATTCAAGGCCGGGATATTCTCAAACCTGACGCATGACCATCTTGACTACCACAGGACATTTGCTGAATACCTGCGCTGCAAGAAGCTGTTCTTCGACAATCTCCCGGCAGATGCATTCGCCATAACCAATATAGATGACAGGAACGGAATGGTAATGATGCAGAACACAAGGGCACGCATTGTCACATATTCATGCAGGAGCATCGCTGACCACACATGCCGCATAATCGAGGAAAGCTTTGACGGGATGCAGCTCAGGATTGACGGCATTGAAGCCTGGACAAGCCTCATCGGGCAGCACAATGCATACAATATCCTGGCAATCTACACAACGGCTGTCTGCCTCGGGACGAAACCGGAGGAGGCCCTTATAGCACTCAGCAGGCTTCAGCCTGCTCCAGGGAGGCTGGAGAACCTGAAAGGTCCAGATGACCTGTCTGTCGTGATTGACTATGCCCACACACCTGATGCCCTGGAGAATGTACTGAAGACATTACGTGAGATTGCACCGGAGCGCGAGCTCATCTGCCTTTTCGGCTGTGGAGGTGACAGGGACAGGACAAAGAGACCGGAAATGGCGAAGATTGCACAGAAGATTGCAGACAAGATCATAGTGACATCCGACAACAGCCGCACCGAGAAGACATCGGACATCATGGCGGAAATAAGGTCAGGGATGGATATATCCGGAAAGGCCCGCTCGCTTTTCATCGAGGACCGGGAACAGGCCATCAGGACTGCAATCATGACAGCAAAGCCCGGCTCGACAATACTGCTCGCGGGGAAAGGCCATGAGACATACCAGATAATAGGCACAGAGAAAAGGCATTTCGACGAAAAGGAAATCGTAAAGGGAATTTTTGAGGAAATGGCCGTCCTCCAGCAACAGGCACAAAACAGGATTTAAGGAGAAATAAAGATGCTATACCATTTGTTTAAAGGACTGAGTGACTTTGACATCCCCGGACAGGGGCTGTTTACATACCTTTCGTTCAGGGCAATCATGGCGAGCGTGACAGCCATGCTTATATCCGTCTTTACAGGAAAAAGGATAATCAGGGGACTGCAGAAAAGGCAGATAGGCGAGGAGATAAGGGACCTCGGGCTTGAAGGCCAGATGCAGAAGAAAGGTACACCTACAATGGGAGGTGTCATCATAATCATAGCCATACTTGGCGGAGTGCTGCTGTTTGCAGACCTCACCAGCATATACATAATCCTCCTTGTCATATCAACCCTGTGGCTCGGGGCACTTGGATTCGCAGATGACTACATAAAGGTCTTCAGGCACAACAAGGAAGGCATGAGCGAAAGGGGCAAGCTTATAGGACAGATTGCGCTCGGGCTTGTAATCGGCCTTACAGTGTGCTTCAGCGGAAAGATTGTAGTCAGGGAGAACACGGCCTCGGCAAAGGCTGTGGCTGAAACAGTTGCAGACGGGACAGCCGGAGATGCCATTGCAGCGGACAGCACAGGACAGACAAAAGTCCCTGTGGATGTAATCAAGAGCACAAAGACCACCATACCTTTCGTCAAGAGCCACGAGTTCGACTACAAATGGCTTTCCCCATTCAAGGGCAGATGGGGCTGGTACTGCAAATGGGCCATCTACGTGATAATGATTGTATTCGTAATCACAGCATGCTCCAACGGGACCAACCTTACCGACGGGATGGACGGCCTTGCTACCGGAACCTCGGCGATAGCAGGTGTTGTACTCGGAATATTCGCATGGCTCTCAGGAAACATCATAAATGCCGAATACCTCAATATAATGTATATACCGGGAACAGGTGAAATCGCAGTGTTCATGGCAGCATTTGTCGGGGCACTTGTCGGATTCCTGTGGCACAACTCATATCCGGCACAGGTATTCATGGGCGACACAGGCTCGCTTGCAATAGGAGGAATAATAGGAGTATGTGCAATCCTCATAAGGAAAGAGCTGCTGCTGCCCATACTCTGCGGAATATTTTTCGTGGAGAGCCTGTCTGTAGTTATGCAAAGGGTGTATTTCAAATACACAAAGAAAAGATACGGCGAAGGAAGGAGGATATTCAGGATGGCTCCTCTCCACCACCATTTCCAGAAAGAGGGAATCCCTTCCCTGCTTGTCAACTGTCCGAGGAAGGCAATCCCGGAGGCAAAGATTGTAGTAAGGTTCTGGATTATCGGGATCATCCTCGCTGTACTTACAATAGCAATGTTGAAATTAAGGTAATTATCATATAGAAAATGTCAAGAATAGTAGTTCTAGGCGGTGGCGAGAGCGGTGTAGGAGCTGCAGTGCTCGCGAAGGTCAAAGGTTTTGACGTGTTCCTCTCGGACAAGGGGAACATTACTGGAGAATATGCTGAGACACTCAGGAAATGGGATATCCCGTACGAATGCGGACAGCATACGGAGGAACTTATCCTCAATGCAGACGAGGTAATCAAAAGCCCCGGCATCCCGTTGACTGCACCTATGGTCAAGAAGATTTCAGATGCAGGGATACATATAATTTCAGAGATAGAGTTTGCCGGAAGATACGACACTGCAAAGAAAATATGCATAACCGGAAGCAACGGGAAGACTACGACAACCTCACTCATATATTATCTCCTGCAGCAGGCAGGGATGAATGTCGGGCTTGGGGGAAACATAGGAAAGAGTTACGCCTATCAGGTAGCCACTGAGAAATTCGACATATACGTCCTGGAGCTGAGCAGCTTCCAGCTCGACAACATGTACGACTTCAAGGCAGACATAGCAATACTTACCAACATCACACCTGACCACCTGGACAGGTATGACCATAACATGGAGAATTACGTGAAAGCAAAATTCCGCATTACAAGGAACATGGACAGCAACGACTGCTTCATCTTCTGCTCAGACGACGACATTACAATCAACCACCTCAACCAGATTGTCGTAAAGGCCAAGATGCTGCCTTTTTCACAGAACGGCGAGGTAAAGGAAGGGGCATTCCTCAACGGCAACAGGATGACTGTCAGGATCGGAGGAAGCGAATGCGACATGTTCATCCAGGAGCTTGCACTCGGTGGAAGGCACAATGTCTACAATTCCATGGCTGCTGCAATTGCAGGCAAGGTGATGGACATAGACAACGACATGATACGCAAAAGCCTATCGACATTCCAGGCAGTGGAGCACCGTCTGGAAAAAGTGCTGAGCATCAAGGATGTACTGTATATCAACGACTCCAAGGCCACAAATGTGGACGCTGCATGGTATGCCCTGGAATGCCAGGACAGGCCTGTAGTCTGGATTGTGGGCGGTACGGACAAGGGCAACGACTACTCTACCCTGCTCCAGCTCGCCAAGGACAAGGTCAAGGCCATGATTTGCATGGGGGTTGACAACAGGAAATTCCACGAGTCATTTGAAGGCATCGTGCCTGAGATACATGATGTGACATCTGCAGAAGATGCTGTGAAGCTGGCAAGCGCAATAGCATCTGCTGGGGACGTGGTCCTCCTCTCCCCTTGCTGTGCAAGTTTCGACCTGTTCAGGAACTATGAGGACAGGGGCCGCAAATTCAAGGAGGCAGTACGTAACCTGTAAATTCAACGGACATGGCAAAAGGCAAGGCACAGAAAGGGATCTGGGGCTGGTTCGACAGGATCCAGGGTGACAAGGTGATATTGATAATACTCATCATACTTGTCATGATTTCCCTCGCTGCCATATTCGGCTCGACGTCACAGCTCGCAAACATGCAGCATGTCACAAGGCTTACCATATTCAAAAGCCAGGTGGGGATAGTCATTTTAGGTATGCTGCTGGTCTTTGCATGCTACAAGATAGACAAGATAGGCTGGTTCATGTTCCTGTCCCAGTTCGGATTTGCAGTCTCGGCCACAATGCTGCTGATGCTCCTGCTGCACATCGGGGCAGTCAGGATAAACGGGGAATACAGGGCACTGCAGATAGGAAAATTCCAGCTGCAGGTCTATGAATTTGTGAAGATAGGGATGATACTCTACCTGTCATGGGCGACGAATGCGTACAGCACGGACAGCTTCACCATTGTCAACTGGCTGTCAAGACGTTTCAAGTCTCTGGATTTCCTGGCAAAGCCTTTCTGCAAAAGGCTTATATACATATACATACCGATACTGTTCGTGACATTGTCTGTCGGGGTTGGAAGCGGTTCCAGTGCACTTTTTATCCTTGCGCTGATGATTGTCACTATCTTGATAGGAGGGCTTCCATTCAAGGACCTCCTGCTCCCGGTTGCTGCCGCACTCCTGCTTATAGCGGCATCATACGGAATGCACAAGGCATCAGACGGCAGGATAATGGAAAGATGGGGGACCTGGGAAAAGAGGATCGAAAGGTTCTTCAATCCGCAGGATCCTTCTGAAATCAAGTCCGGAACTCCTGAATGGAGGGAATATGTGGACAAGAACAGTCAGCAGACCGGTGCGCTTGTCGCTGTCAAGGAGGGCGGGATATTCGGGAAAGGCCCGGGGAGAAGCACACAGAAATATGTAGTTCCACT
This sequence comes from Bacteroidales bacterium, assembly GCA_023667095.1. GTDB lineage: Bacteria > Bacteroidota > Bacteroidia > Bacteroidales > UBA932 > Cryptobacteroides. Next base: position 41,496 of record JAMPAT010000027.1, read on the forward strand.
GCTTTTCAGCGACTTCATGTTCAGCTACATTGTAGAGGAATGCGGCCTCTGGGGCACTGCAGCACTTCTGATACTGTACCTCAGTCTGCTTGCAAGAGGATCAATAATAGTCAAGAGCTGCGACAACCTGTATGCAAAGACAGCCGTAGCCGGCCTTACACTTGCAATCACCGGACAGGCGATGATGCATATATTCATCAATGCAGACGGTCCGCTGACCGGCCAGACCCTGCCGATGATAAGCCATGGAAACAGTTCTTTCCTTGCATTCAGCATTGCATTCGGCGTACTGCTCTCGATAAGCAAGATGGCAAAGAAGAAAGTGGAGATGAAGGCGGAAATGGCAGGGCCGATCATTGACCACAGCGATGATGAAATACGGAGTACACTTGACGACCTTGACAGGCTCGAATCCATGGACAGCCTGGAGGATTCCATTGAATAAAGCGAAATGATTATGGAAAAGAAACACAAGGCAATAAGGGCAATAATCAGCGGTGGCGGGACTGGAGGACATATCTTCCCGGCCATATCAATCGCCAACAGGCTGAAAGAGCTGAATCCGGAGACAGAGATACTGTTTGTCGGGGCAGAGGGCAAGATGGAAATGGAAAAGGTACCCGCTGCAGGCTACAGGATTATCGGGCTTCCGGTGGCAGGCCTGCAGAGAAAGCTTACAGCCGGCAATCTCGCACTGCCGTTCAAGATTGCCAAAAGCCTCTCCAGGGCAGGTGCAATCATAGATGAATTCAGGCCAGACATAGCAATCGGGGTCGGTGGATATGCAAGTGCCCCCCTGCTGTGGACAGCTCAACGCAAAGGTATTCCGACGCTCATACAGGAGCAGAACGGATTTGCAGGGCTTACCAACAAGATACTTGGCAAGAAGGCAGGAAAGATATGCGTTGCATACGATGGAATGGAACGTTTCTTCCCTGCGGACAGGATTGTCATGACAGGTAACCCTATCCGCAAGGAAATTGTCCCAGGCACAGAGGAGATGCGGAAGGAGGCCATTGAATATTACGGGCTTGATCCAGACAGAAAGCATCTTTTCATTGTCGGCGGCAGCCTCGGCAGCAGGACATTGAACGAGTCCATGATGAAATGGATAGAGGAAGGCTGCCCGGACTGCAACGGTGCCGAAGTGCTATGGCAGTGCGGCAAATGGTATCTTCCTCAGGTCGATGCCTTCATGAAGGAGGCAGCAGAAAAAGGGATGGGAGGAGACACGCTGAAATTCATACACCACAGCGGTTTCATAAAGAGGATGGACCTTGCTTATGCTGTCTCTGACGTTGTAGTGTCAAGATCCGGTGCAAGCTCCATATCAGAACTTTGTGCTGCGCACAAGGCTTCCGTGCTTGTTCCGTCACCTAATGTAACGGAGGACCACCAGACACACAATGCGATGGCACTTGTAAGCAAGAATGCGGCACTGATTGTGCATGACGCAGAAGCCGGGGAGAAGCTGATGTCCGTTGCATGCGCACTGGTGGCCAACACAGCGAAGACGGCGGAACTGGAGCAGAATATTGCAGCACTTGCACGTACAGATGCAGCACAGGCCATAGCTGAGGAAATATACCGGCTTGTATGACATCCTGGACAGGCATCCGGACAGCAGGAAAGACAGGAAAAACTATTGCACGGCAGCATAATATAATAAGCAGAGGCAAAGTACAGCGGAAGCTGGCCAGACAAGAATAAAGAAGAATCATGGACTACAGGAACATATATTTCATAGGAATAGGCGGAATCGGAATGAGTGCGATAGCCAGGTATTACAATTTCAAGGGATACAAGGTATCAGGCTACGACAAGACACCGTCTGAACTGACCCGTGAACTTGAAAATGAGGGCATTGAGATACATTACGAAGACAATACGGAATTCATTCCTGGGGATGCGGACAGTACGCTTGTGATATACACACCGGCAATCCCGCACGATATGGGAGAGCTGGTCTATGTACAGGAACATGGCTACAGGGTAATCAAACGTTCACAGATGCTCGGCGAGATTTCTGCCGGCCAGCACTGCCTTGCTGTAGCAGGTACGCACGGCAAGACCACAACCAGCACACTGCTTGCACATATATTCACATCGGACGGGACAGGCTGTTCTGCGTTCCTTGGAGGCATTTCAAAGAACTACGGGACAAATCTGCTGACTAGCCATACGCCTGTGATTGTAGCTGAGGCTGACGAATTTGACCGTTCTTTCCTCCAGCTGCATCCTGAGATAGCGGTGATTACGGCAATGGATGCCGACCATCTTGACATATATTCCGACATCAGCCATGTGCATGAGGCGTTCAAGGCTTTCGCCTCGCAGGTCAGCGGGACAGTCATTGTAAAGAAAGGACTGGAAATCACCCCTGAAGATACCAAGGCAAGGATACTTACATATTCCTACAATGACACTGGGGCCGATTTCCATGCCGGGAACATCAGCTGCGACAGCTGCGGATATTTTACATTTGACCTCGTATGGCCAAATGGTACAATAAAGGGATGCCGCTGCGGAATCCCAGGCTGGGTGAATGTGGAGAACAGCATAGCAGCCTCTGCGATTGCCCTCACATTCGGCCTTGCACCAGAAAAGGTAAAGGAGGCACTTGCCACATTCAGCGGTGTCAAAAGGAGGTTTGACATACACGTAAACACTCCTGAATGCTCATATATAGATGACTACGCACATCACCCCAAGGAGATTGCCACTGCCATAAGCTCAATGAGGGACATTTTCCCGGGAAGAAGGCTTACAGCAATATTCCAGCCTCACCTGTACACACGCACAAGGGACTTCGCCAATGAATTTGCAGAGGCTCTGAGCAAGGTGGACAAGCTGATAATGCTGGACATCTACCCTGCCAGGGAAGAACCTATCCCTGGAATTACATCGGAAATAATCTTCAATAACGTAACTGCTCCGGAGAAGATCCTTCTGAAAAAGGAGGAGCTTATGCAATACCTGGAGAAAGAGCCGGTAGACACACTCATAACATTTGGTGCAGGCAGCATAGACAGGTTCATCGGACCTATCTCGCAGATGCTTGCAGTACGCATGGAAAAGAAGCTTTAGAAAATGAAACGCGCTGTCAGATATGCCATGGTGATAGCTTTCACCTTTCTCGTGACTCTCTATATGGCCACAACAATAGGTCTGGGGTCTTCAAGGCGTCATGGGAAAGAGTGTACAAGGCTGGAAGTCGCCATTGTTGACAGCCTCAGGAACGGATTTGTGACGCGCGCAGACATAAAGTCATATATAGACAACGAAGGTATTGCATATCTCGGGAGAAGCATGGCAGAAATCGATCTCGTCAGAATCGAGGAGACAGTTGACAGCAGAAGTGCTGTGCTGAAGAGCGAGGCATATATGACACGCGACGGGATACTCAACATTGAAGTTACCCAACGTACGCCGATTGTCAGGTTCAGAAAAGGTGACAGCGGATTCTATGCAGACAAGGAAGGCTACCTCTTCCCCCTGCAGAAGCATAATCCACCTGAAATACTTGTTGTCGACGGGAACATTCCGCTCAAGGCTGACAGCGGATACAAGGGAGAGCCGGGAAACCAAAAGGAAAAGGAATGGCTGGAAGGAATCCTCAATCTGGTTGAATACATAAATGACCATGACAGGCTGGCCGGAAACATAGCCAGGCTCCATATTCTTGGCAACGGGGACATCGTGATATACCCAATTGAAGGCAAGGAGCGGTTCATTTTCGGTAAAGCGGACAACATTGAGGTGAAATTCAAGAGAATAAGGCGGTATTATTCGGATATAGTCCCGGAGAAAGGCAACGGGACATATTCAAGCGTCAATGTAAAGTTTGACGGGCAGATAATATGCAGGAAGTAAATATAGGAGGTAATAACATGGATGAAAGACACATAGTTGCTATTGACCTTGGGACTTCGAAATTTGCCGTGACGGTGGCAAAGGTCGAGGGGGACAACATGCAGGTAATCTATTACAGGGAGCATAAGTCCGACGGTATCCGCGAAAGCAGGGTCTTCGCCCCCAAAAAGGCTACAAACGTACTTGAAAATGCCATCAGGGAGGCCGAAGAGGAACTCGGGCTCAAGATCAGGAAAGTAGTTGTAGGCATGCCCCGGTACCAGGTAAGCCAGGCATCGGCTACCATGAGGGTAACCCGGAATCCAGGAGAATGCATCACGGAAGAGGAGGTCAGGAACTTCAAGGAAATCGCAATGGATACATATCCAATGGATGACAGGCCTTCAGAAATCCTGCTCGGTGCAGTGGCACAGTCTTTCTCCAACGGTGAAGAATTCCAGCTTGTGGAGGATGACATCATAGGGACTGCAAGCGACTATATTGACGGAAACTTCAAGCTGTTTATCGGCAAGAGCAAGCCTCTTGATGACATTGACCTTGCTTTCAAGATGATAGGAATCACTGTTGTACGCAAATATTTCACTCCTGACACAACAGCCAAGGCAGTCCTGAGGGAATCTGAGATAGACAATGGAGTCGCCCTGGTTGAACTTGGCGGCGGAGTAACCTCTGCCACTGTATATTATGGTGGAATCATGCGCCACTATGCTTCCATACCATTTGGAGGCAAGCTGATAACAAAGGACATAAAGTCCGAGGCCTCGATTTCCGAGACGCTTGCAGAAAACATAAAGCTTGCATACGGGGCATGCATGCCGGACAGGCTGCAGCACCTTAGCGAAAAGGTTCTGTATATCAACAGCGTACCGGCAAAGCAGCTGTCTGTAAAATATCTGTCTGAAATCATCACGGCAAGGACACGTGAAATCATCAATGCAATTCTCTACGAAATAGAGCAGAGCGGATTCCCGGACAACCTGAAAAGCGGCATAGTGATTACCGGAGGCGGTGCAAACCTTACAAACTGCTGCAACCTCATCAAGGAAATGTCTGGCTACAATGTCAGGAAAGGATACCCGAGGTCATCATTCTTTACATCAGAATGCAACGGGGTAACAGGGACAGAGGCCGCGACATCAATAGGGATGCTGCTGAGCGCAAAGGGAGAATCTGCAATAAATTGCGGAGAATCCGCAAGCGGATGCCATGAAGCTGCACATAAGACGGAAAAGTCCGTCATCGGTACAGACGTACAGGCAGACAAAGACATTGCGCATGATGAGGCATTGAACCCGGCAAACCACCAGACAGGGACACTGGAGATGGATTTCCAGGAAATAAGCGAAGAGGAAAAGAAAAGGAAAAAGGAAGAGGAAGACAGGATAAGGGAGGCAGAAAGGATAAGAAAGGAACGCGGGAAGAAGCCGGACAGCCCTAAAGTCAGCTGGCTTACACTTTGGGGAGAAAAGATAAAGACTACTGCCAACAAAGCCTACAGAAGCATTACAGAAGAGGATGTATAGGACAAGCTAAAAAGACAGAATCATGGAAGACAATTATATTGATATGGTAACACCTTCGGACTGGATACAGGACGATTCGATAATAAAGGTGATAGGCGTCGGAGGAGGAGGCTGCAACGCAGTGACATATATGTACAACCAGCAGATAAAGGGCTGCATATTCATAGTTTGCAACACTGATCCGCAGTCATTGATGACAAGCAATGTCCCTCTTAAGCTCAAGATTGGAGAGCTTGGTGCCGGTACCGACCCGATAGAAGGAAGGAAAGCAGCCCTTGAACATCTTGAAAAGATAGAAGAGACACTGTTCAGCACAAAGACAGAGATACTGTTCGTCACAGCTGGAATGGGAGGAGGAACAGGGACCGGTGCCGCCCCTGTAATTGCAGACATGGCAAAGAAAAAGGGCATCCTGACAATAGGAGTAGTGACAATCCCGTTCGAGAACGAGGGGAACGAGTCCATGTCAAAGGCAATCGAGGGCATCAAGGAACTGGAAAAGACAGTGGACAGCCTGCTCATAATCAACAATGAGAAGCTCTATGAATGCTACGGGAACCTGCTCGCACATGAGGCGTTCCCCAAGGCGGACGAGATCCTTGCCACTGCCATAAGGGGAATAACGGAGATTATCAAGAGACCAGGACATATCAATGTCGACCTCAAGGATGTACAGAAAATGATGCGCGACAGCGGAATGGCCCTGATGGGATGCGGGACAGGAAGCGGAAAGGACAGGCTTGAGGAAGCCGTAAAGCAGGCCATGGAGTCTCCCCTGCTCAATGACTACGACTTAAAGACGTCCAAGAATGTTCTCCTTAACATAACCGCCGGCAAAAACGAAAAGGGTCTGCTGATGGATGAACTCAAGGAAATCAACAAGCTCGTCAACACATACACCGGTGATGCCAACAATTTCAAGCGTGGAATCGTGTGGGACGACAATCCGGAGATCGGTGACAAGGTCAACATCACCGTGATTGCCACAGGTTTCAAGATGAACAAGATACTCGGGCCGAAAGAGAATATAGGCAACTTCATCATGATTGACGAATCATTTGTCTACAGCAGGGATATGGAGAACAGCGGAGAGATTGAACTTCCTGAACCTCCGGACAGCATCAAGATAGGCTACAATGCTACAGCCAATATACGCAAATTCCATTTTACGGATGAAAACAGGCCTGTCATGATAGTGGAGCCCGGGCAGGACCGCAGCAGCATTGAAAACATAGCTGCGATCAGACGCTCTGCCGTTGCGAGGCAATGAGCATACGAGATGTGAATAAAATGTTTATATTTGCGCGATTTTTTATATAACTATAATTGTCTGACAGACATTTGGAATATGGCACGTAGAACAAGAGTAAGATTTGCACCGTCACCGACAGGCCCCCTGCACATGGGAGGAGTCAGGACGGCACTGTACAACTACCTCTATGCCAAGCAGCACGGAGGAGATTTCATCATAAGGATTGAGGACACTGACTCGCAAAGGTTTGTACCCGGAGCCGAGAAATATATAATCGAAGCGTTGAACTGGTGCGGAATCATCCCGGACGAAGGTGTGGACTCAGAAGGCAATGTTGTGGAGACCGCCTCTGAAAAGCATCCGCATGCACCCTACAGACAGTCACAGAGACGCAGCATCTACCGCAGATATGCGGAAGAACTTGTGGAGAAGGGATATGCCTACTATGCATTCGACACATCGGAGGAACTCGCAGCCAAGAGGGCTGAGATGGAGGCAAACAAAGAGACATTCATCTACAACCATATCACAAGGATGTCACTCCGCAACTCCCTCTCAATGCCTGAGAACGAATGGAAACCTCTTCTGGAAACACATACGGACTGGACCATCAGGTTCAGGATGCCGGAAAACAGGGTTGTCAAGATGGACGACCTTATCCGCGGACATGTGGAGATAAATACAGACACACTTGATGACAAGGTACTGTGGAAAAGGGCAGATGAACTGCCTACATACCACCTTGCTAACATTGTGGATGACCATCTTATGGAAATTACAGAGGTAATCCGCGGCGAGGAATGGCTTCCGTCCCTGCCTCTGCACTATCTGCTATATGAGGCATTCGGATGGCAGGACACAATGCCGCGTTTCGCCCATCTCTCCCTGCTGCTGAAGCCGGACGGCAAAGGAAAGCTGAGCAAAAGGGATGGCGACCGTCTCGGATTCCCTGTCTTTCCTCTTAAATGGGTTAACCCTGAGGGAGAAGTGTCTCGCGGATACCGTGAGGACGGATATTTCCCTGAAGCATTTGTCAACCTGCTTGCAATGCTCGGATGGAATCCCGGAGATGACCGTGAACTGTTCACTATGCAGGAGCTGATAGAGGCGTTCTCCCTTGAGCGCGTCATAAAGTCCGGTGCACGCTTCAACCCGGACAAGGCAAAATGGTACAACAAGGAATACCTCCGTACAAAGAGTGCAGCAGAACTTGCCGTATTGTTCATTCCAGTGCTGGAAGAACATGGAATCCAGGTTGTCGACTGCCCTAAGTGTGCCTTGACTGCCGGTTCTGAAATGACTCCTCAGGGAGCTGACTTCAAGAACAGGATTTTCACCCGCGGATATGTTGAGAATGCTGTGGCACTGATTCAGGAAAGGGCATCTTTCGTGGCTGACTTCTGGAACATTGCATCATATCTCTTTGTGGCTCCTTCGGAATATGCAGAAAAGGATGTGGCAAAATTCTGGAAAGAGGAGAACTACAGCCTGGCTCTCCAGGTTGCTGACTTCATTGCCAGCGGCAAAGGTACATATGGCCCTGCTGCCGAAAGCCTTGCAGTTACTGCCTGCGAGAGTGCTGCATCAGACGGCTGTACAGTCCCTTCCCCTGGCAGCGAACTGAAGATAACAGAGTTCACCAAGGAAGGCATAGAGTACCCTGTGGAGCAGTTTATCCGCAGCCGTGAATGGCCTATGGGCAAGGTAATGAACTGTCTGAGGCTTGCCCTTGCCGGAACATCCAGCGGTCTGGGAATCGCTGACATCGTAAGCTTTATCGGCCGCGATGAATTTTCTGCCCGTATCAGCAGGATAAGGCAGAAACTGTCATAGCAGGCTACTTACGACATTATACAATGAACCCGGAGACATTTTTTGGATTTGTCTCCGGGTTTTGTCTGCTTTAAAGCGGCCTGTCATTTAAAGGTTACACCATTGGCTGCATTGTCAAAGTTTTCGTAAAACATGGCTATCTTATAATGTCTGCCTGTGTTTCTATCTCCGACAGGAGGCCATTCACTGCTTAGTTCTTGAACACAAAAGAAGCCTCATGTCTCTTTTTACAGGCACATTATAATAGAGATCTTCATCATCAGATAAAATTTCTCTACTTCTCAGCAAATATTTACTTTTATTCTGAAATTGGAATCAGCAATTCACAACTATAAATTACTGATTTCAGAGAGCTGCAGGCCAGTGATTTTGGCAATCTGCTCCAGAGTCAGCCCCTCTGCCTTCATTGCCTTGGCAAGCTCAAGCACACTTTCCCTACGGCCTCTGGCTTCACCCCTCGATTCACCTCTGGCTTCACCCTCCGCGAACCCCTTGGCGTAGTTCTCAGAAATAGCATACTGCTTGT